>CADCIX010000031.1 GCA_902801565.1 uncultured Veillonellaceae bacterium | reverse complement strand
GGAAGGAGGATTGTACCATGTTAGCCAAAGATGTGCTTCGTGTTCTCGGAATCACACGGCCAACACTTACCAAATATGTAAAGACCGGCATCATCCGGGTCAATGTCCTGCCCAACAAACGGTATGACTATAACGAAGAGGATGTATACGGCTTCCTGAACAAGGACATGAAGCGTAAGACCTTCATCTACGCTCGCGTGTCAACAGCCAAGCAGAAGCCGGATCTCGAAAACCAGATTTCACTCTTGAAGCAGTTCTGTTTTTCCAACGGCTACACCATATCCGGCATCTACTCCGACATAGCCAGCGGAATCAGTTTTGAAAAGCGCAAGGACTTCTTTGAGCTGCTGGATGAAGTGCTGGAAGGCCATGTGGAGCGGGTGGTCGTTACCTACAAGGACAGGCTCTCCCGTGTTGGCTTCGAGCTCTTTTACCATCTGTTCCAGAAATACAACTGTGAAATCGTTGTGATGAGCGAGGTCGGCTCCGCAAAACTGGATACGCAGGAAGTTTTTGATGAAATCGTAAGTCTGCTTCACTGCTATTCCATGAAGCTGTATTCCAGCCGCAGAAGGCTGAAAAGGATTAAGGAGGCGATAGAGGATGCCGAAGAAAGCTGAGGACCCGCTTCTCCCTGGTTTCCTATGATTGGCGAGTTCTGCCACCTGGCCAAGAATCTTTACAACCACGGAAACTACCTTGTCCGCAACAGGTTCCTCAAGAACGGCCAGTGGATGCGGTATGATGAACTGGACAGGGTGCTCAAAGCAGATCTGGATTATCCCGATTACAGGGCCATGCCTACAGCTCAGGCCGCTCAGCAGATCCTTCGTCTGCTGGACAAGAACTGGAAATCCTTCTTTGCTGCCATAAAAGACTGGAAGGAGCACAAGGAAAAGTATCTTGGCCGTCCCAAGATGCCCAAGTATAAGGAAAAGAACGGCAAATTTATGCTTGTGCTGACAAACCAGAATTGCAGGCTGAAGGAAGCCGAAATCGTATTCCCAAAGGCTTTTCGAGGGTTCAAGGTGACTCCTGAGTTTGTGAAAGACAAGGAAAGCCAGAGGGAGTTCGACACGTTTCAGCAGGTGCGATTTGTTCCCAATGGCACAGATATTGTCATGGAGATTGTCTATACCATAAAGGCAGTTCCGCAAAAGAAGGACAACGGCAGATATGCGGGCATTGACATAGGCGTGGACAACCTGCTGACGATGGCAACAAACATCGGAAAATCTCCGCTGATTGTAAACGGACGGGTGCCCAAGGCCATGAACCAGTTCTACAACAAGGAACTGGCTCGCCTGAAAAGTTCCTGCCAACAAATGACAGGGCACTATTCCTCCCATAAGATCCGGCGTTTTACGGCAAAAAGGAATCGCAAGATTGACGATTACATGCACAAGGCCAGCAGACTGATTGTTGAAAAATGTGCAGAGTGGGGAATAAACACCATTGTCATAGGGCAAAACAAGGAATGGAAGCAGGACAGTCAGTTATCCCGGCGAGTGAACCAGCACTTTGTGCAGCTTCCCTTTGCAAGGCTTATCCAGATGATGGAGTACAAAGCGAAAGAACGAGGCATAGCGGTCATCCTGACGGAAGAAAGCTATACGAGCGGTACGTCATTCCTGGATGGAGAATCCCCTTCAAAGGAAAACTATGACAAGACTCGCAGGATACATCGCGGACTGTTCCGAGCAAACGATGACAGGCTCATAAACGCCGATGTCAATGGGGCTTTCCAAATCCTGAGAAAAGTATTCCCGAATGTTTCGGCTGACGGGATAGAGGGCGTAGTGCTGCGTCCGGTTGTGGTAGTTGCTGCGTAGACCGCTTGCCTGGTTGAGGGCTTGCCCGACACCCGGTTTGTCGAGAGTAGTTAATGAACAACAAAATTTATAAAAATATTTAATGTTTATTGTTAAGTTTGTTTATAAATACAGCATAATGGAAATGATTGACGAGTGTGCGCCGAAGTCAAGGAGCGAGGCTGTCGGGAATATGTGCCCTTGTGGAAGAAGAGGCTCGAAAAGGGGGATTTTTATGGCAATGAAAAATTTTATCTGCGGTAGTTTGGAAAAGAAGGCAATTCTGGTTTTGCTTGTGACAACCATCTGTGTTTTGTCGGGAGGTATGACGTATATTGGCGGCAATCAGGGGAAAGTCGTATATGCGTCGGCCTTGGAGGAGCTGGATGGCATACATTTTTGGAAGGGGGACAGAAACTACCCCGTCTATGCTTCCGGAAACCAATTTGGCAGTGCCTTGGATTTGAGTTCTGCCTATGTCGTTTCCGATGATGGAGAGGAACTCATCATTGCGGTCTCGGAGGTTTCCATCAATTATGCGGAGGACAGGATCGTGGACGTGGGGCGTATGACCTTCAAGGAAGACAGGCAACAAGGTATTGCCCACTATTGCCATGAGGAAAGCGGCATATGCAAAAGAGTGAAAAAAGAAGGCTCCAATGACTGGATGAATGATGTTTATTACTATTTGAAAACGGTTCTGGAGAAGAATTGATTGTTGGCTGAGATAAATACAGGAGAATCAGGCAGTACAGAAAAGACCTCGTCATGGAGAGTATGACACTCCCTATGACGAGGCCTTTTCTGTTTTCTAAACCGCAAGCGGTATGCCCTGCGCAAATTTATACAAAACTTGATATAATATACATGCTTGTGTTGAGGCTCTTGTGAGTACATCATTTTTGATGGAAAGCAGGAGCTTTTTTTGTTATGTCGAATTGCACAGACACGGCAACGCCAAGGATTCGGAAAGAGTCAAAGTCTTTGGTCAATTCAGCAACTGTTGCAACCTATTCGCATACTGTACTCTTTCTGTTTCGGGAACATCAAAGTCGTCTAAGGCAGCATCGATAGAAACATTTTTCTTTTTTATATATCTGAACACCATTTCAATTTTTCCCTCTTCCTTCGCTTCGTCCCGTTCTTCCTGGATTTTCATTGCGTAAGTCATGTATGCCACCCTCTCTGCTTCCAGCTTCTTAAGTTCCTTTATCTCCCTGTCGATTTCCTGTACGAATTCATCATTCCCGAGAATACCATCAACATAATCGAGAAACGCTTTCAGGTCGGATGGGATATCGTCCAACCTGCCCTTCGTGCTGAGGAGGATTTTCGTTGCCCCATCCGGCATCTCAAGCTCGTGGTTCTCGATGCAGTAGTTCCGGAACGTGTAGAGATGCCTTTCCCCATCCAGAACGGCAAACGGACAGATGAAGATGATGAAGGTATCCTTCAGCTCATAATACTTCGCTCCTACCATAAGCAAATCGGCGTCCACCATCGCTTGATAGTACCTCATCCGGCGGTACAACCCATCATCTTTCGGTTTTCTTAGTTGCAGTTCAATATTGTAAATTGTATTCCGGTCATCCTCCACGTAGACATCCAAGCGGATTCCTTTGCTTCCGTAGCCGGATTTGATGGTCTTTTCGTCCTCCAGATAGCAGATATCCCGAATCTCGATCCGAAGTATCTTTTCCAACATCTTTTTGCAAAGCCGCTTATGGCTCATGACGCGCTTGAACATGTAGTCATCCTGAAAGCTCAGTTCCTCCCAAGGCTTGATTGTACCCATGCAATCATCTCCGCATCGTTGATTCTGTCTTGATTATACCACATTCATGCACTGCTTTCCAAGATTCGGATAGATATCTGCTTGTTTTTGCAAGGCGATGTGAAGTCATAGAGAGTGTCATGCTCTCCATGACGGCTCTTTTGTAAGCGCTGAATAGCATGACGCCACCTTGAAAATGTCCTTCCTTTTTGATACACTGTAAGGCAGGATTAAAAGAGTATCAGAAGGAGGGATGCACTTTTGAAGCGGATTGAGCGGATTTTTGAATACATTCGGCAGGAGTCGGGCAAGTACAAGAAGGAGCAGCTCAAGGGACAGGTGGGACTGGATGCGCAGCAGATTGCGGATGCCCTTGATATCCTGCGGAACAATGTTTCCATGGAACTGAACGTGCTTCACCGGCAGAACCGCATTGTGAAGATCCTGGGGCGGCCTGTGCGCTATTTTGACAGGGAGACGCTGGAGAATCTTGGGGGAGCCGATTTGGGGGCGGGACCCTTGGAGTTCCGTGCCATCGAGGAGTGCATCAAGGATTCCGGCGGCGGGCAGGCCCAGCCGTTTGCGCGGCTCATCGGCGCGGAGACCAGCCTTAAGGTGCAGGTGGAGCAGGCGAAGGCTGCCATCCTTTACCCGCCGGATGGGCTGCACACCCTGATTGTCGGGCAGACGGGCGTGGGCAAGACACTCTTTGCCCATATGATGTTCGAGTACGGCAAGGTCATGCACCGCTTCGCGGAGGATGCGCCCTTCATCACCTTCAACTGTGCGGATTACTACAACAATCCCCAGCTGCTCATCTCCCATATCTTCGGCCATATCAAGGGCGCCTTCACGGGGGCGGACTCTGCCAAGACGGGTCTGGTGGAGGAGGCGGACGGGGGCATCCTGTTCCTCGATGAGATCCATCGTCTTCCGCCGGAAGGGCAGGAGATGATCTTCTACTTCATGGACACGGGAACCTTCAACCGTTTGGGGGAAACCGCCCGCAGCCGCAGTGCCAAGGTGCTCATCATCGGGGCGACCACGGAGGACCCGGATTCCGCACTGACCAAGACCTTTGTGCGGCGCATTCCGAACATCATTGCCATCAAGCCGCTGGCGGAGCGTTCCCTGCCGGAAAAGCTCGACATCATCAAGCTCCTGTTCGGAGATGAGGCACAGCGGGTAAAGAAGCCGGTGCGCATCAGCGTGGAGCCCATCAAGGCACTCATCGGCAGCATCGGTAACGGCAATGTTGGCCAGCTCAAGTCCAACATCAAGCTGCTCTGTGCCCAGGCCTTCCTGAACGGCCTCGACAATCCGGACTACATTGAGGTGGATTTCCGCATGCTGCCGCCCAATGTGAAGAACGGCCTTCTGACGCTTTCGGCGAACCGCCATGATCTTTCGGAACTGGCGAAGTACATTGACGAGCCCCTGGTGATCACTCCCTCGGGGGAAAAGCGCATCCTGGAGGAATCTGAGTCGGACCGGGATGCCTTCAATCTCTACCGCGTGGTAGAAGACAAGGTGAAGCTCCTGAAGGGGGAGGGTATCAGCGCTAGCCTCATCAAGCAGATGGTGGCCTCGGATGTCAATGTCTACATCAATTCTCTATATAATAGGAAAGATTCTGTCAGCATGACCACGCGGGAGCGTCTGCTCAAGATCGTGGATGCCTCCCTCGTGGATTTCTCGGAGCAGGTGTCCCTTGTGGTGCAGAAGCGGCTGAACCGCAGCTACCGGGACCGCTTCCTCTATGCATTCAGTCTCCATCTCTCAGCCTTCCTGAAACGGGTGAAGGCAAATGAGACCATTCCCTATACGGAAATCGGCGGAGAAATCCAGCAGGATTCTCCCTATTTCCAGGTGGCGCTGGAAATCAAGGACTTGATTGAGAAACAGTATCATATTTCCGTGCCCCAGGTGGAGGTGGCGTATATCGGCCTCTTGCTGGAATCCTCGGAGGACGATGATCTGGAGGAGCATGTGGTGATCCTCGTGGCCACACATGGAAAGAGCACGGCGACCTCCATGGTGGAGGTGGCGCAGAAGCTGTTCAGCGTCAGCGATACGAATCTCATTCCCGTGGATATGCCCCTGGATGTGAAGCCCCAGGAAATCCTCGACAAGATGGTGACGCTGCTTCGGGGCATGAACTGCTCCAGAGGCGTGCTCATCCTTGCGGACATGGGCTCCCTTTGCAATTTCGGCTCCATGCTCACGGAGCAGCTTGGCATCAAGGTGCGCACCCTCGATATGGTGTCCACGCCCCTGATTCTCGAGGCCATGCGCAAGGCGGATATGGTGGGGATGGATATCGATTCCATCTATGAGTCCCTGCGGACCTTCAAGGGATATGAGACCGTGGATTTTGCGGGGGAAGAGGGGACGGGCCGGCGGGAGGCCATCGTCACCATCTGTTCCACGGGACAGGGGGCGGCACTGAAGCTCAAGGCCCTGGTGGAGGAAATCCTTCATCATACGGGGCGGGGCGTGGAGGTCATCCCCATCGGCCTGGTGAAGATGGAGGAGAAGATCCGGGGAATCATGGAGGAATACAAGGTCATCGGCGCCGTGGGCATGAAGAAGCCGAAGCTGGACATTCCCTTCATTCCGTTGGAGCAGCTCATTGGCGGCGATGGGGAGCAGATGCTCACGGAGCTGGTTTTCAGCCACGAACTGAGCCTCGTGCCGCGGGAGCGGAACAATCTGGTGGTGCATCGGCTCTGCGAGGAGTCCCTGCAGAAATTCCTCACCTATCTGAATCCGGCAAAGGTCATGGGAGTGTTGCTGGATTTTGACGCGGCTTTGGAAAAGGAATTGGGGAAGAGCTTCACCAACCCCATCCGCATACGGCTCATTGTCCATTGCGGCTGCGCGCTGGAGCGCGTGGTCATCCGGGCGCCGCTGGTCTACAAGAGCGACAAGTCAAAGACCGATGGGAAGAAGCTGGAAGCCTTGCGAAAGGCGGCGGCGATCTTCGAGAAGACCTTGAAACTCTCCATAGAGGAAGATGAGCTCTACTTCATGGCGAACATGATTTGAGGCATACAGTTGAGGTATATTCTTGTATACATGCTCTGTTATGAATAATATGATTGACAAGCATATGTAATATAATTATAATGAATACTGTTACACGACAGTACATCATAAGAGGGGAAGTTTATGTCGGCATGGATTGAGCATTGCAACATGAAAACTTCCCTTTCGCATGTGCAGATAGAGCATCTGAGGAAGATTTCGGCATGCATTCCCTTTGTGGCGGATCTTGTCCGTGCTCGTCTCAGGCTTTATGTTCCTGCGCTGCGGGAGGGATCTTATTCGTTGGTGGAGGATGTGTGCCCATCCACAGTGATTCCTGTTGCGGGGGAATCCGTACAGGAAACGGAAGAATATCGGCCGGATGAGCCGTTGGTCAGGGAAACCTTTTGCGGGGGAACCTCCCTTACCCAATGGAGGGAGACGGCGACAGGCACGACGGGGGTAAGAACGTGCCCCTTGAAGGATTTCAGTGAGAAGTGCATCGCGGTGGTCTCTCTCTCCTTCCAGCTTGTGCGGCCCATGGAGGAGTACGCCCATCTTCTGTATGGGGCAGAAATGGTGCTCCTGCATGGGGGCAGGAACGACCCGGCCATGTACCGCCGCCTGACGACGGAGGACGGGATCCTCATTGCCGATCGTTTTCACCGCATTGTTTTTGCGGATGAGATTGTCCTGCATATCTACCGCGCTTTGGGTGTGGGGAGCCTGTTGGGAAGGAACGTCAAGGACCCCTGCCTCATGCGCGGCATCGACAGGGAAATCGTCGCCAGGGAGTTTCCCTGGGAAAGGGAGATGCAGGCGGGGGACCGAAGTCTGAAGGAACGACGGCTGGATTTTTCCGAGGGCGGGAATGCCCTTGGGACGATCATGGTCCTTTCCGATATCACGGAATTGCGGCGGCGGGAGCAGGAGGCCAAGATCCAGGAAGCTCTCATCCAGAGGATAGAAGCTCTGGAGGATGAACTCCTGCACCTCAAGGATTCCCTGGAGATGCGGAAGCTTCTGGACCGCGCCAAGGGAATCCTCATGTCAACCCACAATCTCACGGAGGAGGAAAGCTATCGCCGCATCCAGCGTTATGCCATGATGAAGCGCATGACGATCAAGGAGGTTGCAGAAGCCGTGCTGAAGGCGGCAAAGAAATAGATGGTTCTTTATTTAGGAGGAATGCAATTATGATGGCACTTAATTTCCGCGAAGAGAAGCATAAGAAGATGTTGATTGCGCGCGCCAAGCGATGCACGGTACGCCTTGGCGATATCAGCGCGCAATTTCCGGAGAATTCCATTGTGTGGATCACCACGGGGGAGAAGGGGGAGCAGAAACAGAAGCTCTATACGGCCTTCCTTGACAAGGTTCGCGTGAAGACCATGGGAACCCTGACCTCCAAGGATCTGGACAACCAGAACCCGGAAATCACCACCAGGGAAGACCTCATTGCCGATTTCGAGAAAATCTACAAGAGGCGCATTCTCATGGAGGATACGGTGACGGTGATCTATTTCACGGAAGTCATCGGACTGTAAGGGCCAGAGTATCTCTGGTTCCCAAGAAAAGGAGTGGAAAATAATGTGCAGAATCGGCTCCATTAAGAGCAAGGTTCCCATCCAGCCCTCGACGGCATTGAAGCTCATGCTGCCGCAGCAGGAGGGACATGATAATTCAGGCTTTGCCATGGTGATGCAGGATCTCTATGGCATCTTTTCCGGGCAGAAGGACAAGCCGCTCTTGTCCATGGCATGCACCCAGCGCGGCGCACAGCTGGTGGAGAACTACATGGATGCCCATAACTTCGTGCAGCTCGCGGAATGGATCCCCATTCCCGACAAGCGCCCGGGGCTCGATATCCAGGCGATGCCTTACTATATCTTTCGCAACTACGATTATCCGGAGGATGCGGAGAAGATGACGAAGCGCCAGAGGGAGGACCTTCTTCTGGATACCCGTCTTGCCCTCCGGAAGCTGCTGGAGGAAAGCGGGCAGGGTTTTGTCTATTCCTTCTGGCCCGATGTGCTGACTCTGAAGGAAATCGGGGACCCCAGCGATATCGCTACCTATTTCCATCTCTGGGATGACAATGGCTGCCTCGTGGCGAAGTCCATCGTGGCCCAGTGCCGCCAGAACACGAACTATGCCATTGTCCGCTATGCGGCGCATCCTTTCTTCCTGCAGGGCTACACCCTCTGCGCCAACGGGGAGAACACCTTCTACACGAAGAACAAGGAGTTCCAGAAGTCGCTGCACCGCGGCTACATTGGGTTCGAGTCGGACTCCCAGTGCTTCCTCAATACGCTGCATTATGTCCATCACGAGCTGCAATGGCCCCTTGGCTACTACAAGCATGTGATTACCCCCCTGCCCTTCGAGGAAATCGAGGAGCGGGAGGACAAGGAGGTCCTGACGGGAATCCGCCAGTCCCTTGCAAACCTGGAGATCAACGGGCCCAACACGGTCATCGGCGTGCTGCCGGACTGCCGCATGGTGACCTGCTGTGACTCCAAGAAGCTCCGTCCCGTGGTGGTGGGGCGCGACGAGAACATGGTGGCGATTTCCTCTGAGGTTTGCGGTATCAACGAGATCCTGCCGGACCGCGACATGACGAAGGATATCTATCCCAATGAGAGGGAGATTGTTGTCATTGACAACGATTTGGAGGTGACGAGATGGAAGCAGTAAAGACACAGGACGTGGGAGTCAACGACCTTCCGTGGATCATCGAGTACCATGCGGATCGCTGCACCATGTGCGGAAGCTGTGTGGCAAGCTGCTCCTTCAAGGCCATCAAGGTGGAAGTGCAGAAGAAGTCCATCACCGTTTCCGAGGAGAGCCAGCCGAAGCCTGTGCATCATCACATGGCCCTGCCCATCATCAAGCAGGTGGCGAGCCTTACGGATTTCTGCCGTGGCTGCGGCATGTGCGAGAAGGTATGCCCTAACAACGCCATTCATCCCGTGCGGAATCCCGACACGAGGAAGACGCTTCTCTCCCGCGACAATGGCCCCATCAAGCGGGGCGGCCGCACGAACCTGAATGCCCAGCGCACGCTGGACAGCATCGTGGTGGGGCGCATCTCCCAGATGACGGACCCCTCCCTGGATTCGGCGCGACATACCTTTGATATCCGTGCTCCCTTCGGACGGGTGCTGTCCTCCAAGGAACTGCCCTTCGAGGTGGTGGACGGGAAGCTGGTCAAGAAAAAGAGCACACCGCCGGTGAACTGGATCTACCCTCTGGTGTTCTCCGATATGTCCATCGGTGCCTTGTCCACCCGTGCATGGGAGGCAGTGGCGCTGGCCGTGGGTTATCTCAACGAGAAGCATGGCCTTCCCGTGCGTATGAGCTCCGGTGAGGGCGGCATGCCCGTGAAGCTCCTGCAGTCGGAGTATCTCAAGTATTTCATCATCCAGATTGCCTCCGGCCATTTCGGCTGGAACCGCATCATCAAGGCGATTCCCCATATGGTGACGGACCCGGCGGGCATCCTCATCAAGATCGGCCAGGGCGCGAAGCCGGGAGATGGCGGCCTCCTTCCCAGCGCGAAGGTTGCGGAGCACATCCAGGCCATCCGCGGCGTGCCGAAGGCGACCCTTTCCTCGCCTCCGAACCATCAGGGCCTTTATTCCATCGAGGAGAGTGTGCAGAAGATGCATCTTTCCATGAATGCGGCCTTTGGTTTCCGTGTGCCTGTCGCTATCAAGTGCGCGGCATCTTCCACGTCGGTTTCCGTCTACAACAACCTTTTGCGCGATCCCTACAAGATCTGCGGCGGGTTCTTCATCGACGGCATACAGGGCGGCACAGGCGCCGCCAACGAGGTTTCCCTCGACCATACGGGGCATCCCGTGGTGTCGAAGATCCGCGACTGCTATCTGGCTGCGGTGGCCCAGGGCCTGCAGGGGCAGATTCCCCTCTATGGCGGCGGCGGCATCGGCATGACGGGCAACGCGGCGGCGGATGCCTTCAAGATGATGTGCCTGGGTGCCAACGGCGTCTTCGTGGGCAAGGTGCTCATCCAGCTTCTGGGCTGTGTCGGGAACGAGCAGGGGCGCTGCAATTCCTGCAATACGGGAAAATGCCCCACGGGTATCTGCACGCAGGACCCGCGCCTCGTGAAGCGGCTTGACATCGATCGTGGCGCACAGAAGATCGTGGACTATGTGCTGGCCTTCGATTCGGAACTCAAGAAGCTCATGGCGCCCATCGGCAACAGTTCCCTGCCTATCGGCAGAAGCGACGCCCTTGTGTCTACGGACAAGGCCGTGGCGGACAAGCTGGGCTTGCAGTATGTGTGCTGATGCACAGGGAAACAGGCTGATTGGTTGACACTGACCGCGGAGGGAGAAACAAGATGTTTAAGATAGATACGATGAAAGGGCATGAACGCATGTCCACGCAGGACCTCCTGCTTGCCATCGAGGAAGCAGTGAGGAAGGGCGAGACGGATTTTGAGGTTGCTGCATCGGGCCAGCATGATATCGGCGGCCCCCTTTGGCACCCGGAGGGGAAGAAGCTGTTCTTCCATGTGACGAATGCAGGGCAGCGCGTGGGCTCCATGTGCCTGCCGAACACGGAGATCCTGGTGGATGAGTCCGCCTCGGCAGATGTGGGTTGGCTCAATTCCGGCGGCATCATCACGGTTCGCGGCGATGCCGGCGACACGGCGGGGCATTGCTCCTCCGGGGGCAAGATCTTCATCGGCGGACGGGCGGGAACCCGTACCGGCTCCTTGATGAAGCATGACCCGCTCTATGAGGAACCGGAGCTTTGGGTGCTCAAGAATGTGGGCTCCTTCTCCTTCGAGTTCATGGGTGGCGGGCGCGCCGTGGTCTGCGGCGTGGACTGCGAGGAATTCAGCTCGGTGCTCGGCGAGCGTGCCTGTGTGGGCATGGTGGGAGGCCTTGTCTATGTGCGCGGCCCCATCTCTACCCATCCCTCGGATATCCGCTGCCTCGATCTGGACGAGGAGGACATTGCCTTCCTGGACGGGGGCATGGAGGAGTTCCTTGAGAAAGTCGGGAGACCGGAGCTTCGCGCAGAGCTTTCCGACTGGAGCCAGTGGAAGAAACTGCGCCCCCTGACCTTTGAGGAAAAGGCTGCGGCTTCCAAGGCGGCGAAGGGACAGGGAAAAGATGTTGCGAACATAAAGGAATTCCGCCAGAAGGCATGGGTGAAGGGCGGCATTTTCTCCGATGTGGCGAAGGATGATTTCGTCGTCCACAATACCATTTCCACGGGGCTGTATCGCCTGCGCGTCCCCAGCTGGGACAATGCGAAGTATGCGGCGCCCTGCGAGTTCAGCTGCCCCACGGGCATACCGACCCAGCGGCGCTATGCCCTCATTCGCGATGGCAAGGAGGAAGAGGCCTTCCAGCTGGAGCTGGAGTACACGCCCTTCCCGGGCTCGGTCTGCGGCTCGGTCTGCCCGAATCCCTGTATGGACGGGTGTACCCGCGGCTCCATTGACGAGCCCATCCAGATCGGTGCCCTTGGCTATCGCAGTGCCTTCCTGCAGGTGGACCCGCCCAAGGAAAAGACGGGCAAGAAGATCGGCATCATCGGCGGCGGTGTCTGCGGCCTTTCCGCGGCATGGCAGCTTGCCCGCAAGGGGCATGAGGTCACGGTCTACGACGATGCAGAGCATATCGGCGGCAAGCTGGAGCAGGTCATTCCCCGCGGAAGGCTCTCCCATGAGCTTCTGGAGGCGGAACTCAAGCGCATCGAGAGCGTCGGCGTGAAGTTTGTCTCCTCCTGCAAGGTGGACCGGGCCAAATTCGATGCCATCCGCAGCGAAAGCGATGCCGTCATCGTGGCGACGGGCGGAACGAAGTCCCGCGTCTTCCCCTGGGAAGGGGTGGAGCATCTGACCATGGGGCTGGAATACCTCAAGGCCATCAACCGCGGGGAGAAGCCGGCCACGGGAAAACGTGTCGTGGTCATCGGCGCGGGCAACAGCGGCATGGATACCTGCCGCGGCGCCTACGAGATGGGGGCGGAGTCCGTCATTGCGGTGGACGTGCAGAAGCCTGCGGCCTTCAAGGAAGAGATTGATTATATCGAAGGTCTGGGCGGGAAGATCGTCTGGCCCTTCTTCACACAGAAGATCACAAAGGAAGGGATCTATGCCAACGATGGCACATTCCTTCCTGCTGACCAGGTCATCGTCTCCATCGGCGAGGAGCCTGTGCTGGATTTCCTGCCGGAGGATGACAGCATCCAGAAATTCCGTGGGAGCTGGCTTGTGCCAAAGGAGGACAAGTCCATCCTGCCGGGTGTCTTTGCGGCCGGTGATACCATCAAGCCGGGACGCCTCACGGATGCCATCGGCGACGGACGCAAGGCGGCGTGGTATGCCGATCTCTATGTCATGGGCAGGGAGACCGTTCCCTTCCCCGAGAAGAAGAAGATTCCGGCGGAAAGGCTTTCCAAGGCCTATTTCGACAAATGCCATCACTGCTCTTTGGGAGAGCCCGTGGATGACCACGTCCGCTGCGTGAGCTGCGGAACCTGCCGGGACTGCAAGATGTGTCTGGAGTCCTGCCCGGAGAAGGCGATTACCCGTGTGGAAAAGGAAGACGGCTCCTGGGAGTATGTCTCCGACCCGGATCGCTGCATCGGCTGTGGCATCTGTGCCGGTGTCTGCCCCTGCGGTGTCTGGAGCATCCAGGACAATCCCGAGCCGATACGGATGTACAGCACGGGAAGCAAGGTGGCTGGATAAGGACAGGATTTTGTATTCCTGTATACAATTTTTTACCTGTTGACAAAGCCATGAGGAAGTCCTATAATAAGCACTGTCAACAGATGAACGGCAACGGAGCCTGTGCAGATAAGAAGTATCTGCATGGGCTTTTGTTTTTCTTCTGTGGCGCACATACATATCTGTCAACGACGGGACAACGGCGTCCTGCGGAGAGGAGCATACTCCTCCCGTAGGGCGCCTTTTTTCGTCGTAGGTAGGAAGGATGGTTTTTATGAAAAAGAAGGTTACAGTTCCCTTACTGTCGACGCTTTCCCTGCTTGCGATGCCGACTGTCATGGCGGCGGAGCCTGAGAGCGCGAT
This sequence comes from uncultured Veillonellaceae bacterium, assembly GCA_902801565.1. Lineage (GTDB taxonomy): Bacteria > Bacillota > Negativicutes > Selenomonadales > Selenomonadaceae > UBA3796. The sequence continues at coordinate 27,607 of CADCIX010000031.1, read as the reverse complement.
CAATGCGGGAGATACGGCGTGGGTGCTCATCAGTGCAGCGCTTGTGTTCGTCATGACTCCTGCGCTGGCATTGTTTTACGGCGGCATGGTCCGCAGCAAGAATGTGCTTGCGACCATCATGCAGAGCATGTTCATACTGGCAATGATTTCCGTGGAGTTCGTTCTGATCGGTTATACCATGGCCTTTGGGCCGGATGTGCAGGGCCTCATCGGTGATTTCAGCAAGATTGGCCTTGCCGGTGTGGGGATGAAGGTGATGGAAGGCGCAACGATTCCTGAGCTTGCCTTCGTGGCCTTCCAGTGCATGTTCGCGGCTCTCACTCCTGCGCTCATCACGGGTGCATTTGCCGAGAGGATGCGGTTCGGTGCCTTCGCAGTGCTCATGCTGCTCTGGGCGGTGCTCATCTACAACCCCATGGCTCATTGGGTCTGGGGCGGCGGCTTCCTCGCACAGCTCGGTGCGTTGGATTTCGCAGGCGGCCTGGTCATCCATATCCTGTCCGGTGTTTCCGGCCTGACGATCTGCATTCTTTTGGGCAAGCGCCGCGGCTATGGAAAGTCCGCGATGGTTCCCCACAACCTGCCCATGACGGTATTGGGTGCAGCACTCCTTTGGTTCGGATGGTTCGGTTTCAATGCCGGCAGTGCCCTTGGGGCAAATGAGCTGGCGGCAAATGCCTTTGTCGTGACGCAGGCTGCAGCTGCAGCTGGTGTTCTTGGATGGGTGGTTCCCGAGTGGATACGCAGCGGCAAGCCGACGATCCTGGGCGCAGTTTCCGGATGTCTGGCAGGTCTTGTGGCAATCACGCCTGCCGCGGGTTTTGTGGAGCCTCTTCCTTCCATCGCCATCGGCCTGATCGGCGGAGCGGTTTGCTATGGAGCGGTTGCTGTCCTGAAGGAACGTCTTGGATATGATGATTCGCTGGATGCCTTCGGCGTCCATGGCATTGGCGGAACCTGGGGTTCCATTGCCACGGGCCTCTGGGCGACGACGGCGGTAAATCCCGATGGCGCCGATGGTCTTTTCTACGGCGGGTCGGATCTGCTGGTGGCACAGGTCATTTCTGTGATCGCAGCCTATGTGCTGGCGATTGTCGGTTCCTATGTGCTCTACAAGCTGGTATCGCTTTTCACGAAGATTCGTGCCGACGAGACGGAGGAGATTGCAGGTCTCGATATCGTGGAGCATGGCGAGCGCGGTTATGCGGCGTCTGTGTTCACCGGGGCACCTTCCTTCGCTGCTCCCGAGGAGGCAGCAGAATTGCAGCACAGTATGGCGGTAATGTAAAAGGAGTGAAAAATCGATGAAGCTTACAAAGATAGAGATTGTCACGCGGCCGAGCAAGCTGGAGGAACTCAAGGAAGCATTGAATTCCATCGGCGTGCTGGGGATGACTGTCAGCCAGGTCTATGGCTGCGGCCTGCAGAAAGGGCACAAGGAGGTCTATCGCGGACGCGCCTATGATGTCAATCTGGTGCCGAAAATCAAGCTGGAGACCGTTGTATGCGAGATTCCCGTGGAGAAGGTTCTGGAGACGGCGCAGAAGGTTCTCCGCACCGGGAAGATGGGGGACGGCAAGATCTTCGTGTTCGAGCTTTCGGATGCTGTCCGTATCCGCACGGGACATCGCGGCCCGGAGGCCATCATGGATATTCCGGGGGAGAAACCGGAAACGTAACGGATACTGTTTTGGGTGAAATGCTTTTGTAAGTATTGAAAAAGCGTATCCAGTGTATCGTTTCTGTATCAAGTGTATTATTTTTCCTGAGAAAAAGAAGAAAACCCTTGCAGGGCAAGCCTTGCAAGGGTTTTCTTTTTTGATACACAAAGTTGGCACGCTGCTTGCATATTAATTGGGTGCAAGACAAAATTTGTTGGAATAATAGAAAAGGGGGAATATCCAATGTTCGGTATCATCGTGGGAACCCATGGGAGGTTTTCGGAGGAACTTGTGAAGTCCTGTGAGATGATCTGCGGCGAGCAGAAGAACGTGAAGGCGGTGACATTGATTCCGGGAGAAGGTCCGGATGATGTGGTCAAGAAGTATGAGGCAGCCATCCAGGAACTCAAGGATGGCGGCTGCGATGGCAGCGTGCTCTTCCTCAATGACCTGTTCGGCGGCAGCCCGTACAATGCAGCCTGCCGTCTCGTCATCAGCAATGAGGCCTATGGCATTGTCACCGGCGTCAGTATGCCGATGCTCATCGAGATGATCAGCGCCCAGATGGCAGATGACGGTTCCGATATCAAGGATGTCATGTCCAAGGCAGTCGAGGCCGGCAAGAACGGTGCGCAGACGTTCCATGCAAGTGCAGTAGCTGATGAGGATGAGGAGGAGTTGTAATGAAGATCGTATTGGCTCGTATTGATGACCGTTTGATTCATGGTCAGGTGGCAACCGTATGGTCGAAGGTGACCGGATGCCAGCGCATCATTGTCTGCGATGACGATGTTGCAAAGGACAAGATCCGCTCCACGCTCCTCAAGCAGGTTGCACCTGCCGGCATCCAGTCCCATGTGGTTGACCTTGATAAGGCAATCCGCGTCTATGAGAATCCGAAGTATGCGGATGACAAGTGCCTGCTCCTGTTCACGAATCCGACCAGTGTTCTCTATCTGGTGGAGCATGGCGTGCCCATTACCAGCGTCAACATCGGTGGCATGAGCTTCAAGGAGGGGAAGCATCAGATCACCGGGGCTGTTTCCGTGGACGACAAGGATATCGAAGCATTCAAGAAGCTCAACGACAAGGGGATTGAGCTGGAGATCCGCAAGGTTGACACGGACAAGAAAGTCATGCTGATGGACGTGCTGAAATAAGGAACTGGCTTCAGCCGTTGTTGCACCTGCTTGGGGGGAGGCTGTATGACAACTCCCCCATGGGAAACATTGGGAAACCTATTGGGAACAAAAATTGGAGGGAAACATTATGGAACTTAGCAGTATCCAAATTATTGCGATTTTTGTCGTATCGGCAGTTGCCGGTATGGGCAGCGTTCTGGATGAATTCCAGATGCATCGTCCGCTCATTGCCTGCACACTTACCGGTCTTATTCTTGGTGACATGACCACCGGCATCATCATCGGTGGTACTCTTGAAATGATTGCCCTTGGCTGGATGAACATCGGTGCCGCTATGGCGCCGGATGCGGCACTGGCATCGGTTATTTCCACGATTCTCGTTATCGCCGGCCATCAGAGCATCGGCGCAGGTATCGCCATCGCGATGCCCCTTGCCGCTGCCGGCCAGGTTCTCACGATTCTCTGCCGTACCCTTACGGTTGTGTTCCAGCACAAGGCGGACGGCTATGCTGAGGAGGGCAACCTTCGCGGCATTGATATCTGCCACCTCGGCGCTCTCGGCATCCAGGCCCTGCGCGTCGCCGTTCCTTCGACTCTCGTTGCTATGTACATCGGCACGGGCGCTGTCCAGGCGATGCTCGATGCGATCCCCCCGGTCATCACGGGCGGCTTGCAGGTAGCTGGCGGCTTCATCGTTGTCGTAGGTTATGCAATGGTCATCAACATGATGGGCGCGAACTACCTCATGCCCTTCTTCTTCCTCGGTTTCGTCGTTGCAGCTTTCACGAATTTCAACCTCGTTGCTCTCGGTGTCATCGGTCTCGTCTGCGCAGTGGTCTATGTGCAGCTCAACCCGAAGTATGCGGCGGTTGCAGCAGCTCCGGCAGCAGCCCCCAGTGGCGGCGGGTCGGATGACGATCTTGATGATGAGCTTGACTGATAGCGGGAACAGGAGGAATAGCAAATGGAAAAGAAATTGACATCTGGTGATTTTTTCTGGGCGTTTGTTCGCTCGAACTTCCTGCAGGGCTCGTGGAACATGGAGCGTATGCAGGCACTTGGATACTGCTTCGGCATGGTTCCGATCCTCAAGCGTCTCTATGAGGGCGAGGAGCTCAAGAAGGCCATCAAGCGCCATCTGGAATTCTACAACACCCAGCCTTTCGTCACGGCTCCGATCATCGGCATCACGGCCGCCATGGAGGAGAAGAGGGCAAACGGCGCGGACATCCCCGACGGCGTTATCAATGGTATCAAGGTCGGTATGATGGGCCCCCTGGCCGGTGTCGGTGACCCGATTTTCTGGGGTACGCTCCGTCCGATCACGGCAGCTCTTGGCGCATCCTTCGCCATCAGCGGCAGCATCCTCGGCCCGATCGTATTCTTCGTGGCATTCAACCTCATCCGTCTGCTCATCCGTTGGTACGGCATCAGCTACGGCTATACGAAGGGCACGGACGTTGTTCAGGACGTTGCCGGCAACAAGCTCCAGAAGCTCACGGAGGGCGCGTCCATCCTCGGCCTCTTCGTCATGGGCGCACTGGTCAACAAGTGGACCTCGGTCAACATCCCTGTGGTGGTATCGGAAATCACCAACGCCAAAGGGGAAGTCGTGGTCACGACGGTCCAGAGCATTCTCGACCAGCTCATGCCCGGTCTCGTACCGCTCCTGATGACCTTCGCCTGCATGGCTCTCATGAAGAGAAAGGTCAACGCCATCTGGATCATCTTCGGCCTCTTCGCCATCGGTATCCTCGGCTTCGCAGCGGGCATTCTCAAGGTGTAAATTAAAAATATCAGATTATCTGAAAGAACGCCGTACCTTCCGGTCAAAAGGAAGGTACGGCGTTTTTTATGGGGATAGAGCCAATGAAATAGCCGCCTTTCCAACCATGTGGAAAAGCGGCGGTGAAAAAACGGATTGAGGCATGCAGGCTCTCAATTGTAGGCCAGATTGTTCATTTGGGCGATGCGAATCACATTGTCAATAGATGTAGCTGCAATACGCGAAATCCTTTCGTAAGGCTCATGCTTGTCTGGAAAGACAGGAAAGATGCTCGTGATGTGTTTCTGTTCGCAATCTTTGGGATGCTGGCCGTGCAGTACACCTATTTTGCTTCCATCAGATATGGAAATGCGGCTGCGGCCACGATCCTGCAATATCTCATGCCGGTGATTATCATTGGCTATACCACGATGGTCACCCGCAAGCTGCCCCGGTATATCGAACTTGTCTGTGTGGCTATGGCCGTGGGAGGTACATTCCTCCTGGTCACGCATGGAAAGCTGGACACATTGGCAATACCTCTTGAGGCCTTGCTGTGGGGACTGGCTTCGGCAGTGGCGGCGGCCTTTTATACCATGCAACCCAAACGATTGATCCGTAAGTGGAGGGCAACTCTTGTTGTTGGATGGGGCATGCTTTTGGGCGGTCTGGCGCTCATGCCGATCTGTCCGCCGTGGATGTTTACCGGCAGATGGGACAGCCTTTCTGCGATTATCTACGCGTACATCATCATTTTTGGCACAGTGACAGCTTTTGGCTGTTACTTGGGAAGCATAAAGTACATACAGCCGGAGGAGGCAAGTATCCTCGGCTCCGTCGAGCCATTGTCGGCCATTCTTCTTTCTGTGGCCTTCCTGAACGTTAGTTTCGGTTGGATGGATATTTTGGGTGCGGCACTTGTCATAGGGACGGTGTTCCTGTTGGCAAAGAAATGAAGCCTTGGCCAGATTCTTGATAAATCTTGTCGCATCTATGTTTCCCGGAACCGTTTCCGCAGCAGGGCGATTTCCTCGGCATATCCCTCGTTGTCATTGAGTGTTTCCAGGATGAAGGGCAGATGGCGCGAAGTTCCTTGAAGCTGCGTCCTATCTCCGAGCTTTCTCTGCCATGGTTTCCAGGAGGACAGTCGTGGTCTGCTCCGGGAACAGGGCACGGTTTAGCCCATCGGCGATCATCCCGATGCCTTTCCCGACTCCTTGCCCCACATGACTGCCGGGGTGGAAGTTATAGTAGTTGCCGGGGATGGCCTTCATTTGGAAGGTCTCTTTTATGAAGTATAAAATTAGGAAAAATCAGTATTTTCATTACGGTAATTTTCGTCTTCGGGCAGGATTTGAGTTCCCATATGTAGAATATAAAACATAACTCGAAGGTTTAAGATTATTCTATATAGATAGTGCCCCCGATTGCAAAACGTGGTTTACCAGTATAAATAGGGAGGAAACTATGGTAAAGGAAATCATGAAGGATTTGCTGTTTTTGGGTTTGAAAGCTGAGACGGCTGTCAAAGAGGATATTGCCATAGCGGAAGACCTGCTGGATACCCTTCGTGCCCACAGGGACCATTGCGTGGGCATGGCAGCCAACATGATTGGCGAGCGGAAGGCCATTATTGCCATAGCAGAGGGAAACAGGTTCACGGCTATGCTGAACCCGGAGGTAGTGAAGAAGTCGTCAAGGACTTACAAAGCCGTGGAGGGGTGTCTTTCCATTCCCGGTGAACGTGAAGTTGATCGTCATGATTGGATTGAGGTCAAATACCGTGATATGGATTGGCACAAGGAAAAGCGGAAGTTCACAGGCTTTGAGGCAGAAATCGTGCAGCACGAGCTGGACCATTTGGAAGGCAAGCTTGTCTGAGGCGTTGCATCTATGGAACACTACGAAAGCTGATATGAAGGAGGCGCATCCTCGGATGCATTCTATTCAAACGAAATTCACTTTTACGGTTGTGAGTGTAATACTGATTACTCTAAGCATTGCTACCGCGATTGGCGTTGTCTCAATCAGGAATCTGGGCAGAAACGACGCAGATCAAATGATTCATTTGACTGCCACAACAGGCGCAATGAATCTGGAGCAGTATTTTGAAAGCGTAGAACACTCCGTTCGGACAGTATCAATGCTGGTAACGGCCAGCTTTGAAGACATGCCGTTTGAAGATCTGGACAGCAAGGTTGAGCATACCCGTAATCTGTTCGGACGGATTGCGCACAACACGAACGGAGTGCTTACCTACTATTTCAGGATAGATCCGGAGATATCTGAAGACGTAAAGGGCTTTTGGTATGTATATCAGGACGGAGAAGGGTTTATAGAGCACGAAGTAACAGACATCACCCAGTATGATACCAGCGATACGGCTGCACTTGTCTGGTTTACTGTCCCGAAGGCAACCGGCGAAGGAGTATGGCTTCCTCCATATTACACGGAAAACCTTGGTACCCGGGTAATTTCCTATAATGCACCCGTTTACTGGAATGACCGGTTTGTCGGAGTGATCGGCATTGAAATAGATTATGAGATGTTAAAAAAGGAAGTGGAAAACATCTCGATCCTTGAGAGCGGATATGCATTTATTCTTGATGAAAACGCAAATGTTTTTTATCACCCGCTACTGGATTCTACGCAGCTGAAACTGGAAACAGCAACAGTATATGAGCCTGAGCAGTCCATAGGCAGCAACTACATACGCTATAACTATGAGGGTGTGGAGAAGGAAGCTGTCTGGATTCCGCTGAGCAACGGCATGCGGCTGTATGTTTGCGCACCGATATCCGAGATCGACAGCGGATGGATGGGCATGATCTGGGTTATCCTTATTGCACTGCCCGTTATTCTGGGGATTGCAATCATAGCCATGATGCGCTTTACAGGCCGCATTACGAAGCCGCTTCGTGATCTTACAGAAGCCGCAAAGCAGGTGGATGAAGGTAACTATGATTTTTCACTGGAGTATGATAAGGACGATGAAATCGGCATCCTGACACACACATTCAAACAGCTCGCAGCCAACACAAAAGAAAAGATTACTGAAATGGAGGAACTGGATCGGCAAAAAATCAGGATCAATGACCTCTTGATGGACTGCATTACCATTTTGCGCAGGAACGAAGGCCATGAGGTCGTCTTAAACAAGCTGCTGGACCTGGTTGCATCGTTTTACAGCGCGGACCGCGCCTGTATTTTTGAGTTTGACCTGGGATCCCGGCGGATGAGCAACACCTTTGAGTGGTGCGCCGAGGGCATTGAAGCGGAAATCTCAAAGCTGCAAAACCTGGACATGGCAATTGTGGACCGCTGGATTGTGCAGTTTGAGGCCCATGGCGAGTTTTACATCAATTCTACCGATGGTGAGCTGGACCACGATTCAGATGAGTATAAGATTCTCGCGATGCAGGATATCCAGTCGCTGATGACCGCGCCGCTGCGGCTTGGCGACGATATTGTCGGCTTTCTCGGCGTGGACAATCCCCGCGCCAATACCAACACGCTGCTGATTTTGCAGGCGGTGTCGTCCTTTGTGGTCAACCAGCTGGGGAAGCAGCGCGAGGAGCAGCAGATGATGATGCTCAGCGCCCTGACGGACGATTATGATGTTTTGATCCGCTCGGATATAGACCGCGATACCTTTGCAGTGCTCCGTACAAACGACAGCTATAAGGAGCATTGCCCGGAGCTGTATACCTATCGTTCCCTCTCCGCTTTTCTCAATCGGCTCAGCCATCTGAACGAAGAGGAATATGAGGCCTTTCACGCTCGCGTAAACCTTGCGAGTATTAAGAAGCACCTGACGCAGGACCATGTGCTGTACCACAATTTCAGGCTGACGGATACGGCGGGGAACAGCACGACCTATCAGGTAAAAATCGTCCCGGTCGGCATATGGCCGAAGTCCCGTTGGATACTATTGGGTATCCACAACATTGAGAAAACCGTGCGTGCAGAGGAAAGCCAACGGCAGATGCTCAAGGAAGCGTTGGATAAGGCGGAGCGCGCAAACCGGGCAAAAACCAGCTTTCTCTCCAATATGAGCCACGAGATCCGTACACCAATGAACGCCATCATCGGTTTGGACAACATCGCCCTGAATGATCCGGGGCTCACGCCGCGCATCAAAGAAAAGTTGGAAATGATTGGGACCAGTGCCAAGCATCTGCTGGGCATCATCAATGACATTCTGGATATGAGCCGTATCGAGTCCGGGCGCATGAAGCTCAGGGATGAGGAATTCAGTTTCCGGGAATTCCTGGATCAGATCAATGTGATAGTAAGTGGGCAATGCTCGGACAAGGGCCTGCAATATGAGTGCAGGATCATCGGAAAAACCGAGGACTACTACACCGGCGATGAGATGAAGCTCAAGCAGGTGCTGATCAACATCCTGGGAAACGCCGTGAAATTCACGCAAGCGCCGGGTTCGGTCACCTTCACCGTGGAGCAGACCACCGACTTTGAAAACTACCGCAGCCTTCGCTTCATCATCAGTGATACCGGTATCGGCATGAGCAAGGATTACATTCCCAAAATCTTTGAGGCGTTCTCCCAGGAGATAGAGGGAACCAGTAACAAGTTTGGCAGCACGGGCCTCGGTATGGCGATTACCAAAAACATTGTCTCCATGATGAACGGCGACATTGCAGTGGAGAGCGAAAAGGGCGTGGGCTCTACCTTCACTGTTACCGTGACGCTGAAAACTTCCGGGCGCAGTGCTCATGCAGCCCAGAGCAAGATGCTTCCGGGCGGGTTGCGGGCGTTGGTCGTGGACGATGATCAGGTATCCCGTGAACATGCGCAGCTGGTCGCGGAGTCCATCGGTATACGGACAGATATTGCCGGCGGCGGGGCGGAGGCTCTTGCCATGATTCGCTCGCACATGGCGCAGGGAGAGCCCTATCAGCTCATCCTGCCGGCCTGGAAAATGGCGGACATGGATGGCATCGTTCTGACGCAGGAGCTGCGCAGCATAGACGGAGGAAAGGCTGTGGTGATCCTGCTCACCGGATATGACTGGGAGGAGGAACGGGAGGAGGCGTCCCAGGCCAGAGTGGACGCCATCCTGTCGAAGCCGCTGTTTTCCGACACCCTGACCCACTGCGTGCAGGAGATCCTGTCCCGGCGGGAACGGGAAGCGGAGAGCGCGCCAGACCCGGCTGCTGCGCCGGGCAGTCCGTCTTCCGCCGGATTGGCGGGCAGCCTGGTGCTGGTGGTGGAAGACATGGATGTCAACGCGAATATCCTGATGATGCTGCTGGAAATGGAAAGCATCCGCTCCGAGCACGCGGAGAACGGGCAGGTCGCTGTGGAGATGTTCTCGGAACATCCTGCGGGATATTACGACGCGATCCTCATGGATATCCGTATGCCTGTGATGGACGGCCTGGAGGCTGCCCGCGCCATCCGTGCGCTGGATCGGCCGGACGCGAAAAGCATCCCTATCATCGCCATGACAGCCAACGCCTTTGACGAGGACGTGCAGCAGTCCCTGCAGGCGGGGATGAACGCCCATCTTTCCAAACCGGTGGAGCCGGAGCACCTGTTTAAAACGCTTCGCCGGATGATTCAAAGATAATCCGGCACTTGTTCCTCGTATGAACAATGCGCTCATCAATGCGGTGGAAGCCTCGGAAAAGACGCATGGGGAAAAGAGCATCGAGCTGAGGTCCTATGAGAAGGGAAGCCTGTTCTTTATCGAAGTGGAGAACAACTTTGACGGAGGATTGATCTGGGAGAAGGATGCGGAACTTCCTGCCACCACAAAAGAGGATTTCTGGAAGTATTCAAGGAGAAGATTTCTATGCCAGTGCGTATCGGAAACAGTTATGTGTCGGAAGCGGCGGCCCGGTTCGCCCAAAAGGCAAAATCGGAGGATGCCGGGAAGGGAAGGAAGAAAACTGATACCTTGGGGGAGTTTTCGGAGAAATTTCCTGGACTGAACTTCAGCGTTGGAACGAAACCGTTTCAAGGGAGCGGCATGGGCAATGTTTCGATTGCCCCCAATATTCTGAGGGAAATGGAGAATGACCCGGCAAAGCGCGAAGAATATGAGGCATTGCTCTATGATGTACAGCAAACGACTTCTGAGATCCAGACGAAACGCGGCGATATGACAATCAAGGCGCAGGGCTGGATAATCGACAAGGATGGAGGGTTGAGTTCGTGGAGCATTGGCGTGAGTGAGGGTGGCGACAGGAAGCCGGAAGCGGCAGGTGTCAGGCGCACCGGGAAAAAAGCGTGGTGGCAATCTCTGCTGGATGAGATCAGGAAGAAGCATGCGCGTCAGGGAAAAACCGAGAAGGAGACTCCTGGGGCAGACAAGGAAAAAGGTCTCATGGAAACCTTGCAGGCGCAACAGAAAGAAGCAGCAGCTCTTCTTTCCGGAGCGAAAAAGAATCCCTTTGCCAATACCAATGAATTCAGCAAGTATCTCCAAGCGAATTTCACGGTTGCCAAAGAAGGATTCACCAGCATCTCCGGAAAATATTTGCGTGAATGCCTGAACGATGAGGAGAAGCGGCAAAAGCTCCTTGACAACCTGCAGGCAGCTGATGAGATGCTTGCCAGCAGGCAGGGCGAAGTGGGTTTCCAGGGCATGCGGGTCAGGATTGATGAGGATGGCGAGATGACCGTGGAATCATCCAAGAGCACCGTAACCATCAACGAGAACAAGAGTCTTCGGCAAATCGCTGCCGCCGCCACAAAGGGCGATATGCAGGCAGTCCTTGCTCGTCTCCAGCAGGACCTGCAAGCGGTGGAGGATGGTCTGAAGCAGAATATGTGCGACGGGGCGGAAGTGGAAAAGGCCAAAAAGCTCATCGAGCAGGCGAAGCAGAGGATGGCAAAGCTTCCTGACCGTGCGCCGACTCCGGAAGAACAGAGCCTGATGGCTGTCAACATGTTGATTTGATATTGGATGGGAAATAAAGTCCTTGACATCCCCTTTGGGGAGTGGTATTCTGTAAGGCAAATGAACAACTTCATATGCAATGGATCAGGTGTCGGGCATGTTTATGCTTTTGACTTAATAAGGAAGTCCGGTGAGATGCCGGTGCGGTCCCGCCACTGTATCAGAGAGTGAATCTGCCTTGTGCCCTGCGGGCACGGAGTTACGTCACTGGGGGAAACCTTGGGAAGGCGCAGAGGAACGATGACCTGGAGCCAGGAGAATTGCCTGATCGACAATCGCCGTAAGGAACTGTCTGAGGATGGTTTCTGGTTACCTGCGAGTGATGGGGATGGGGATTCTGCGGATGCATTCCGTGCTGCTATAAATTCCAGCGGGCAGCTTGCGTGACTGGAATAATCAGAGAACTGAAATGTATCATAGGAACAGGCCCCTTTCCATCTTTCGGGAAAGAGGCCTGTTTGCGTATGGGAAGCCCATGTGGCTCCAGGGAAAGCAATGCCCATGATGTTGCATCGTGGCTATTGCTTCCCCCGGAGAGGTTCTCTGGGGGATTCGTTGCTCATGAATTTCAGTTCTTGCTTGCTGCCGGTCTTGGCAGCAGCCCCGAGGATGGAAGCTCGGGGCTCTCTTTTTTTATTTATTTCTTCGATATTGATTTTGGATGATATATTTTATATAATATAAGTAGGAAATATAAAGGATAGATGGTTATAGCTATCCTTTTTCTGTATCATCATGGGGAGGAATAAGATCATTGTAGATACGGATTCAATTGTAATAGAATCATCCAAATCGCAAAGAATATCCTTGGCGAATATACGAAATGGAAAACATGGGTTGAATGCAAGAAGAAAAAACCTTCTGAATAAAGTGAAAAATACGGACGCATGGGAATCTTTTGCAAGGGAATCGATAGAACTTATAGATCTCGCTTATTTGACGGCAAGTACAGGGCATGAATTTGCTTTATTGAGAGGAAAACGTGAGGATATTCTGTTTCATGGAGATTCTATAAAATGCGAATTCAAAGGGGTTCTGTTTCAACGCCTGATAAAGAAGGAATTGTCTTTGGTTTGTCATTCACATGCTGGAGAGGAAATACCACAGGCCTCAGAGGGGGATTTTGATGCATTGCGTATACTAAACCAGAAATCAAGCATGGTGATATCAGCAATGACTGGCATGTGTCGTGAATACAGTATTGAAGACGGATTTGAGTGGTAGGTCAAGCATTCGACAAAAGAGGTGAGAAAAATGTTGACGTATGCGGAAGCAAAGAAAATCGGGATTCGTGCGTGTGTGGAAAAATTAGGTAGGAAATTTGTGGAGAAACACAAAGGTTCCTCCTGCACATCCTATGGGGATTGCGGAACCTACGCCAGTTGTTTTGTCGGAGTGAGCGATAGACCACGCAGGAAATTCCCGGCTGGAGTTATTCAGTTAAGCTCAGAAAAAAAAGACAAGCTTCCTTATCGAGTGGAATGTGTTGTGAATTATAAGACGGAAAGAATCCATTTTCTGGAGTGTGTGTTGCCACCTGCTGATTCTGTTTGCGATTCCGAATCTTTGACAGGCAGCGCCAAGGTATAGTATAATATAGGCAGAGAGGCAGTAGGCGCCTCCTCTGCAACAGATGAAGACAAGACGGGAGGGTAAGAACCTCCCGTCTTTTGTATAAGCTTGATGCTAGTGTCCCGCCTCGTTCATATCCATAATAATTGCCCGATATGCAGTAGTTGGCGTAGCCACCGCTACGCCGCCCTCCTCTTCCTAGCATCTGACTACATCTCGAACAATTATTTTTATGTTTCTGAACGAGGTGGGACACTAGAACCCTATGCTTTTTACATCTTTTTTGCTTTTTTTAAAAAAGATGTTGACTTTGGGGAGTAAAACCCCTATAATAAGTAATGTTGCTGAACAAAACGGCACAAAACTAACAGAATAGCTTTTTGGTAGAGCATTGTGGAGAGTTGTCCGAGTGGTTGAAGGAGCACGACTGGAAATCGTGTGTGCGTTGATAGCGTACCGAGAGTTCGAATCTCTCACTCTCCGCCATTTTTATTCTCAAAATGAGTTCCTTTTCCAGGTCGGACCGCAGTGCCTGGGTCTTGCGCAATGGAGTCTTGTGAACCCCGTCAGGTCCGGAAGGAAGCAGCGGTAAGCGAGTCGCTTCATGTGCCGCGAGGGTGCCTGGGGGCTGTGGCCCGACGTTGAAAAGGGAAATTGCTGAAACAGTCCGGAAGGGCTGTTTTTTTATTGTCGTGTGAAGGAGATGATGGGATGGCGTATCTTGCACTTTACCGAAAGTGGCGGCCGGGAACCTTCAAGGAATTGGCGGGGCAGGAGCACATCAGCCGGACCTTGTCCCAGGCAATCCTTTCCGGCAGGATTGGCCATGCCTATCTTTTTTCCGGCCCCAGAGGGACGGGCAAGACCAGCACGGCGAAGATTCTCGCAAAGGCATTGAACTGCGAGCAGGGACCCACCCCGGACCCCTGCGGTGTCTGCGAGAACTGCCGCAAGATCGATGACGGCTCCTCCATGGATGTGTTCGAGATCGATGCGGCCTCCAACCGCGGAATCGATGAGATTCGCGACTTGCGGGAGACGGTGAAGTTTGCCCCGGTGGATGGCAGGTACAAGGTCTACATCATCGATGAGGTTCACATGCTGACCACGGAGGCATTCAATGCCCTCCTGAAGACCTTGGAGGAACCGCCCGCCCATGTGGTCTTTATCCTTGCGACAACAGAGGCCCACAAGGTTCCTGCCACCATCCAGTCCCGGTGCCAGCGGTATGATTTCCGCAGGATTTCGGTGGAGGACATCGAGAAACGCCTCCGGTTCGTGGCAGAGGAAATGGGGTTCGAGGCAGATCCGGAGGCGCTTGCCCTGATTGCTGTCCAGGCGGATGGCGGCCTTCGGGATGCCTTGGGCATTCTCGACCAGTGCTCCGCCCTGTCCGAGGGCAAGGTGACGACGGAGCGGGTGCAGCAGATTCTCGGGCTCATCGGCCATGACTGGATCTTCAGGATGACCGAGGCCTTGGCGAAGAAGCGTTCCGGGGAGATCCTTGGCATGGTTGCAGAGCTTTTGCGGGAGGGAAAGGATCTCAAGCAGATCCTTGTGGAGCTTTCCCTGCACCTGAGAAGCCTCATGGTCTATCAGGCGGCGGGAACCGTGGAGCAGATGGATCTTTATGCGGAACCCCTGGAGGTTCTCAAGGAGCAGGAATCTCTTTTTCCCCAGGAACGCATCATGGAGATCATCCATTGTTTGCACGAAGCCCTGAGTGAATTGAAATGGTCGCCCCAGCCCCGGATCACTGTGGAGGTGGCCTTGCTTTCCCTCTGCCGGGAGGCAGGGGCGGGCAGCATGGCAGGAATGGTGTCATCTGTTTCTGCGGCAGATGGGGATGAGCGCATTGCCCGCCTGGAAGCGAAATTGGCGCAGATGGCGGCTCTTGTGGCAGATGGAGCGGGGACGACAAGGAGGAAGGAACCTTCCGGCGCGGCGGCAAGGAAGGAAGCGGCACCCAAACCGAGACAGCCTGTCCCTCCTGCGGCAAGCGTGCCTGCAGCACCAAGTGCCGAGGGCACGGCTCTATGGAAGGAAGTGCTGGATGGATTCCGGGCGGCAAACAACCAGCCGGTACTGGCATGTCTGGGGCAGGGCGTCTGCATCGGCATGACGGATACCCAGTTTTTCCTGCGCTTCCCCGGGGACATGATGGCTTCCCTTGCTGCCCGCATTTATCGCAAGCCAGTGGAGGAAGCTCTGGAACGGCTGGCGGGAAGGCCGCTGCAGATGGTTTGCTCGGCAGAGGAATCCCCGCCGCCTGTTCCAAGGAATGACGGGCAAAAGGCGAAAAAAGCGGAAAAGCCTCCTGTCCGGGAGGAGCCGCGCATGCGGCCGGATTTCAAGGCTTTGACGCCGCAGGAACAGGAAAACATGCAGCATGCCGTGGATATCCTGGGGGATCACTTCATCCCGCCTCCGGGGGACGAGATGGCACCGCCGCCGGAAGAAGATGAAGAATGAGTTGACGATTTGCCTTGGATTTGGTAGGCTAGAGGCAGTGTTATGAATCATTAGAAGGTGTTTGGGAAGGGGATTAAGATATGTTTGGCGGAATGGGAAACATGGGCAATATGGCCGGTATGATGAAGAAAGTCCAGAAGATGCAGAATGAGATGAAGAAGATGCAGGAGGAGCTGAAACGCAAGACCGTGGATGTCTCTGCAGGTGGCGGCGCCGTGAAGATCGTCATGAACGGCGAGAAGCAGGTGCAGTCCCTCACGATCGACCCTGCGGCAGTGGACCCCGAAGATGTGGAGATGCTGCAGGACCTCATCTCGGCGGCGGTCAATGAGTCCATCAAGAAGGTGGATGAGATGATGGCGGCGGAGATGGGCAAGCTCACCGGCGGCCTTGGGCTTCCTCCGGGGCTGTTCTGATGCAGTATATCGCGCCTTTGGCAAAGCTCATCGAGCATTTTCGCGCTTTGCCCGGCATCGGGTCCAAGACGGCGGTGCGGCTTGCCTATCATGTCCTGGATATGGATGCCGTACAGGCAAAGGCATTGGCCGAGGCGATCATTGAGGCGAAGGAGAAGATCGGCTACTGCAACACTTGCTTTAATCTCAGCGACAGGAATCCCTGCCAGATCTGCGCCTCGGATGCCCGGGACCATTCTGTGATCTGCGTGGTGGAGCAGCCGCAGGATGTGGCTGCGATGGAACGCATGCGGGAGTTCAAGGGCGTCTACCATGTCCTTCATGGGGCACTGTCTCCCCTGGAGGGGGTCGGTCCCGAGGACATCCGCATCAAGGAGCTTCTGAACCGCCTTTATGACAGCGACGTGAAGGAGGTCATCATGGCGACGAATCCCAATGTGGAAGGGGAGGCCACTGCCATGTACATCGCGAAGCTCCTGAAGCCTGCGGGGATCAAGGTGACGCGTATCGCCCACGGGCTGCCTGTGGGCGGGGATTTGGAATACGCGGATGAAGTGACGCTCTCCAAGGCCATGGAGAACAGAAGGGAGATATGATATGCTGGAATTCGTGGTGGCGTTTGCCGTTGGGCTCATTTTGCTGGGCATTCTGCTCAAGCTCATGTCACTGCCCTTTCGCTTGATTCGGAAGTTCATCACCAACAGCGTTGCGGGAGCCGTGATCCTTTGGGTGGTCAGCCTGATCGGCATTCCCGTCAAGATCAACATCATCAGCGCTCTGGTGGCCGGTATTTTCGGTGTACCGGGCGTGCTGGCGATTATTGCCTATACTTATTTGTAACGAATATAGCGAAAGTTCATCGAGCCTGTCCCGCTTGGGACGGGCTTATTTAAAAATTTGGGATATAGGTGATAAGATGAGGAAGGGAAAACTGATTGTGATAGAGGCTGGGGACGGTTCGGGGAAGGCGACCCAGACGGAGAGGCTCTATGAGCATCTTCGGCAGGATGGCAGGAAGGTGCACCGCATTTCCTTTCCTGACTATGAGGCGGAGTCCTCCGTGCCGGTGCGCATGTACCTGCGGGGGGATTTCGGGAGCCATGCGGGGGACGTGAATGCCTTTGCGGCCTCCACCTTCTATGCGGTGGACCGCTATGCCTCCTTCCGCATGAAGTGGCAGAAATATTACGAGGCGGGGGACATCATCCTTGCCGATCGCTACACCACATCGAACATGGTGCATCAGGCGGTGAAGATGGAGGATGAGGGAGAGCGCAGGGCTTTTCTTGACTGGCTCTGGGATTTCGAGTTCGGGAAGCTGGGCCTTCCCGTGCCGGATATGGTGATATTCCTCGACATGGACCCGGAGGTGGCGGACAGGCTCATTGCCATGCGGGCAAAAAAGCAGGCACAGGCGAAGGACATCCACGAGAAGGACCGGGCCTATCTCCATCGCTGCCATGGGGCGTATCTGGAACTGGCGGAAAAGTATCAATGGCATCGCATCCGCTGCAGTGATGCGGGGGAGCCGCGAGGCATCGGGGAGATCCATGAGGAAGTCTATCGTGCGGTTTGCGGCTTGTTGAAGAATGAGGAGCATTTATGATAAAGGAAGTTTTGGTTGTGGAGGGAAAGATGGACGTGGTCGCCATCAACAAGGCGGTGGAGGCGGACTGCATCATCACGGAGGGCTTCAACCTCAAGCCCAAGGCCCTTGCGAATATCGAGCAGGCCTACAGGAAGCGGGGCATCATCATCCTGACGGACCCGGACCCTGCAGGCGAGCGCATCCGGAGGTTTCTGGCGAAACGGTTCCCGAAGGCGAAGCATGCCTTTGTGCCGAAGGAGGATGCGACGGACAACGACGACATCGGCATTGAGCAGGCAAAGCCGCCGGCAATCCGGGCGGCACTGGAGAAGGTCCGGACCATGGACTGGGAGCCCAAGGAGACATTCAAAAGCGCGGATCTCATCGTAAACGGCCTCAGCGGCACACCGGAGGCGTCGGAGCGCAGGGCGAGGCTGGGGGCTGCCCTGGGCGTGGGGTTTGCTAATGCCAAGACCTTTCTCCTGCGCCTCAATCATTACGGTGTGACGAGGGAGGAATTCGAGAGTGCTCTGGAAAGGATGAACCGGGAGGAGGCAGGGAAATGAGCGGGACACTTCATCCACAGATTGCCAGCCGTGAGGCCACAAGCCACATCCTCAAGGCGTTCCATCTGCGGGCCAGCAAGCGCCTGGGACAGAATTTCCTGATTGACGGAGGGATTGTCCGGGGCATCGTGGAGGCTGCGGAGATTGCCGCCGGTGACAGGGTGCTGGAGATCGGCCCGGGCATCGGGACGCTGACCCAGGGATTGGCGGAGGCAGGGGCGGATGTCACTGCCGTGGAACTGGACAAGAAGCTGCCGGAGGTACTGGCGCACACACTGGCAGGCTATGACAACGTGCGCATCGTGCAGGGGGATATCCTCAAAGTGGATATCCCTGAAATCATGGGGGAGGGAAAGTTCAAGGTTGTTGCCAATCTTCCTTATTATATAACGACACCGATTCTCATGGCTCTGCTGGAACGCCGTCTGCCCATCACGCGCATCGTGACCATGGTGCAGAAGGAAGTGGCGGAGCGCATGACGGCACAGCCGGGGGGCAAGGACTACGGAGCCTTGTCGGTTGCTGTGCAGTATTACACGGAGCCGGAAATCGTGCTGGAAGTGCCGCCGAAGTCCTTTCTTCCCGCGCCGGAGGTGGATTCCGTGGTCATTTCCTGCCGCGTGCGGGAGGTGCCTGCCGTCCGGGTACGGGATGAGCGGCTCTTCTTCCGGGTGGTCAAGGCGGCTTTCGGGCAGAGGCGGAAAACCCTCTCCAATGCCATGAAGGGGGCGGGATTTGCAAAAGAAGAAATCCTGTCCGCATTTGAGGGAGCAGGAATCGATGCGGCAAGGCGGGGGGAAACCCTTTCTCTGGAGGAATTTGCTTCGTTGGCAGACGCTTTGCATGCCATAGAAAATGCATAGAAAATATATAAAAAATACATGGAAATCACGTTGCCTCCAAAGGTGTTTTGTTATACAATAGGAATGCTGTTTTTGGAAATCATAGGAAAGAAGGTATGATAATGGCACAGACTGCCTGGGCAATGCTTCCTCCGATCATCACCATCGTTTTGGCGCTTTTGACGAAGGAAGTCTATATGTCCCTTATCATCGGGATATTTTCCGGTGCGATGCTTTTTACGGATTTTTCGGTTCTCGGCTCCATCATTGCGATGTTTGAGATCATGGCGGACAAGATCGGGGGGAATGCGAACATCCTGATCTTCCTCGTCATCCTCGGCATACTGGTGGCGGTCATTACCCGCTCCGGCGCGACCCGCGCCTATGGCGAGTGGGCCGGGCGTGTCATCAAGAGCCAGAGGGCTGCCTTGCTGGTGACGCCGCTTCTCGGTATTATCATTTTTATTGATGACTATTTCAACTGCTTGACGGTGGGCACGGTTATGCGCCCCGTGACGGACAAGTTCAAGGTGGCAAGGGCAAAGCTGGCCTATATCATCGATGCCACGGCAGCTCCCATCTGCATCATCGCCCCGGTTTCCAGCTGGGCGGCGGCAGTGGGGTCTTCCCTGCCGGAGGACAGCAGCATTGACGGGTTCGGGCTGTTTCTCCAGACGATTCCCTTCAATCTCTATGCCTGGCTGACCATTGCCTTCATGTTCTTCATCATTCTGTCGGGCCGGGATTTCGGCGCCATGGCGAAGAGCGTCTCGGAAAGCGAGGAGCATTTCGTGGTGCCGAAGGAGTACGAGGATACGGAGTACGCTTCGGTGGCAGGAGATGGCAAGGGGAAGATGGTGGATCTCATCCTGCCTCTCGTGGTGCTGATCGGCGCCTGCATCTACGGCATGCTTTACACGGGCGGCATCCAGGAGGGCAAATCCATTGCCGATGCCTTTGCCGACTGTGATTCCTCGAAGGGCCTTGTGTTTGGCTCCTTTGTGGCCCTTGCCTTTACGGCCTTTCTCTATCTGCCACGCCGCGTCCTGGGCTTCAATGCTTTCTGTGACGGCTTCAGCGCAGGGTTCAAGGCCATGACGCCGGCCATCTTCATTCTCTGCCTTGCATGGACACTTTCGGGCATCTGCAGTGACAAGTGTCTTGACCTCGGCGGTTTCGTCGGGCAGGTAGTCAGCACGAATGCCTCGGTCATCACCTTCCTGCCGCCCATTTTCTTCCTTGTGGCCATCGGTCTTGCCTTTGCCACGGGAACCTCCTGGGGAACCTTCGGCATCCTGATTCCCATCGCCATTGCAATCCTTGGGGTGGAGAATGAGGGCATGCTGGCCATCACGGTGGCGGCGATTCTCTCCGGCGCCGTGGGCGGCGACCACGCCTCTCCGATTTCCGATACCACCATCCTCGCCTCGGCAGGGGCGCAATGTCATCACCTTGACCATGTGAACACGCAGATTCCCTATGTGTTTGTCGTGGCGCTTTGCAGCCTTGTGGGCTATGTGGTGGACGGCTTCACCCAGAATGGCTGGATGGGGCTTGGCGTTGGATTTGCCTGCCTTGTGCTGGCGATGGTTGTCATTTGCAACAGGGTTTCTGCGGCAAGGACATAAGGTGAAATGTGGGGCTTATTTTTGGAAGGAATTGTAACATGGCACAGACAGCTTGGGTAATGCTTCTCCCAATCATTACGATTGTCTTGGCATTGCTGACAAAGGAAATCTATATGTCGCTGCTCGTCGGGATTTTTGCCGGTGCGCTGCTCTATACGCAGTTTTCCGTGTTTGATGCGGTCATCACCATGTTTGAGGTGATGTCGGCGAAGGTGGGGGAAAATGCAAACCTGCTCATCTTTCTCATCATCCTCGGCATACTGGTGGCGATCATTGCCCGCTCCGGCGCAACCCGCGCCTACAGCGACTGGGCAGTCCGTGCGATTGACAGCGAGCGGGGGGCCCTCTTGGTGACGCCGATTCTCGGTGTGATCATCTTCATCGACGATTATTTCAACTGTTTGACCGTGGGCACAGTCATGCGTCCCGTGACGGACAGGTTCAAGATTGCAAGGGCAAAGCTGGCCTATGTCATCGATGCCACGGCGGCTCCCGTCTGCATCATTGCCCCTGTTTCCAGTTGGGCGGCGGCGGTTACCTCCGCTTTGCCCCAGGACAGCAACATCGACGGTTTTGCCCTCTTCCTCCAGACCATACCAAATAATCTTTATGCCTGGCTGACGCTGGTGTTCCTTTTCTTCATCATCCTGTCGGGCAGGGATTTCGGCCCCATGGCGAAAAGCGTCAAGGAGAGCAGGGAAAACCTTGTGGTGCCGGAGGAGTACAGCGATGAGGAATATGAGGCCCTGGTAGGAACCGGTGGCAAGGGGAAGATGCTCGACCTCATCCTGCCCATTCTGGTGCTCATCGCCGGCTGCGTGTACGGCATGCTCTACACAGGAGGCATTCGGGAAGGAAAGACCATCGCGGAGGCCTTTGCCGATTGCGATTCCTCCAAGGGAATGGTGTTCGGGGCCTTTCTTGCCCTCGTCTTTTCAGCCATGCTCTATCTGCCACGGCGCGTCCTGAGCTTTAAGTCCTTTTGCAACAGCTTTGGCATAGGGTTCAAGCTCATGACACCTGCCATTTTCATCCTCTGCCTGACCTGGGCCTTTTCGGGGATCTGCAGCGAGGAGTATCTCGATCTTGGGGGCTTCGTTGGGACGATAGTGAATGTGGATGCCTCGGTGGCCTCCATGCTGCCGGCCATCTTCTTCCTTGTGGCCATCGGTCTTTGCTTCACCATCGGCAACTCCTGGGGAACTTTCGGCATCCTCATTCCTGTTGCCGTCACCATTATGGGAACGGAGGATATGTTCCTCCTGACCCTCACCATTGCGTCGATTCTCTCCGGTTCCGTGGTGGGCGACCATGCCTCCCCCATTGCGGATACCACCATTCTTTCTTCCACGGGGGCACAGTGCAATCACATTGAGCATGTGAACACCCAGCTCCCCTATGTGATGGTTGTGGCGGCTTGCAGCTTTATCGGCTATGTGGCCGGTGGCCTTGCCCAGAACGGCTGGCTCGGTCTCGGTGTGGGATTCCTTGCCCTCGTGGTGGCGATGTTCATCATCTGCGCCAAGGTTCCGGCACAGGTCGGCGTGCTGGTGGAAGACGAAACAGAGGAAAAGAAATATTGATGGACAGGATTCCCTGCAGGAATGAAACCTGCAGGGAATTTTTTATGGATTGGGCAGGCCATGCAGCAGGATTTTCGATAGGACAGGTCGAAGTGAAAATCAAGGATATCCAGACAGAGGAGGATTCGCATGGCAGAGCAGATCGAGAAGAAGCTGTCCTACAGTTGTCTTTGTCCGGCAGACGGGACGGAAAAGGAAGTGGAGCTTCTGTATATTGCAACCGGCAACAGCGTTTTCTGGAAGAACCGGGCACTCAGTGCGTGGTGTGACAGGGAAGCAAGCTGCAAGGAATGCATGGGAGAGCCGCCGCGCTGCCCGATTTTCCTCGCTGCACCGAGGTTTTTGTCCAGGGAAGATGCGGCAAATCTGTGATGGGGTGGCAGTGCCTTGGTGGGAGGCACTGCCACTATTTTATAGGATACATTCTTGACAAAGCAGGAATTTTTGCTAAACTTATAGTTGATTGAATCAACGATATATGTGTGGAGGCGCATTTCATGGATTATATGAACATCGGGCGGAGCTTTTCCATACTGCATCGCCGTTCCCAGCTTTTTGTGACGGCGGCTTGTGAGCACCTGAAGCTCAGCTATTCGGAATACGTGATGCTCATGCGGATCTTTGCCTCGGAAGGGCTCAGCCAGGAGGAATTGTCCAGCACACTTTTCCTGGACAAGGCGGTGGTCACCCGCACCATTTCCCTGCTGGAACAGAAGGGAATGGTTTATCGGGAGAAGGATGCCAGGGACCAGCGCATGAAGCGGCTCTATCCCACGGAACAGGCGAAGGAGGAGCGGGAGTATCTGGAGGGCATCATCTACGCATGGGTGGACTATCTGCAGCAGGGCATGCCCCGGGAAGAAGCGGAGGCCATTGCCAAGGGCTTCCTCATGGCTTCGGAGCGGGCTTCCCAGGCGAATATCCCGGAGCTTGTAAGAAGGATGGGAAAGAGGGAGGCGGATTCCCTTGAGGAATAATTGGCGATGGGTGGCCTTGTTTCTTTGTGTGTGTGTGCCGCTTCTTCTTTCCGGCTGCGGAAAGGAGGAGGCGAAGGAAGCAAAAGCTCCCTTTGTGAAGACGCAGCGTGCGGGCAATGGGGCAACGGAACAGATGGCTGTCTATGCCGGAAGCGTCAAGGCGCGCTATGAGACGAAAATGTCCTTCCAGGTGGGAGGACAGATCCTTGCGCGGAATGTGGAGGCGGGCAGCAGGGTCCGCACGGGGGATGTGCTCATGACCATCCATCCAAGGGATGTCCAGCAGCAGGTGAACCAGGGGGAGGCCCAGGTGGCATCTGCCCGTGCCCAGCTGGATCTGGCACAGGCAAACCTTTCCCGTTATACCCAGCTTTACGAGGAGGAAGCGATTCCTGCGGCGGTGCTTGACCAGTACCAGACCAATTATGATGCGGCCTTTGCCGCGTACCAGAGTGCTCTGGCACAGGCGGCCCAGGCACATAATTCCCTTGGGTACACGAGCCTTGTCGCCCCGGCAGATGGTGTCATCTCCTCGGTGAGCGCAGAGGAGGGGCAGGTGGTTTCTGCAGGGCAGGCCGTGCTTGTCCTGTCCAGGACGGACGAACTGGAAGTGGAGATTGACGTGCCGGAGAATCATCTGCGGGATGTGCCTGTGGGACGCTCCGTGCAGGTGGCATTTTGGGCGCTTCCGGAGAAAGCGGAGGGAACGGTTCGGGAGGTTTCTCCCATGGCGGATGCCGTGTCCCGCACCTATCGGGTGCGCATTTCCCTGCCGAACCCGCCGCAGGGCATGGAACTTGGCATGACTGCCTCCGTGGAGGCGGCGGAGCCCGGTTCTGTGGAAGGTGTGGCGCTCCCCATGACGGCAATCTATCAGACTGGGGATGCTCCTCAGGTATGGGTGGTACGGGACCATGTGGTACAGCTCCAGACCGTGCAGGTGACTGTCAGGAACGACCACGAGGTCATTGTGCGCGGGGTTGAGCCGGGAGCACTCGTGGTTGTCGCCGGTGTCCATAAACTGCGGGAAGGGCAGAAAGTCCGCACGGAGGACGATGACACATGAGGAATCTTACGGAAGTATCCCTGCGAAATAAGGTGCTGGTCTGGTATTTCATCATAATGACGGCGGTTGCCGGCATCCTTTCCTATTGGAAGCTTGGACGGATGGAAGATCCGGGTTTCACCATCCGCCAGATGGTGGTGACGGCCTCGTGGCCGGGAGCGACGGCACAGCAGATGGAAGAGCAGGTCACGGACAAACTGGAGAAGAAGCTTCAGGATACCCCCGGGCTGGACTTCATCAAAAGCGAGTCGCGGGCAGGAACTGCGGTGATATTCGTGAATCTTGCGGATACGGTGCCCAAGGAGGAGATCCGCCCCACGTGGCGGGATGTGCGGAATTTCTGCGAGGATGCAAAGAAAGACCTGCCGGATGGGGTGTACGGCCCCTATTACAATGACCGCTTCGACGATGTCTTTGGCTCTGTCTATGCCATAACAGGAGACGGTTTCTCCTATGAGGAAATGCGGTGCGAGGCGGAAAAAGTGCGGCGACTCCTGCTGTCCCTTCCCAGTGTCCAGAAAGTGGAGCTCATCGGTGAGCAGCCGGAGAAGGTCTATGTCGAGGTGGAGAATGCCCGTCTGGCGGAGCTTGGCATCAGCCCGCAGGTCATCAGCAATGCCCTGCTCAACCAGAATCGGATGACTCCCGCGGGAGAGGTGGAAACCTCGTCGGACAGTGTCTATCTGCGTGTCACCGGCATCTTTGACGATGTGGAGGCCATCCGGGACATGCCGATTGCGGCGAATGGCCGGGTGTTCCGCCTGGGGGATATCGCCAAGGTGGAGCGGCGTTTTGCGGAGCCTGCGGAGCCAAAGATGTTCTTCAACGGAGAGCCTGCCATTGGCATTGCGGTCTCCATGGAGGACGGGGGCAATATCCTGTCTTTGGGGAAGGACCTCAGCGGCATGATTGCAAGGGCCCAGGAGGAACTGCCCCTCGGCCTGGAGATCCATCAGGTCTCCAATCAGCCCCAGGTGGTGGACGAGTCCATTCATGACTTTATAAAGACGCTTGTCGAAGCGATTGTCATCGTCCTGGCCGTGAGTTTCTTTTCCCTGGGGTTCCGCACCGGCCTTGTGGTGGCCGGGTGTATTCCCCTGGTGCTGGCAGGCGTTTTCGTCTTCATGTACATGACGGGGATCGATCTTCATAAAGTCTCTTTGGGCTCCTTGATCATTTCCCTCGGCTTGCTGGTGGATGATGCCATCATTGCCGTGGAGATGATGAGCGTGCAGCTGGAGCGGGGCCTTGAGCGCTTCGATGCCGCCTGTTTTGCCTTTCGTGCGACGGCAAAGCCCATGCTCACGGGAACTCTCATCACCTGTGCGGGATTCATTCCCGTGGCCTTTTCCAAGGGAATGGCCAGCGAATTTTGCAGCGCATTGTTTCCTGTGATTGCCTGTGCGCTTCTCCTCTCCTGGGTGGTTTCTGTCATGGTGGCGCCCCTCTACGGGTATCACCTGATCCGCATCCCGGAGAAACGGGAAGAGACTGCGAAGGAGCATCCCTTTTATCGATGGTTCCGCCGGATTCTGGAGTGGTTCCTCTCTCACAGAAAATTGGTTCTGGTGGGAACCGCAGTGGTATTTTTGGCATCCCTCTGGAGCATGGGATTTATCCGGCAGGAATTCTTTCCGCCCTCCCTGCGTCCGGAAATCCTTGTGGAGATGCGTTTGCCCCAGGGTTCCTCCATGGCGGCTTCCCAGGCGGAGGCTGACCGTATGGCGGCTTTTCTGGAGAAGCATCGGGAGGAACTGGAGAATTACAGCTATTATGTCGGCGTTGGCGCCCCGCGGTTCGTGCTGACCCTGGAGCCCGTGCTGCGGCAGAGCAATTTTGCCCAGTTCGTCATCGTCGCAAAGGATACAGAGGCAAGGGAACGGCTGATGGCAGAGCTTCGGGAGGCGCTGGACAGGGATTTCCCCAATGTGCGCGCCAGCCTCAAGCTCATCCAGACGGGCCCTCCCGCGGAAGCTCCCATCATGCTTCGGGTATCGGGCTACGATGCAGACAAGGTCAGGTCTCTGGCCGGGGAAGTGGCGGAGCGCGTGGCGGCGGATGACAATGCCTGCAATATCTTCCTGGATTGGCAGGAGAAAAGCAAGGTCCTGCATCTGGAGCTGGATCAGGACAAGCTCCGTGCCATGGGCGTGACGAGCCAGTCCGTGGCACAGACACTCTATACGGAGATCACCGGTGCCACGGCGGCGCAGTTCTATGCGGGAGACCGCACCATTGCTATCAGCCTTCGCATGGCAGAGGCGGACCGCTCTGATCTGGCAAAACTGAAGAACCTTCCCGTCTATCTCGGCCCTGCCGGATATGTGCCCCTGGATCAGATTGCGAAGATTTCCCTTGAGGCGGAGGATGGGCTCATCAAGCGCAGGGATCTCAAGCCCACCATCACCGTGCAGGCGGACATCCGAAGCGGCACGGCCAATGATGCGACGAAAAAGGCCTACGATGCGACCAGGGACATCCGGGAGAAACTTCCCCTGGGCTACAGCATTGAGGCAGGGGGCGCATTGGAGGACAGCGGGAAGTCTGCAGGACATCTTGCGGCGCCGATTCCCGCCATGGTTTTCATCATCATGACCTTGCTGATGTTCCAGCTCCGGAATGTCAAGGACATGGTCCTGACGCTGCTGACGGCTCCTTTGGGGCTCATCGGCGTTGCATGGGGCATGCTGCTTTTGGGGAAATCCATGGGGTTTGTGGCAGAGCTCGGTATACTGGCACTTTTTGGCATGATCATCCGCAACTCTGTCATCCTCATCGACCAGATACAGAAGCATATTGCGGATGGGGAGACTCCCTGGGATGCCATTGTGGATTCCGCGGTTCTTCGCTTCCGTCCCATTATGCTCACAGCCGCCGCAGCCATTCTCGGCATGCTGCCCCTGATGCCCAGCACCTTCTGGGGCCCCATGGCGGCTGCCATCGCCAGCGGCCTTCTGGTCGCAACCATTCTGACACTTCTGGTGCTGCCTGCAATGTATGCGGTGGCCTATGGGGTGAAGAAAGATACATAATATACACATCAAAAATCTTCTGTCCACTGGCAGGAGATTTTTTGTGCATGAAGAAGTCTCTTTATAGAAGACAAATCATAATAATGTTTTTACCAAAGAGACTTGGAGGTGTGGAAGATGCCCATGTATCGAAAATCCCTGCTTATTCTGGTGCTGCTTGTCCTTGTGGTGACGGGGGGCGCCATGTATGGCTACTACGGGGAGGATGGGAGTATCGAGCTGGCGGCGGCGGAGAGGCCGTCGGAGGCGACGGATGCTTCCAATGCTTCCCATGCGAAAATCGTGGTCTATGTGGTGGGCGCGGTGAACAGGCCCGGCGTGGTGACTTTGGATGCCAATGCCAGGGCTGCCGATGCGGTGAATGCCTGT
>CADCIX010000030.1:36736-64783 GCA_902801565.1 uncultured Veillonellaceae bacterium | reverse complement strand
CGGCAAGAACAACACCCTCATCGCCGGGGATGGCGGCAGCAACCGCCTCTACGGCGGCAAGGGCGGAAGGGATCATCTGGTGGGCAGCAGCACCTCCGAGGACACCTTCTATTTCGGTGCCGATTCGGGCAGGGATGAGATCGAGAACTTCGGCGAGGAGGATGTCCTCGGCCTTCTCGGCGGCAGCCTCAGCCAGGCCTCCTTCGATGCCGGCGGCAGGCTGAAGCTGAACTGGCAGGACGAGCGCGGCAACAGCTCCCAGCTGACCTTTGCCGAGGATATGAAGGACAAGGTTATCACCTATGACCTCGGCAATGGCGCCCATGGCGCGAAGTTCGGCGAGAAACTCACCGTGACGGACGACACCGCAGACCTTGTGGACTACTACAGCAGCGGAAGCAAGGAGGGGGACGGCTCCAGCCTCACCCTCCGGAACTACGGGGCGCAGGGAGCATCTACCTTCCAATTGGCGGACAGCACATGGAACTACGACCGGGCAAGCGGTGCCTGGTCGAGGGAATGACACGGAACCTCATATCGCACAAGGGGGCACGGCGCAATGTCGTGCCCCCTTTGCCATTGGAACCGAAGGGGAAATATGCTATACTGAACGCAAGAGAAAGTGCATGTACGGGAGGTGCTGGCCGATGCAGGAAAGAAAACGTCCCATGCCCGTGGGCATTGAGGATTTCAAGAAACTGGTGCAAGGTGAGTATTATTTCGTTGACAAGACCCGATTCCTTCGGGACTTGATGGATCTGCGGACAGATGTGACCCTGATCACCCGTCCCCGCCGTTTTGGCAAAACTTTGTCTCTTTCCATGCTTCAATACTTTTTCACACTGGAAGACGCTGAGGAAAACAGGAAACTGTTTGCGGGGCTGGACATCGAGCGGGCCGGGACCCAGTATATGCGGGAGCAGGGAACAAGGCCCGTGGTGTTCCTTACGCTGAAGGATGTACAGGCGGGGACCTTTGAGGAAATGCGTGTGATTTTGGCGGAGTTCCTGCGGAAGCTGTACGGAAAATCAGCGTATCTGGAGCATAGCGAAGCCCTTTCCGTACAGGAGAGGCAGTATTTCTCTGCAATTCTGAACGAAACCTGTGATATGGGGAAAATGAAATTTGCCCTGTCCAATCTTATGGGAGGCCTGGAAAAGCACCACGGAAAGAAACCCATCCTCCTTCTGGACGAGTACGATGCACCCATCCTTTCCGCTTGGGAGAATGGCTATTATAAGGAAGGAATTGACTTCATGCGGGGCTTCCTTGGCTCTGCTCTCAAGACGAGCCCTTCCCTGCATTTTGCTGTTCTGACGGGTGTCACAAGAGTCTCCAAAGAGAGTATCTTTTCGGGCCTCAACAATCTGGATGTGTGCGGTGTCCTGTCCGACACCTACGCCGATGCCTTTGGTTTCACACAAGAGGAAGCGGCAATGCTCATGGAAGAGTGCGGGGTGGGGGACAAACTGCCGGAGCTCAAGAAATGGTATGACGGCTATCGGTTCGGGCAAGTGGAAATCTACAATCCTTGGTCGGTGATCAACTTCGTCAAGAATGGTTGCAAGTTCCGCCCCTATTGGCTGAACACCTCTGGCAACAGCATTTTGCGAGTGCTCCTGGAACATGTGGATGGGCGCAGGCAGGAGGAACTGGAGGGATTGCTGAAAGGATGCCCGGTGAAGGCTCCCATCCTGGAGAATATCATATATGCCGATGTGCATTCCAATCGCAATGCGCTTTATATGATGCTCCTGACCACAGGATATTTGAAGGCAGTGGATACATGGCAGGACGCACGGGACGTGGAATGGGCCAGCCTTCAGATTCCAAACAAGGAAATCCGGCGCGCCTTTCAGGATGAGATTCTGGGGAACATGGTTCCCAGGCAGGGAGAGATTTTGTGCCAGGATATGATGGAGGCCATGCTGGCAGGGAAAGCCCTGGATTTTGCCAGGTACTTGTCAGAACTTCTGCGGGATTTCGTGAGCTATCACGATGCAACGCAGCCGGAATCCTTTTATCATGGACTGCTCCTGGGACTCAGTGTCTTTTTGGAGGGGCGTTATCGCGTAGAGTCCAACCGCGAATCCGGCTACGGCCGCTTCGATATCGCCTTCTTCCCCTTGAAGGATGGCGCGCCGGGTGTCATCCTGGAACTGAAATCGGCAAAATCCGAGGAGGCCATGGAGGAAAAGGCAAAGGAAGCCCTTCGCCAGATCGGGGAGAAAGCCTACATCGCGGAACTTTCCCGGCAGGGAGTGGAGGAAGTCTGGAAGTACGGCATTGCCTTTTGCGGGAAGAAGGTATGGATGGAGCAGGGATAGAAGCATTTCATGGGAAAGCAAGGGAGCACGGCGCAAATTGCCGTGCTCCCTTGTTTGTTTCTTATTCTTACTGTACGTTCATGGAAAGCTCGATGAACTTGTTGGCGAGCTTGGCCTTCTGGAGGACTTCCTCGGTGATGTCAGCGCCGGCTTCGACGATGACAATGCCGTTGTCCATCTTGATGGTGCGGGCTGCCTTCTTGCCAAGCAGGAAACGGCGATGGCGTTCCTCCGTTGCCTTGTCAGCCGCCTGTTTTGCTGCATCTGCCGCAGGAGCAGCTTTGGGTGCAGCGGGCTTTGCCGCCTTGGGAGCCTCCTTCTTGGGCTCCGGTTTCTCCTCTGCAGGAGCTGCCTTGGGAGCCTCTTTCTTGGGATCTTCCTTTGCCTCCGGTGCAGGCTCCGGCTCAGTCTTTGGTGCAGGAGCCTCTTCTGCTTTCGGGGGTTCCTCAGCTTTCGGCTCAATAGGTGCCGCAGCTTCCTCTGCAGGAGCCGCCGCAGGAGCCTCTGCCGCAGGAGACTCTACAGGAGCAGCCTCTGCTGCAGGAGCCGGTGCGGCAGGTTCCGCCGGAGCGGGCTCTGGGGCAGGTTTGGCTGCCGGTGTCGGCGGAGCTACAAATTCAGTTTTTTTTTCCCCGTCGGGGTCAATGACTGTGACCTGTTTGCCGAAGATGGAAATCTGATCGGCCATGATCTCGGTGGTCGTGCCATCGGGAGCCGTGATCTCGCACTTCTCGATCTTGCCGTCGTCGCCGATGAAGAGCTCGGAAATCTTGCCCTGGATCGTGCCGGTTTTTGTAATGGCCTTTGTGTCGATGATGCGGATGTTCTCATCCAGCAGGTTTTCGTAGTCTCCTGCCTCATCGAGTTTCAGGATATTCTCACTGTTGGTGACGGTCACGGCATCATCGCCGATGGCGATGACGGACTCATAGGGAATGAGCTTTACGCCGCGATACCAGTCCTCATCCTCGATGGTGACTGCGGCTATCTTGCCGTTCCTTGCATCAATGAGAAGCGTCTTGCTCATGCCGAGCTCGCGTCCCTCGGTAATACTGATGACAGGAAGACCGAGAATCTCTACGCTTTTTTTCATGAATATTCCTCCATATTCTTAGGATTGCTTCTGCCGCGCCTGGAATTCCGCCTCGATTTCCTTCAGGTAGCCCGCAGGGATGTCCTGGAAAGGGGTACGGAGCGAATTGTGCTTGGACAGTATATGTTGAACGGTGCGCAGGTAGGAAAGGTTCTCATGGAACTTCTCCAACGTGGCAGCGTCGTTCGCGATGATTGGAAGGGAAAGGGCATCCTCGTAAGTGCGGATGGCCTCATCGTATGCCGCCTTTTCCTTGTAGATGTTGCCCAGGTCGATGACGATGAATGGTGCATAGGCATCGTCCTGATATTTTTCCAATGCTTCCTTGTAGGCAAGGATGGCATTCTCCGGATGTTTTTGGGACTTTTGCTCATAGGCATAGTCAAGGATATCATCCAGGGAATGGAACTGCGAAAGATCGATGCCTGCAGGGGGCGTATCGGGAGCAGCCACAGGCTTTGCCGGTTCTTCCGGTTCTGCTGGTTTGACTGGCTCTGCCGGTTTGTCAGAAACTGCAACAGGCTTCTGACGGGCTTCTTTTTGAGCTGCTTTGGTTTCTTTCCTTGCCTCTGCCGGAGCCGTTTCAGTTTTTGACGGAGCCTTTTTTGCAGATGGCCTTGCATCCGGTTGTTCCGCAGAAGCAGTCTCTTTCGGCGATGCAGGTGTTTCCTCAGGCTTTTTGTCCGGGACGGCTGCAGTGTCGGGTTTTGCTTCTGCAACAGATTCCATGGCTGGCTTTGCAGGTTCTGCGACTGGCTTTGCAGGCTCTGCAGCCGGCCGGCCGGCCTCTGCTGACGGAACCCAGTCCTCATCAGCATCCGATGGAATGGGAACAGGCTCCTTTGATTTCCTTGCCAGTTTTGACAGGGAAGAGACCTTTTCGGATATCACAGCCCGCAGGGCAAGGAACCGTGAGACAGGCTTTTCCGCTCCATCGGTTTCCGCATCCTTGTGGGGAAGGCCGACATCTCCTTCTGCAGCAAGCTTGTCGTGCCGGACCAGGTATTCGTTGTAGATGGTGACCACAGCCGCCGCTACGATGACCAGAAGGACGAGGCGGATGTAATGGGCCTGCGTCAGATAGGGCGACATGCTGATGGCCGCAATATTGACAAGAAATGCCATGAAGGCACAGAGAATCAGGGACTTGTATTTCATGCGGAAGCCGAAGTGGTTCGTCAGCTTGTATATCAAAAATATACTGGCGCCCATGATGGCGAGCGTCACCAGAATAAATGCCACGGGCAGACCTCTCTTTCTTTGAATAACTTGCCCTATCCATTTTACACCGTAAACGACTTTTTTTCCAGTGTATCTGATATTTTCCTTGTTTTTTTTGTTTTTTGCGTCAAAAAATTTATAAAAAGGCAGGAAAAAGCATCTTCGTGTCGAAATACATAGTCAAAGGACGCCTCAAAGGCGGATTGTTCTACTAATTTTAGGAATGGGGAGAGATTTCAATGACCGAAGAAACGCTTACGATTGAAAACAAGACTGGTATTCATGCCCGCCCCGCATCTATTTTCGTGCAGACGGCAACGAAGTTCAAGTCCAAGGTCCAGATCAAGGCAAAGGGCAAGACGGTAGATGCCAAGAGCATACTCATGATCATGAGCATGGGGCTGGTGAAGGGAACGGAAATCACAATCTGTGCTGATGGGCCGGATGAGGCGGATGCTGTCAAGGCATTGAAGGATCTTGTCGAGTCCAAGTTCGGCGAGGAGTGAGCAGCGTTTGACAGGATGTTTCCTGGGGGCGGGGGAATGCCCCCGGGAACGTCACAAGAAGAGAAAGACAGGCCGTTCGCGATATCTATGGGAAGTGCGTTCGGTCTGTTGTTGTTTGAAGATAATAGAGAATTTTGAGACAATGACGAAAGAGGGGAATGCGAAATGGCAGAGAAATTGCGCGGAAAAGGCGTAATATCGGGAATTGCGATGGGCAAAATCATGCTGGCCGGGCAGAATCTGGATGGCTATCTCGTGAATTACAAGCCTTTGGATAAGGAAGCCGAGCGGAAAA
Source organism: uncultured Veillonellaceae bacterium (assembly GCA_902801565.1). GTDB lineage: Bacteria > Bacillota > Negativicutes > Selenomonadales > Selenomonadaceae > UBA3796. Next base: position 59,341 of record CADCIX010000030.1, on the reverse strand, counting down.
AGGCAGAGGATGCCTTGGCAGCCGTAGCCGAGACTTTGCAGAAGAATATCGAGAAACTGCAGGCACAGGAAATGCCGGAGCAGGCAGCCATCATGGAAGCGCATCGCATGATGGTGCAGGATCCTGCATTGAGTGACAACATCTTCGGCAAGGTGGAGGAGTCCGGCAATGCCCCCGATGCTGTGCTCAAGGCAGCGGAGGAGCAGGCGCAGATTTTCGAGCAGATGGAAGATGAGTATTTCGCTGCCCGTGCCGTAGACCTTCGCGACGTTGGCAAACGCATCGCAAAGTACATCCTCGGTGTTCCCGAGCCGGAACTGGGCGATGGGGCAGTGATTCTTTGCGGCAAGGAAATCGAGCCTTCTGTTATCGCAGGGCTTCCCACGGACAAGATTGCGGGTGTCATCCTCGGTGCCGGCAGCACGACGGCCCATGCGGTCATCATTGCCAAGGCCCGCGCCATCCCGACGATTGTGGGGGTCGGCGAGGATATCACGAAGATCGGTGACGGTGACGAGGCCATCATCGATGGCGAGACAGGGGATATCCTGATTCGTCCGTCGGATGAGGATCGCGCAGGATATAATGAGAAGCTCAAGAAGCAGGAGGAACTCAAGGCACATTATGCGGCCCTCAGGGATCTTCCCGCCGTCACCACGGATGGCGTTCGCGTGGAGCTCGTTGCAAACATCGGGTCCCATATGGATGTGGACAACGCCAAGACCTATGGCTGCGAGGGTGTGGGGCTGTTCCGTTCGGAATTCGTCTTCATGGGGCGTCAGGACATTCCCAATGAGGAAGACCAGTTCAAGGCATACAAGGAAGCCGTCGAGAAGTGCGATGGCAACATTTGCGTCATCCGCACGATGGACATCGGCGGTGACAAGCCTCTTCCCTATCTCAACATTCCCCCCGAGGACAACCCCTTCCTGGGATATCGTGCGGTTCGCATCAGTCTCAAGCGCAAGGATCTTTTCATGCCGCAGCTCAAGGCAATCCTGCGTGCGGGTGTCTTCGGCAAGGCGGCCATCATGGTTCCGATGGTCATCAATGTCTCGGAATTCCTGCAGGTCAAGGATCTCGTTGCCGAGGCCAAGGTGGAGCTCGCCCATGAGGGCAAGAAATACTCCGACAATGTCCAGCTGGGCATCATGGTAGAGACTCCGGCAGCCGCGATCATGACACCGGTTCTTGCGAAATACGTCGATTTCTTCAGCATTGGCACCAACGACCTGGTGCAGTACACCCTGGCTGTTGACCGTGGCAATTCCAGCATTGCCTATCTCTACAATCACTTCAATCCTGCCGTGCTGCGTCTCATCAAGCTCACCATCGAGTCTGCCCGTGAGAACAACATCTGGGCCGGCATGTGCGGCGAGATGGCAAGCGATCCCTATGCGGCAGTCCTGCTGATGGGCATGGGCATCTCCGAGCTCTCCATGAGCGCACCCTCCATTCCGCGTGTCAAGGAGAAGCTTCGCTCTGTCAGTTCCATCAAGGCGAAGGACATCCTTGCCGATGTCATGAAGATGGAGGATGGCGACGAGATCAAGGCGTATCTCCAGAAGGTCCTCTAATCTGTCCGCAAAGCAAAAAAAGAAAGGTAAGGGGCTGCTTTTGCGCTGACTGCGGAAAAGCAGCCTTTTCTTTTGTGAGGTGTGTTATGCGGGATAGTTTTCAAAGGAACATCGAATATGTACGAATTTCCATTACGGATCTTTGCAATCTTCGCTGCCGCTACTGCATGCCGGAAGCCGGTGTGAAAAAACTCAGGCATGGGGATGTTCTGACCTATGAGGAGATTCTTCGGGTGGTTCGCGCTTTGGCACAGCTGGGGATCCGCAAGGTGCGCCTGACAGGGGGAGAACCGCTGCTCCGGCCGGGAATCGTGGACTTTGTTCGCCGCATCAAGGGCGTGCAGGGCATTGAGCATGTGGCAATGACGACGAATGGGGTCCTGTTGTCTTCCATGGCGGGGCAATTGAAGGAAGCGGGTCTCGACAGCGTCAACGTGAGTGTGGATACCTTGCGGGAGGATGCCTTTGTCTTTCTCACGCGCCGTGCATTGCTGCCGTCGGTGCAGGAAGGTTTGGAGGCGCTGTTTTCCGCGGGGTTTGCGGATGTCAAGCTGAACTGTGTGCCGATTGCCGGGGTGAACGAGGAGGATATTGTGCAGCTGGCAGACTTGGCAAGGCAATATGATGTCAAGGTCCGGTTCATTGAGCTCATGCCCATCGGGTGCGCTTTTGAGGCGGGGCTTCATGGTATTCCCATGGATGAGGTGAGGAAGCGGCTTTCGGAGGAATATGGCACCCTTTTGCCTGTGGAACGGAATAGCAGCCTTCAGGGGCCGGCGGAGTATGCATGCATCTCCGGTTTTCGTGGGCAGGTGGGCTTTATTGATGCCATGGGGCATAAGTTCTGCCATACCTGCAACCGTGTCCGCCTGACTGCGGAAGGTTTTTTGAAGCTTTGTCTCTATTCCGGGACCGGCCTTGATGTTCGGGTGCTCCTGCGCAGCGGGGCAGAGGATGGGGATCTGGCAAAGGCCCTTGCCCGGGCGATTCGACGGAAGCCGGAGGCCCATTCCTTTCTTGAGGAATCGGGAGGAGATGTCCGGGATGCGAGGTACATGTATCAGGTGGGAGGCTGACTATGGGAATCGTCAAGGCATTGTGCATCAGTGAGAGAAAGGGAACGGAGAAGCACGAGGTGGAGGAGGCTTTGTTCCATGTGGGGCATGGTATCGTGGGAGATGCCCATGCGGGGAACTGGCATCGGCAGGTGAGCTTCCTTGGGCTGGGCGAGATCGAGGAATTCCGCCGCAGGGGTGCGGATGTGGCACTGGGTGCCTTCGGGGAAAATGTGGTGGCGGAGGGATTCCGCTTCAAGGAATTGCCCGTAGGCACGAGGCTGCGCTCCGGGGAGGTCGTCTTTGAGATTACCCAGATCGGGAAGGAGTGCCATACCTCCTGTGCCATCCGAAAGCAGGTGGGGGACTGCATCATGCCGAGGGAAGGCGTTTTTGCGAGGGTGCTTCATGGCGGCAGGATTCGTCCAGGGGATGCGCTGGACCTCATGGATGGAAAGATTCCCCTGGATGCGGCCATCCTCACGGCCAGTGACAAGGGAGCCCGCGGGGAACGGGAGGACCGGAGCGGCGACAAGGCGGAGGAGCTTCTGAAGGCCGCAGGGTATAGCGTCAAGACCCGGGCAATGCTCCCCGATGACAAGGAGGCTCTTGCCGCAAAGATGAGGGAGTATGCAGACCTTGGCATCGGCCTTGTGCTGACCACAGGCGGCACGGGATTCTCGCAGCGGGATGTGACGCCGGAGGCAACGGCTGCCGTCTGTGACCGCATGGCTCCCGGCATCCCGGAGGCCATGCGGTCCCTTTCCATGCAGGTCACCCATCGCGCCATGTTGAGCCGTGCTGCGGCGGGCTTGTGCAAGCGCACCCTCATCGTGAATCTGCCGGGCAGCGTCAAGGCGGTGGAAGAATGCCTTGGCTTTGTGCTACCGGAATTGCGGCACGGCATTGAGATCCTGCGGGAGGATGCCGGTGAATGCGGGCGGAAGTGATCAGGGGGGATTCTATGGAAGAGACGGGCCTTACCCATTTCGATGAGCAGGGACAGGCCATCATGGTGGATGTCAGCGGCAAGCAGGAGACTTCCCGCGTGGCGGTGGCCAGCGGAAGGATTGCCGTGAACCGGGCGGTCTACGATGCCATATGCCAGGGTTCGGTGAAGAAGGGGGATGTGCTGGGTGTCGCCCGCATCGCCGGCATCATGGCGGCAAAGCGGACCAGCGATATCATTCCCCTCTGCCATCCCCTGCCCCTTGCGAAATGCAGCATCGATTTCCGCCTCCTGCCGGAGGAGTGTGCGGTGGAAGCCCGTGCCACGGTGAAGGTGACGGGTAAGACCGGCGTGGAGATGGAGGCGCTTCATGCTGTGAGCACGGCGCTTTTGACCATCTACGACATGTGCAAGGCCATCGACAAGGGCATGGAGCTTCGGGAGATCCATCTGGAACGCAAGAGCGGCGGCAAGAGCGGAGACTTTGTGTGGGCGTAAAAATCTTCGTCGTTTTCCGACGATTTCCCTTTACTTTTTTTTCAAAATCGACGATAATATAAAGAGAGGGGGTCCCGTTTCTTGGAAATTGCTAGCCGATAGGACGGGAACTGATGTTTGTATCCAGGATGAAGGAGGAAGATGAACATGGATGTAGGAGCGATTTCAACCACCCAGTCCAACGCTATGATGAATGCATACCAGGCGGGTTCGGCGAAGAAGACAGCGGATGTGGAAAACCTCACGAATGCTGCGGCAGCGGAAGATGCAGAACAGGATACGGCGGGTGAGGCGTATACGGTAAATATTTCCGATGCGGCGAAGCAGGCCAATGAGGCAGAGAAGGCGGAGGATACAAAGACCAAGGGGCTTACGGCGGACGAGATCCAGGCATTGCAGGCGGACGTGCAGCAGAAGTCCCTGCAGTTCATGATCGATCTGATGTCGGCGAACAACGAGAAGTTGCAGGACTATCTTGACAACAATGTGGGCAAGCTGAATTTTGGCGGTGTGGAGATCGACACTTCCCGCTTTGCCATGCCTGAGGTAGCCACGACTCCGGAGGAGGCAGAGGCTGCCATCAGCGAGGGTGGCGAGTGGTCGGTGGGTGCCGTGTCCGACCGCATCTTTGGCCTGGCTTCCGCACTTGCCGGAGGCGACCCGGAGAAGCTGGAGCAGATGCGTTCCGCCGTGGAAAAGGGATTTGAACAGGCAGGCGTGGCCTTCAAGGATTACTTTGGTGCCAAAGATATGCCGCAGATCACCAAGGACACCCATGCGGAAATCATGAAACGCTTTGATGAACGTGCCAAGGAATTGAGCGGTGCTGCCACGACGGCAGAGGGATGACGAAACATTCCTGTTGTTGTGTATTTAGGGATAGACGGGCAGACTGGTATTTGCTGGTCTGCCTGCAATTTTTTGACAAAGTTTAGGGGGGATTTGAATGAGAGAGAGAAAAGAGATTGGCATGATGAAGGTCTGGTTCTTGTCGCTGCTGATGGCAGCCCTGCTGCTCGTCCCGGCAGAGAGCCTGGCGGCAGAGACGGATGCCTCGGCGAAGGAAGAGCTGGAATCCGCCTATAAGTCGATGGCAGAGGTAAAGAACGGGAATGTGGAAGTGGAGTTCCTGCTGAACTCGGTGTTCATGAATGTCAACGGCAAGCTCGATATGGATTTCTCGGCGGAGAATCCGGTGACTTCCAAGGGTAAGCTCCAGATGACGATCAGCAATGTGGAGAAGCCGATGACGACGGAGTATCCGTTCTATATCACGGAAGAAGAAAAGAATTACATCCTGTATTACCAGGACGAGGGCAAGTGGGAGAAGGATGTTTTCCCCAAAGAGGATCCATCCAAGACAGAGGAGAAAAGCCCTGCGTATCAGGCATTTGTCGAGGAAGTGAAGGGCATCGACGAAACGGTGCGCCTTGGAGAGGGCGATGCGCAGCAGCAGACCTATGTCACGACCATCGATGCGGGCAAGTTCTGGAGTGCCGCAAGAAAATACACGGAGTTGACCATGAAGCCGGAAGACGAGAAGTACAAGGATGTGCGGGAGGGGCTCTTCGACATCCTCAGCGACATGGGCGATGTGGAGTATGAGGTGACGGTGGACAAGGCGACGAACCATGTGATTTCTGCCAAAGCAGATCTGGCCCAGCCCATTGCGAATCTCATGGCATCCCTGGAGAAGAATTCGAAGATGGATGATAAATTCAGGGCAATTGCTACGTTGGCATTGATTGATGCGAAATTGACGGTTTCTGTAAAGGGCGGCCAGTACAACCAGGTATCCGGGATCAAGGTTCCCGAATCCGTTGTGAAGAATGCGAAGTCCGCACCCAAGAATGACAAGAAAGACACGGAAGAGAAGAAAGAGACAAAATAACGTGGAAAAGGCCATCGCCGGCAGCAGTCCTTCCTGTTGCCGGCGATGGCCTTTTTGCGTCATGCATTATCGTTTGTTCCGGGCGTTTTCCCTTTCGGTGGTGACGACGAGAACCGTGTCATCGTCATCCATTTCGGCACCACAGCGCGGGCAGCACTCATATTCCGTGCCGTCCGGAAGGCGGCGCTTTCCCTTGCATTTCGTGCAGAAATCCGTGCCGCAACGCTTGCAGTGGAGAATCTCGCCGAAATCCTTCCTGCCGCAGCGCGGGCAGCCGTCATAATACTGTGCCATGGGAATCCGCCCCTTTCCGGTGATGATGTTATTCTTCAGTAAGATACATGGTGGGATCTACGCCGAGCTCGTGGATGAAATGCATAAGCTCAATGCCGGAAATCTCCATTTCGATGGCCCGGGGCCCCTCATTCTCTAAATTGATGCGAACGGGATCCTCCAGCATCTTTCCTTCGGTATTGGCAAAGATGCAGACGCAGGGGGTCTCTGTCCGGCCGAACTCGCATTTCGTGACGATGCCGAAACCGTAGACGGTCTTGAGGAGTGTGCCAACAGGATAAATGGCCACGTTATTGAAAAAGAGCTTCAAGAGATTCGTGTCGAACTGCCCCTTGTTCACGTTTACCATGATATTGTGGGTGATGGAAGGGGTATAGGCCTTCTTGTAGGGGCGCTCGCTGGTGAGGGCATCGTAGACATCGGCAATGGCGACGATCTTGGCAAAGCGATGGATCTTGTCTCCTGTCAAATGCTGGGGATAGCCCTTCCCGTCGATATGCTCATGGTGCTGCGCCGCGATGGCGGCGAGAATCGCAGGGGAAGGCAGCAGGCTTCCCATTTCGCGGATGCGGCGCGCACCTTCCATGGGGTGGTTCTGTATGATAGAAAATTCCTCGTTGTTGAGGCGGCTGGTCTTGTTGAGGATATTCAAGGAAATCTTGATCTTGCCGAGGTCGTGGAGAAGCGCCCCAAGTGTCAGCAAGGCGAGATCCTGCTTCGTGTAATGACAGAGAAGCCCCAGCATGGCAGAGAGGATGGCCACATTGACGCTGTGGGCGAAGGTGTAGGTATCGTGCAGACGGATGTCCGTGAGCTGCACGAGGTTTTCCTTGCGCTGGATGACATCGAGAAGGATGTGGTCAGATACGTTCTGCATGGCATCCACATCCAGATGCCCGGAATTCTCCACATCCTGAAAAGCATCAGAGATGCGCTGGATGGCGTTGACACGGGTGGTTTCCTGCACGATATCAGCGGGCGGCGCAAGTTTGAAGTTCGGGTTCGTCGAAGTGACTGATACCGAAGGAATCCCGATTTTCTTCAGCTTTTGGATGTATTGGGCGGTCAATGGCTGTCCTTTGACCAGATAGCTGCCGCCTGTCTTGTTGTAGATGCTCTGGGAGACGACCATGCCTGCCTTGAGCTTTTTGACTGGTATGCGTAACAAGCTCAACACTCCTTGGAAATTCGTATTTCCTATATCATAGCCCAAATCCAGGCAAATTTCAAAGTAAATTTATGTATTCTTTTGGGAGGCCTGATTTTCTGTGAGATAGATGGAAGGGTCGATGTTGAGGTCATGGGTGAAGTACATGAGATCCATGCCGGAAATCTCCTGCTCGATGGCATCCGGGCCATCATCCTTCAGGTTGATGTGGACCGGGTTGGGGAGAGGCTTTTTCTTTTTGTCGGCAAAGAGGCAGATGATGGGAGTTTCCGTATGCCCAAACTCGCATTTCGTGACGATTCCGTACCCGTAAAAGGTCTTGAGGACGGTGCCGACAGGATAGATGGCCACGTTGTTGAAGAAAAGGGTCAGAAGTTCCTCGTCGAACTGTCCCTGGCCCGTCTTTTTCATGATGTTATGGGCTACGGAGGGAGTATATGCTTTCTTGTAGGGGCGTTCGCTGGTAAGGGCATCGTAGACGTCGGCAATGGCAACGATCTTCGCAAAGCGATGGATCTGGCTGCCCGCAATCTGGCGCGGGTAACCCTTCCCATCGATCCGCTCATGGTGCTGGGCGGCGATGGCAGCGAGGAGACTGGGGGAAGGCAGCATGATGCACATCTCGTGGATGCGGTGGGCGCCTTCCAGAGTGTGGCTCTTCATGATGGAGAATTCCTCATTGTCCAGACGGCTGCGCTTATTGAGAATCTTGGTGGAAATCTTGATCTTGCCGATATCGTGGAGAAGGCCCCCAAGGGTTAGTATGGAAAGCTCTTTCTCCTTGTAATGGCAGAGGAAACCAAGCACTGCCGAGAGGACGGCCACATTGACGCTGTGGGCGAAGGTATAGGTGTCGTGCAGGCGGATGTCCGTGAGCTGCACGAGATTTGCATGACGCTGGATGACATCGAGGATGATGCGGTCAGAGACCTCCTGAAGGGCCTCTGTATCCAGCTCTCCAGTCTGGGAGAGGCCTTCGAAAACCGTACAGACCCGTTGGATGGCATTGACCCTCGTATCTTCCCGAACGATGTCCTCCGGGGGAGCCAGGCGGAATTTCGGATTTGTCGAAGTGACGGATACAGAAGGAATACCAAGGTTTTTCAGGCGATGGATGTACTGTCCCGTGAGTGGATGCCCCTTGACGAGATAAGCTCCGCCACTCTTGTTGTAGATGCTTTGGGAAACAACCATATTTTCCTTGAGCTTCTTGACAGGTATGCTTAGCAAGAATAACACCCCTTGAAAAATGTCAATTATATCTATATTATAGATGAATTTTATGAAAACTTAAAGATGCTTGTGATAGATTTTGTCTATAATTTTATTGGTGTTTTGAGGGTCTGCTGTTATTGCAGAGCAGGAGGATATTTGCTATACTGTCTTGGGTATCAACACGCCTTACAATAAAGGAGATTTTGTCATGCGAAAGACGCGCCAGAAGAAGCGCAATTATACAAGAATGAAGTGGCTGGCTGCTGCCCTGCTCGTCATTTTGGTGGCAGCCGCGGGGGCATATTTTGGGAAACAGCAGACGAAATGGGCTGGCGGGCTGGATTTTGGGAAAAAGCAGCATATCGTCCATGTGATGATCCTTGGTGTGGACCGGCGGGAGGATGATGCCGGGCGCAGCGACACGCTCATGGTGGCATCCCTGGATGAAAATGAGGGCAAGGGCTCTCTGCTGTCCATTCCCCGGGATACCCGTGTGGAAATCGAAGGGAATGGCTACGACAAGATCAACCATGCCTATGCCTATGGGGGATACAAGCTCTCCCAGAGTGCCGTGGAAAGCCTCTTGGGTGTGCCGATGGATCATTATCTGCTCATCGACACCAAGGCCTTCGAGCGCATCATTGATGCCATCGGGGGCGTGGATATCGATGTGGAGAAGCGGATGTACTATGAGGATCCCTGGGATGATGACGGCGGCCTCATTATCGATCTTTATCCGGGGGAGCAGCATCTGGATGGGGAACGTGCCATCCAGTATGTGCGCTATCGTGACGGCGAGGGGGACATCGGGCGCATCGGGCGCCAGCAGAAATTCATGAAGGCGGTTCTTGAAAAGGTGATTTCGCCGCAGATACTGCCGCGGCTGCCCGGGGTGGTGGAAGAGGTTGGCAAGGCCTTGGAGACGGACATGTCTTTGGCGGAGCTTCTGGCCTTTGCCAACGAATTGAAGCAGGTGCATGACCATGGGGTCAGTGCGCAGATGGTTCCGGGCAGACCGGCCTTTTTCGAGGATGTCAGCTATTGGATCCCGGATATCAAGGAACTCAGGAAGTTCATGGCAGAAGCCCTGGGAGAGCCTGTGACGGAGGAACTTCTCGCATCGGCGGAGAAAGCCCAGGAGGAGTATGAGAAGGATCTGCCGAAGGGCATACAGATTGCCAGTGCGGCGGAGAGCACCCCGGAGAAGGTCGAAGAAAAAGCCGCCAAGGATGCGGTGCGGGAGGCGGATGATAAACCCATGAAACCGGAGGAGATATCGGTCATGGTCATCAACTCCAGCGGCATCAATGGTGCCGGTGCCGAGGTGGCAGGCATCCTTCAGCGCAAGGGCTTTGTCATTTCCGGTGTGGAGACGGGCAAGACGGATTCGAAGGAGCAGACGACGATCACCACATCGAGCCGCAATACCGACGTGTTCTATGGCATGCCCTTCCAGTGCATCATCATGGACGGGGGCGGAAAGAACCAGGCCGTGGTCAATATCGGGCGCGATTATGTGAAGCAGGGAGATTGAGAGGGAGCTTTGGGAAAGTTGAAAGTTCAGGGATTGGCAAAATCCTTTGGCATAGAGGAATTGTTCCACGATGTCCGGTTCGAGGTGACGCGGGGCGACAAGGTGGGCTTCGTGGGAGCGAACGGGGCAGGAAAGACGACGCTCATGCGCATCCTCCTGGGGCAGGAGGAGTATGATGCGGGAAGCATCCAGTTCGACAGCGCGGATACCATTGGCTATGTGGAGCAGCAGGCGAGATTCGGGGAAGGCTCCCTTTATGAGGAATTCAGGAGGGCCTTTGAGGATATCATAGAACTGGGAGAGCAGAAGAAGGAACTGGAAAAGAGCATCGGCATGGGCCACGATGCCGATGCATTGGAGCAGTATGGCCGCATTGTGGAGCGGTTTGAGATTTTGGGCGGCTACGACTACGAGAGCCGCATCCGCCGCATCGCTTTCGGCCTTGGCTTCACGGAGGAGGACTTCGGGAAGGAGGTCAGCCATTTTTCCGGGGGGCAGAGGACGCGCATCTGTCTGGCGAAGGCTCTCCTTCGGGAGCCGGATTTCCTGTTTCTGGACGAGCCGACAAATCATCTGGACATCCGGATGATCGAATGGCTGGAAGGGTTCCTTGCGAACTATCGCGGAGGGGTCCTCATCATTTCCCACGACCGTTTCTTTCTGGACCGGGTGGCAACGCGCATCATTGAGCTGGCGGGGAAAACGGTCACGAGCTACGAGGGGAACTATACGTATTTCATGAAGGTAAAGACGGAGCGGCGTGCCGCCCTGCAGTCCGCCTATGAGAAGCAGCAGGAGCACATCCGGAAGACGGAGGAATACATCCGGCGCTACCGGGCGGGCATCAAGTCAAAACAGGCGAGGGGGCGTCAAAGCCAGCTCAACCGCCTGGAGCGCATTGTCCTGCCTCCGGAGGCAGCCACCTTCAATTATTTTGCCTTGAATGCACCGCCGGAGTGCGCCCAGCGGGTGGCGGAGATGGAGGATGTCTCCATGGGCTTTGGCAAGCAGGAGCTCTTTTCCCATGTGGACCTGCTCATCCGCAAGGGGGACGGTGTCGCCCTCGTGGGGCCCAACGGGGCGGGCAAGACGACCCTGCTGAAGATCCTCCTGGGGGAACTGGAGGCGACGGGTGGCCGTGTGAAGCTCGGCAGCCGCGTGAAGCCCGGGTATTTCTCCCAGCAGCATGAGGGATTGCATCCGGAGAACACGGTTCTCGATGAGATCCTCTATGAGTACGGCATCACCGAGGAGCAGGCGCGCAAGTACCTGGGAGCCTTCCTCTTTCATGGCGATGAGGTCTATCGCCGCATCGGGGAGCTTTCGGGCGGGGAACAGTCGCGGCTGGCTTTTTTGAAACTCATGCTTACAGGGGCGAATTTCCTCGTGCTGGACGAACCGACCAACCATCTGGACATCCCTGCGAAGGAGGCTGTGGAGGAGGCACTCATGGCCTTTCCCGGCACTTTTCTGGTCGTGTCCCATGACCGGTATTTCCTCGACAAAGTGGCGAACTGCACCCTGGAACTCGAGGATGGAAGGCTCACGGAGTACGGTGGGGGCTACAGCTATTACCGCATGAAGAAAGAGGAGGAGCTTCAGGAGCAGGAGGAGGAAAAGACTGCCCTCAGGGAACAGAAGGTTGCGGCAGAAGACAGGAAGCCTGTCTCGTCGGAAAAGGACGTTTCGGAAGAGCGCGGGAAGAAAGAACAGTCACAGCGCAGTGCCTTTCAAGGCATGAGTGAGGCGAAGAGGCAGGAGCTCATCCAGCGGGCTGAGGCGGAAATCGCCATGGCGGAGGCGGAGCTCAAGGGTCTGGAGTTCGAGATGAACCAGCCGGAGCTGCAGGCCGATCCCGCCAAGAGCCAAGCGATTGCTGAGGCCTATGCGGCCAAGGAAAAGGAAATCGAGGAACGCTATGCAAAATGGGAGAGGCTTACGGAAAGCCTGACGTGAAAGGGGCGCATTCATGGTGACACAGGATGCCCTGCCGGGGATGGAAACGGCAGAGGAGCTTGAGGGGGTTGTGGACAGCATTGTCTTTGCCAGCGATGACGGCAGGTTTTCCGTGTTTCGCCTGCACCTCTTGAAACAGCATGGGCGCGTGAATGTCACGGTGAATTCGGTGCCGCCTCTGGTGGGGCAGCAGGTGCAGCTCAGGGGACAGTGGGTGGTGCATCCGCGCTTCGGCGACCAGTTCAAGGCGACGGGCATGAAGATCGCGGCACCTTCCAGCGTGGAGGGCATCGAGCGCTTCCTCGCCTCCGGCGTCATTGAGGGTGTCGGCCCCGCCATGGCACAGAGGCTCGTGGCAAAGTTCGGCGCAGATACCCTGGATATCATCGAGAAAAAGCCTCATCTTTTGGAGCAGGTTTCCGGAATAGGGAAGAAGACCGCAACGAAGATTGCGGCATCCTACCGGCAACAGTCAGAGCTCCGGGACATCATGCTGTGGCTGGAGGAGCATGGCGTGTCCGGCTCCTATGCGGCGCGCATTTTCAAGCAGTACAGTTCCTTTGCCATCGATGTGCTGGAAACCCATCCCTACCAGCTGGCCCAGGAGGTGGAGGGCATCGGCTTCCTGACGGCGGATGCCATCGCCGCCAGCATCGGTGTGGAGAAAAACGATGCGGCGCGGGTTGCCGCGGGGATCGATTACGCCCTGCAGCAGATTTCCCTTTCGGGGCATTGCTGCATTCCCGATGGCGCTTTGGTGGAAAAGTCAGTCAAACTGTTGCAGGTGGATGCTGAAAATGTTCGGAAGGTCTTGAAGAAGCAGCTCTCCCTGAATCGTCTGGCAGTGGAATACATGGGCGGGAAAAATCTCATCTATCCCTCCTGGCTTTATGTTGCGGAGAAAAAGACGGCGGAGAAGCTGCTTTATCTGCAAAGGGCGGCGGAGCCTCTGGCAGTGGAGGAGCCTTTCCATCTTGTGGAAGAATGGGAAAGAAACACGGGAATGGAGCTTGCCGGCAAGCAAAGGGAGGCCATGGCATCCGTTTTGGTGCATGGAATCTTTGTGCTTACGGGAGGCCCGGGCACGGGAAAGACCACGGTGATCCGGGGGATGCTTGAGATGCTGGAGGCCCAGGGGCTGGAAATCCTGTTGGGAGCGCCGACGGGACGGGCGGCGAAGCGTCTGGCGGAGGCGACAGGGCGAAGGGCGATGACGGTGCACCGCCTCCTGGAGGCACAGGGCGGCGGGCAGCAGGACGGGGGCTCTGTCTTCGCCAAGGATTCCGAGGAACAGCTGGAGGCGGATGCCATCATATTGGATGAGGTTTCCATGATGGATATCGTTCTCATGCAGCATTTCCTGGAGGCTGTGCCTGATGGGTGCCATGTGATCCTTGTGGGGGATGTCGACCAGCTGCCGGCGGTAGGCCCCGGTTCTGTGCTCAAGGACATCCTGCGTTCCCGTGTCATCCCGAGTGTCTGCCTGACAGAAGTATTCCGGCAGGACGGGGCGGGCACCATTGTATTGAACGCCCATGCCATCAATGGGGGGAGGCTTCCCCGGTGCTCCCCCCAAGGGGATTTTCGCTTCCTTGAGAACAATGATTCTGCCAGGACTGCGGATATGATCGTGGAGCTTTGTACCAGTGTCCTGCCGCGCATGGGATTTTCGCCCCTCTCTGATGTGCAGGTGCTTTCCCCCATGCATCGGCAGGACTGCGGGGTGGACAGCCTCAATCGTCGCCTGCAGGCGGCGCTCAACCCAAGATCGCCGGAGAAACCGGAGTTCGTGAACAGCGTTCAGGTCTTTCGCCTGGGGGACAAGGTCATGCAGACGAGGAACAATTACACGAAGCAGGTGTTCAACGGGGATATCGGGTTTATCACGGCGATGGAGGAAGACCATGTCACCGTGCGCTACAGCGAGGAGCAGGCGGTGGACTACGAGCGGAGTGAGCTTGTCGAGTTGCAGCTGGCCTATGCCATGAGCGTCCACAAGAGCCAGGGCAGCGAGTATCCCGTCGTTCTCCTGCCCCTTGTTCCCGGCCATCATATCATGCTCCAGAGGAATCTGCTTTACACCGCAGTGACGCGGGCAAAGAAACTCGTGATTCTCCTGGGATCGAGGGCGGCACTCCATACGGCAGTGATGAATGACCGCACGCGGAAGCGCTATACTCTGCTGGCGGAACGTCTGGCACAGGAAATTTGAGAGAAGCAAAAAAACAGCCCCGGCCAGCGACCGGGGCTGTTTTTTGAAAGTGTCGAGAAAAGGGACTGCCGTACCTGTCAGCAATCCCTTCCAAGAAAGGGGTCCAGGATGCCGTTCCTCTCTTATGTCTAGAACCTGCGACTCGCAGGTGGGTATCCTAAGTCCGCTTTCTGCTATTCGTTCGAGACGATTCAGCATCCGTCGGATTCAAATCGGATTCCCTGTAAAAAATGTAGGTTAGACATATATGAAAGTCCACGCACATCCCAGGCAGTTCCTTCTTTAAAAGTATCATAGCATAAAAAAAGAATGGGCGCAAGTCTTGACAACACTGGATTTATGACATATCAGCAGAAATTTTGGCAATTTCTTAAAAAAATACGGATATATTTTGCCTTTGGCAAAATTTGAATCCCCTGTTATAATTATAATAATCAAAGAAATAAATAATCAAAAGACATCATTTCATGAAAGGGTGGGCATTGATGGAGATCACATACAGCGTGGCAATCAGCTATGGCAGGGATTTGGGATATATCGAGTACAGTGCGCCGGAGAAGAAGGCGAATGTGGTGCTGGCGAATGAGGAAGGCAAGCGGCTGACGGAGGAGTATCTGGCGGCGAAGCACGAGATGGGCATACCTCATGAGACCCTGATGGACTTCACGAAGGAACTGGTGGACCCCCTGGCGGATGAGGAGAGTTTCAAGCTGGCCTTGACCAGGCTCTGGAACGAGACGCAGGTCCATGTGGACTGGTCGCGTCCCGTAGACTACGTTCGTAAAAATCCACGTTACTAAAGTGTGGGAGGGAGTGGCCGCCATGTCAATTACCATAGACTTTACCCCTGCTGATATCCAGCTCATACAGCAGCAGGCCACCGCCGGCAATGTCAGCATAGAGCAGTTTTCCCGCGAGGCGATACTGAAAGCCGCACGCAATGCAGAATATATTGCCAAGCTAAGAAAGTCTGAGGAACAAATCAACCAGGGCAATGTGGTAAAATTCTCGGATGAAGAATGGGAGTGTTTTATCAATGCCTAAGGTGTTTTCTGACATTGCCTTTGCTGATTACATAGCCTGGCAATCCAGCGACAGGAAGACATGGCAGAAAATCAACGAACTCATTAAGAGCATTGAAAGAGACGGAGCCATGAAGGGGACTGGGAAGCCTGAAAAGATGAAGCATGAAAAAGGCAAGTATAGCCGAAGGATTGACCATGCAAACAGGCTTGTGTATCAAGTTTCCAATGACACAATAACCATTCTCTCCTGCAAGGGACATTACGAGGATTGAAGATCCACGCTACTGAGGGCGCACGGCGAAAGCCCGCAAAACCTTGAAAATTCAACGTCTTGCGGGCTTTTTTGTTATGCTTACAGGAAGGTGAGGCGGTACTCCTTCCGTCCGCCCCTGCCCTTCTCATAATGGGCAACGTCGATCCTGTACAGTATGGCATGCCAGAATTTCTTTTTACCTTCCACGGATAATTGGCAATAGACGCTCTCTATATCCACGGCAAGCAATGCCGTGAGATTGTCCGGCAGCGTCCTGCCCTGTGGTGGGGCTTCTTTCGATGCTTCTTGCAGCTGTCGATTGTATTTTTTGAAATCCTTGTCGTAGGTGGCGCGGTCGATGCACCCGTCAACATACAGATCCTTGAGGCGGTCGAGGGCTTCACGGGCGGCCTTTATCTTCCTGGCGGCCTTTTCGCTCCCGGTGGCCTTCCTGTGCTGTCGTATGGTGGCGGCGTGTTCCATGAGCCGGGTTTTGAGATTGTCCAGCAGGTAACGCTCCAACGGCCGCTCAAATATCGTGCCTGTCCACCTGCATTCCTTCTCCACCATGTGGCCCGGGCAGCGGTACAGCTTATTTTTGTATTCCGTTTGGTTCCTGTACTTGTGGCCTCTGTTGGCTACCAGCACATGCCCGCATTCCGGGCAATGGATGAGCCCGGAGAAAAGAAAAGTCAAGCTGCCCGCCCTGGGGGCTTCCATGCGGCGCGCCGTGAGCACCTGCTGCACCCGCTGGAAGGTGTCGGGAGCTATGATGCCCTGGGTATAATCGGGGATGCCGTAGAACGTGCCTATATAGCTGGGATTCTTCAACGCCCTGCGTGTGGATATGTGCCGCCAGTTTATCCCGTGCTTTTCCCGGGCATAGACGGTGGTTTCAAGGACGGACTGCGACAGCAGGAAATGCTCAAAGATATCCTGCACGGCTTCCGCCCATTGCGGATCCGGCACGATGTGCTTGTTCTCTATGCGGTATCCGAGGGGCATGATGCCGGTCAAGGCTTCCCTGCGCCGCTTCTTGCCCTCAAACACGAACTTGATCCTATCGCTTGTTTGGTCGCTCTCATTCTGGGCGATGGACAGGCGTATATTGAGATTGAGGCGGCCCGCCGAGGTGTTTGTATTGTAATCCTCCTGTATGGCGATCCAGTCAACCTTGTGGTTATCCAGCACGGTCTGTACCTTGTAAAAATCGGCGATGTTGCGGAACCACCTGTCCAGCTTGATAAAAAGGATGATGTCCACACGTCCCGCCCGCACGTCTTCCAAAAGCCTTTGCAGCTCCTTCCTGAGGTGGAGGCCCTTCCTGGCGGTTGTGCCTTCATCGGCGTACAGCCCCATGACAGTATAGTCGTGGGCGGCAGCATATTCCCTCAGATCATGCTCCTGCTCGTCAAGGGAAAGGCCATGCTTTGCCTGTTCGTCACTTGATACACGGATGTATAGGGCGGCTCTCATTGTTTTTCCTCCTGTGGGCATGATATAATATCCGTATCAGACATATCTTTGTCCTCTGGCCTCTTGTCGTGTAGCTATCACGGCAGGGGGCCTTTTTACGTATCTTCGTCCCCTAAATCCTCAAATTCTGATAAGACTTCTGCACGCTGGGCCAGCTCATTAACACGGGCTGACAACTCATGCCGTCCTCTATTGTCAAATTCTCTGCCCCTGAAGTTAGCCGTTGGTTTCTGCAGCATTTCCTGCAGATGTGTCAACGGCTTTTCTATATCGTCCCCCGGGGCCTCCTTGCGGCTGCTGACCCCTAATAATTCATCTATGGATACACCAAGGGCGGCGGCTATTTTTATAAGCGTTTCCTGCTTTGGTTCCGTGCCTTTGGTTTCATAGCCTATATATGTTTCATATTTTAATCCGAGAGACTTCGCAAACTCCTTGCCGTTCATTTTGGCATGTTCACGAGCGGATCTAAGCCGCTCCCCAAAAGTCGAGCCGCCTTGTGTATCAACAAAGAAAAAGAACAATAGAAAACACCTCCTATTACAATAGTATATATAAAAATGTCATAATATGCAATACATGAAGTAATAAGACATTGACAAAGAACCAATGGCACTATATAATAAAAATGTCGATATAAGACATTGATGTATAATAATGACATATAAGGAGGTGAAAAGAATGGAGCTGGACGCGGAAAAACTGAAGCTGGCTATGGTGACCCAAAATTTCAACGTGGCCTCTTTGGCACGGGCGGCGGGGCTGTCACCGGCTTGCGTAAACGGCTATCTGAACCACGGGCGGCGGGCGCGTTTGGACAGTCTGGGCAAGCTAATCAAGGCTTTGAACGTGTCATTGGATGACATTGTAAAGGAGGGAAGCGGTAAATGACCACAAAACGGAAAGCCCTGCCAGCGGCGGCAACCACTGACAGGGCGGAGAACCAGAAACCCAGGATAGGAAACGGTTCCAATGATATTCTAACACAAAATAAGGACAATTTCACGGACAAGACAGCGGAAAGGATTTTCCGGGTGTTGGGGCGGCTCTATGGCGAAGAGCAGGGCCTTGATGTGGAAGTCACTGTTGAGAAGGTGATATGATGAGAATCGAAAAGTTGAAGGAACTGCCAAATTGGGTGTTTTGGCGGTATACACCACCAAGGGAGGCAGGAGGACGCAAAGGCAAAAGGCCGATGGATCCGCACACGGGCAAGAGCGGAAGTTCTACGGATTCCCGCACGTGGGCAACCTATGAGGAAGCCGTCAAAGCCTGCAAGAAGTACAAGGGCGATGGTGTGGGGTTTGTGTTCACAGACAGTCCCTTTGTTGGTCTTGACCTGGATGATTGCTTCGACGGCTCCACCATACGGCCGGAAGCATTGAACCTCGTGGAGCGTGTGGGTAGTTACGCCGAAAAGTCGCCCTCCGGGAAAGGGCTTCATATCATTGCAGAAGCTGACCTGCCAGAAGGCCACAGTTGCAAATTCCATGACGTTCCAGGGGTGGCAGAACTGGAAATCTATTCGACCGACAGGTTTTTCACGTTTACGGGGCAAATTGTAGATGATTTCGATGAAATCAATTCCCGTGGGGACGTGATACGGAGCATACTGGAAGAATACGAGCCAGCAAGGGAGAAGAAGGGGGCAACCGTGGAATCCGGCCCTGGCCCTCTCCTGCCCATGGATGACCTTTTGAAAAGGCTGAGGAAAAAGCAGATCAAGGGTCGAACTGCTGATCGCTTCCGGAGACTGTACTTTGACGATGACAGAAAGGGCTATCCATCTGACTCCGAGGCTGCCCAGGCACTTCTCAATGACATGTGCTATTTCTTTGGCGGCGACCCGGATATCATGCTTGAGGTTTTTCTGCAATGCCCGCTGGGGCAGCGGCCCGATGCGGAGCGCAAGGCCAAGGAATACGACATTCCCACAGCGTTGAGGGATTGGAACCGCAAACGATATGATCCGAATTTCCGCAAGCGCACGGCCAAGGATGACTTTGACCCGCTGCCAGATGACGACGACATTATTCCGGCTCCTGTTTGGCCTGTGGTTGATGACAAGGGCAATCCCGTAAAAGTTGCCTGGGAAAACACCGCATACCTTTTGGAACAGCTTGGCATAAGCTGCCGTTACAATCTTTTGACCAAAAGCGTGAACATTTCCGGCCATGAGCTGGATGGACACACGCTCGACGGAGCCGCGACCGCTATCCGGGGACTTGCCTACCGAAACGGGATGAAAATCAGCAGGAATGACCTGTTCGCGAATCTTGATCTGATTTCAGAGCGGAATGCCTTTTCTCCGGTAAGGGAATATCTGAAGGCGTGCCGTGATGCGTGGGACGGTAGGGATTATCTCGAGAAACTTTTCAAGCACTTCCACATTGACCCAACGAAGGCAGACAACATGGGCCTATACAGGGAACTCGTGAAAATTTGGTTTGTTGGCGCAGTTCGGATGGCATTCAATGAAGGGCAGGACGCAATGCAGGGCGTGCTCATTCTGCAGGGGCCACAGGGGATTGGGAAGACCCGCTTTGTGGCCGGGCTTGTGCCGGATTCCTCATGGACGGACAGTTTCACGGCGTTGGATCCGAGCGACAAGGATGACCTGCTGCGATTTATCAGCCGTTGGATTGTGGAATTGGGGGAGTTTGGCGAAACCCTGCGAAAGGAGAAACTGGACAAACTCAAGCAATTCATAACCCAGCCTTCTGATACAGTGCGGCACCCATACGCCAGAACAAAAACCACTACACCAAGGACAACAGCGGCCATTGGCACGGTGAACGGTGGCAGCTTCCTCAAAGACGGTACGGGAGAAAGAAGATACTGGGTCGTCCCCACTATGGAGATAGACCCCGTGGATGATATTGACCTCTGCGGGCTTTGGGGGCAGGTGATGCACCTTGCTTTCGACGAAAAGATTCCGCATTGGCTGACGGCGGAGCAGATCGGCCAGCTCAATAACGCGAATGAACCATTCAAAAAGGAAACCGATGAGGAGCGTGCCCTGTGGGATATTCTGGACTGGGAGGCACCCATGGAGAAGTGGAAAGCCAGAACATCGGAGCGCATAAGCCAGGAAATCGGCTATGGGGGAAAACGCCTGACGATGATTGGAAAAGCCATTCGCCGTATTTCTGAACAGGACAAGCGCGTTACACTGCCAACAAATAATAAAGTGAGGCTCTATCATCTTCCACCAGTAAAAGATGATGATTCGATTTTCGGATGAAACCACCACGGTGGTGGAAGGTGTGGAAGGTTGGGGGAAGGTTGCGGCGATGCCTTCCAGCCCTTTAACCACACGGGTGGGGAAGGTGTGGAAAGTCTAAATCATATAATAATATAATAATAATATATTATATATATAGGAAGGGGGGCACCTTCCCCTCCACAGAAATTTTTTTTCGAGTTTTTGTCCGTTTTTAACCTTCCACACCTTCCACCCCCTTGTGGTTATTGATTTCACGGGTGGAATGTGTGGAAGTTTGGAAAGTAATTTGAGACAATGACCGAATACTATTTGAAGAATATGCAGGAGGTGTGAGACATGGCAACAAGTGAGCGCGTAATGGCCAATGAGTTTTTCCTGATGAACCAGACACCAAGGGTTATATGTGTGGCGGACTTTATTTTCCGGCCACTGGCCCCAGAGAAAATCAGCATTTCTGCGGTAAGTGCGCTGAAGGGCCTCTACCCGGCCTTTGCAAGGTATCTTGAGGATGGTTCCTTTGTTGCCTTTAGCAATTCGGGGATGAGTGTGATGGATGCCGGGACAGGAGAGCCGGCAGGAGGTATAGTTGAATCTTGGGATTGACCTGGGAGGTGATAGACCATGACGCTGGAGCAGGAGATATGGGCCTATCAGCAAGTAGTGCAGGAGCAGGGGCGTGCCCTTGGGAAGATTGATGCCATGGTACAGGAATACCCGTATGCAAGAGAACTTTGCGATAGGATCCACCAGATTATACAGGAACTGTACCCGAACGAACACACAGAAGGGACTGAAGACGTATGAACCTTGAAAAAATCAAAGAGGTTGTCACGCATTACATCGGATGGACTTCGATAGAGCATGTGCGGGTGGATGCATCCATCAATGCGGACAGCAGCGTTGATGTGATGATAACATTCCCTGGGGGCAGGGAGCATGGGAAGGAGCTTGCTGGGATTTTCAGGCATGGCTTTTTTATCAAGCCGGATGGATTCTGGAAAATTACCAACAGGACATTCTCAGCGCGGGAGGGCGAACTTTCAACATTCGACTTCACCATGAAGCAATGGAAAGCCGACCTTTCGGAACCTGTGCCGCCCGTCCTCACATACTGAAAAAGCCGGGAGCAGCTGCAACTGCTTCCCGGCAAAGCCGAAAGTCACTAGATTCTATGGGCTGTGGTTATTGTACCACGGCCCGCACGAAAGGAGCAAATACCAATGACCGAGAAAATTTTGCTGACAGAATGGCATGCGCAGACCGTGAGAAAAGGGGAGGTTTTTGATGCCTTGTGCAGCCTTGCCGATTCCTGGGCTGTATCCACGCTGCTCAATGAACTGATGGAGCTTTCCGTCAAGGAGCATGAGGCGTGGAAGCAACTGGAAGCCGTGGGCATGCATGACAAGGTGGAAGCCTTCCAGAAGGTTATGGCGTTGGAAGGCGAATGCTCATGTAACGAACAACAGAGGCCAGATTCAAATTGACACTTAAAACAAAATGAATATTTCGTATAAAATATACAAACTTGAGGTTTTATGCTATAATGTTCACAGATGAGCGATAGGAAAGGAGCCAGGGACACATGGGAACCGCTTACAGGTACGGCCCTGTGACGGGGCATATCACAGTTCCGCATGAGATTTCCGCTTCTACCAAGATAACGTGAAAATCCAGTTCACAGACACACATGTCAAACTGGAGAATATAGCCGGCAGCAAGAAAAAGAACCGCCAGAAGATAGACACAGCGAGGGCATTCTATGGCGAACTGCGGGAGGCTCCTGCCGGGAAGTTCAAAGACACGCCCAACATTGCGGAGGCCGCGAGCATTGCCCGTCTTGACAAGTGGAACGAGGACAAGGAGCGGGAGGCCAAGCGGAAGGACTACGCCGGGGACACGGAAAAAGTCATGCGTGAATATTGCGCGGTCTGACCGCGACAGAAGGACAAAAGGGGCTGCATCCACGCCGATGCAACCCCTTTTGTCCATCATAAAGAGACTGCAAGGAGGAATAGGGTATGGCTGGAAATCCCGTCAGGGAGCTTATCACGAGAATAAAATTTCAGTTGGACACGCAATCAGTCAGCAAAGCAAACAAGGCGGTCGCTGACCTCAAGAAAAAGTTGGACAGTTTGTCCAAAAGCAATCATATCAGGATTGCTGTGGACGCACAAAGCCAGAAGATAACACAGCTTAACGCGCTTTTGAACTCTCTCAAAAGCAAGACGGTCAAAGTCAAGGTTGATGCGTCAACGCAGAAGATAACACAGCTTAAC
>CADCIX010000030.1:0-36716 GCA_902801565.1 uncultured Veillonellaceae bacterium | reverse complement strand
CTCAAAAGCAAGACGGTCAAAGTCAAGGTTGATGCGTCAACGCAGAAGATAACACAGCTTAACGCGCTTTTGAACTCTCTCAAAAGCAAGACGGTCAAAATCAGTGTCAATTCTGCTTCAGTGAACAGTGCCATTCAGCAGCTCAAGAACAAGTTGCAGAACATCAACCTGAATGCCAATGTCCATGCCAATGTCGCAGGTATGACGATTCGCGCGGCAGTCGTCAATCTTCATGGGAACATCCACGGAAACGGCGCAGGAGGCGGGCCTATACCCAACGGTGGCGGACTTTTCGGCGGCCTTGCTGCAGCCTATGGCGGTTATTTCGGGGCGTCACAGATAACCGATTCTGCCGATGAGATGATGAACCTTGACAGCCGACTGAGAATTGTCACGAAGGACGAGCAGGAGCGTTTGGACGTTGAGAATGAACTCTACTCCATGGGACAGCGCACACGGCAGCAGCTTGCTTCCCTGGGGAAACTGTATTTCGGCGTTGCAAGGGCTTCCGAGGAAATGGGATTTTCCAAAGAGGACAATCTGCAAGTGACGGAAACAGTGTCGAAAGCACTTGCCGTTGGCGGTGCCACCAAAGCGGAATCTGACGCGGCGATCCTGCAGCTGTCACAGGCACTTGGAAGCGGGAGGCTTCAGGGCGATGAGCTGCGCTCATTGGACGAAAACGCCGGGGCCCTAATGAAGCACGTCGCGGCATACTTCGGGACGAATGTTGCCGGATTGAAGGAAATGGGCGCCCAAGGCGAGCTGACTTCCGACAAGCTCATGAGGGCCATCATGGCTTCCACCGGGGCAGTCAGCGAAGAATTTTCCAACATGCAGACCACTTTCGGGCAGGCCATGACCATGATGAAAAATGCATGGGATTGGTTCACTATGACGATCCAGCGAAAATCCGGCATATTCTCCACGATAACGCAGGGCCTTGCCAAAGCCTTTGAGAGAATTGGGAAGCGTTGGGAGGAACTTGCCAATAGTGACTTCTTCCCCAAGATAGAGGCATTCTTCGATTCGCTGGACGGTGTCAAGGGGAATCTGTCCGACCAGATCGCCGGTATCGTCGAACAGCTCTTGAAACTTGGCGCGGTTTTTGCTCCTGTCGTTGCAGGGCTCATGGCATTCCAGGGGCTTGCCTTTGTGTTTGAGCCTTTGGTGTCTGCTGCCTCTGCATTGGATGGAGCCATTGCAGGAATCGGAATGGGGCTTGCACCACTCGCGGCAATGTTTGCCGGAGTGGCCCTTGCCATAAACTGGACTTCCGAAAACTGGGAGGAAGCTGTGGCTATGTTCCAGCCGGGTATTGACCTGATGATTGACGGAGTGCAGAAATTCCAGCAGGCATGGACAGACCTGCAACCATTGATTCAGGCAATCCAACCCCTTGTGGACATGCTGGCTGATGCAATCGGGCAGGGACTTGTGCAGGCCGTCGCGAATGCCTGGAACCTGTTTTCCGTGGCATTCAATGGTATGGCGAGCCTTGCCGCCAATGTCGGGCTTACGGTTGAAAAGGTTGCCAGCGCGGTTGAATGGCTTTCCTCTGCATTGTCGGGGGCTATCGGCAAGCTGCAGGAATTTGTGGGGCTTTCCGGCTCCATCGGATCCGTGGGGGATGTTGTCGGTCATATCTATTCCCCGAGCACCACTTCGCAGGAGCAGAACATAACATTCAACATCAATTCCGAAGACCAGATCACACCGGCCATGAACAGCGCAAATACTTTCTTTGCCTACGATTAGAGGTGAGGGCATGAACAATGAAAACCTGATACCTGCAAGCAGGAGAAGCAAGAAGGAAGCCAGAGAGAACGGCAGGAAGGGCGGACAGGCCAGCGGCAGGACGCGCCGGAGAAAAAAGGCCATGCGGACGGTTTTCCGGCAGATTGCCACCATGCCCGTCAACGATGCCAAATTGAAACGCCAGCTGGAGGCCGCTGGCATGGATGAGGAAACGACCTATGCAGCGGCCCTGGCATGGAAGGCAATCTATCATGCCATGAAGGGCAACAGCCAGATGATGCGGCTTGTCATGGAGATGTTGGGGGAGGATCCTTCCATCATGCTCAAGGAGCGGGAGATCAAGCTCAAGGAGAAGCAGGGCGGCAACGATGCGGGGGAGCCGACCATTATCCTCCTTCCTCAAAAAGAAGATTAACCTCGATACATACAGGTTTAATGTGTTATAATAATACTGTCAAGGTTAGGTCGCGAGGTCGCTCCTTTCCTTCACGCCTAAGCGTCATATATGCATTTGGTTCTCCATATCACTCTCCTTTTTGTTTACTTCGGTTCATATCCTGAAAAACCTGGCAGGCTTTTGCTCTTGCCGTGTTTTTCAGTTCATGGGAGCAAATGCTGGATTGTACCACCTTTGCAAGACTTTGGCAATTCGAAAAAACGTATGCAAGTATCGTGCCAACATTTTAGCCGTGGATGTGTGGGAGATTTTGGACGGGAATTGTGTCGTATTTTGTCCTCTGGGAAAAGATTTTGGGAAATTTTGCCGAAAACGGCCTATTGTTTCCTTTTGGTTCCAGTGATAAACATTGTCAGAAACCCATGAACCCTTGGAAATGCTGGATTCTTGCCCTATTGTTTCCAATTAGTCAAGGGCTGATAACAAACATTATCGGAAGTGAACCCGCTTTCTTGACTTTTGTCGCGTTGTCTTATCCTCTAATGCGTGATAAAATATAATAGGGAAAGAGGATCCACAAGTAAATGAAAAGCCGGAATTGGCATGTGGTTTTTAAGGAGCGCAACATGTGGAATATGTCAAAGAACACCCGCACTATTAAAAGCTTTGAAAGGAGGAGACGACATGAACATGCAGGAAGTGGCACGGATGATACTGTGGCTTCAGGCCAAAGGATGGAGCGGGGATGAAATCAACAAGTTCCTGCTTTACATCGAGAGCGGGGAGGCAAAATACTTCCCTACCAGCGAGGAGAAGACGGATTGATTCAAGAATAGCATGGGAAGGACGAAAAGAATCCCTGCGCTATTGATTTTCTTGTGTATACATTTCCATCCTGTAAAAAGGGTGGATTTTTTTTGCCATATCTGTTATGATGTTATGGTGTATTACAAGATTGGCATATGTTCTATGCATAGATAGTATATGATGCATGGAATCCTGTGCAAGTAGGAGGGACTGCGATGAAGTCAGACATCACCATTAAGCTGGAGCGGTGCAAGGGATGCGGTATTTGCGCTGCCTTTTGCCCCAAGAAGGTGCTGGCAGTGGATGAACTGGGCAAGATACAGGTCGTGAACGGCGAGGCGTGCATTGCCTGCGGCCAGTGCGAGCTGCGTTGCCCGGATTACGCAATTTTCGTGGACAAGAAGGAGGCGGCGAAATGAGCAAGGCAAGACTGATGCAGGGGAATGAGGCCTGCGCGGAGGGCGCGATTGCTGCAGGGGTACGCTTCTTTGCGGGATATCCCATTACGCCCTCCACAGAGATTGCGGAGACCATGGCGAAGCTTTTGCCCCAGTATGGCGGGAAATTTATCCAGATGGAGGACGAGATCGGCAGTATGGGTGCCATTCTTGGAGCCTCCCTTGCAGGACTGAAATCCATGGATGCGACTTCCGGCCCGGGCTTCTCGCTGAAGCAGGAGCTCATCGGCTATGCCGCCTGCGCGGAGATTCCTTGCGTCCTCGTGAATGTCCAGCGCGTGGGCCCTTCCACGGGACAGCCGACAGCGCCTTCCCAGGCGGATGTCATGCAGGTGCGCTGGGGAACCCATGGCGACCATCCCATGATTGCCCTGGCTCCCTGGAGCGTTCGGGAGACCTATGATGCCACGGTGATGGCAGTGAACTATTCCGAGCGGTTCCGCACGCCGGTTATCCTGCTGATGGACGAGATCATTGGGCATCTTCGCGAGAAGGTGGAGCTTCCCGACAGCGTGGAGGTTTACGAGCGGCGCAAGCCGAAGAAGACCCGGGCGGAGGGTTATGAGCCCTATGAGCCCGATGAGGATCTCGTGCCGAATGTGGCAGATTTCGGCAAGGGCTATCATATCCATGTGACAGGACTCCTGCATGACGCCACGGGCTTCCCTGTGGGCAGCCCGAAGGTGACGGAGGAATCCATTCGCCGTCTGCATGAGAAGATTGCGCGTGCAGGGGACGAAATCATCCATACCGAGGAGTATTTCATGGAGGATGCAGAATATGCCGTGGTTGCCTTCGGCGGTACGGCCCGTACGGCTTACGAGGCGGTCAGGAATGCCCGCGAGGCCGGGAAGAAGGTCGGCCTTTTGCGTCTCATGACCATCTGGCCCTTTGCGGACAAGGTCATTGAGCAGCTGGCGGCAAAGGTCAAGGGCATCCTGGTGGCAGAGCTCAACTATGGGCAGGTCGTTCATGAGGTGCGCCGCGCTGCCCAGGGAAAATGCCTTGTGGAACTCTGCGGGAAGTATAATATGAAATCCTTTGAACCGAAGGAAATCGAAGCGGCAATTGATGAAATGTGTGCAAGGAGGGATGCGTAATGGAAAGAAGCTATGAAAAATATTTTCGCCAGAACCGCCTGCCGCATCTCTGGTGTCCCGGCTGCGGAAACGGCATTGTCATGAAGGCCATCGTTCAGGCCATTGAGAAAGAGGGTCTCAACCAGGACAACACCGTCATTGTGTCCGGCATAGGCTGCTCTTCCCGTGCCTCCGGCTACATGGACTTTGACACCCTGCACACGGCTCACGGCCGTGCCATTCCCTTTGCCACAGGCGTGAAGCTTGCCAATCCCGAGCTCAATGTCATCGTCATCACGGGGGACGGCGATTGCACCGCCATCGGTGGCAATCACTTCATCCATGGCTGCCGCAGGAATGTGGACCTCACGGTGGTGCTCTTCGACAACAATATCTACGGCATGACGGGAGGCCAGGCATCTCCTATGACTCCTACGGGCAAGAAGGCCACCACTGCGCCTTACGGCTCTGTGGACCGTCCCTTCAACGCCTGCGATCTGGCAGGGGCGGCGGGAGCCACCTATGTGGCACGTTCCACAGCCTTCCATGTGAAGCACCTCACGGACATGATTTCCGGTGGCATCCGGAACAAGGGATTCTCCTTCATCGAGGCAGTGGTGCAGTGCCCCACGGCCTACGGACGCAAGAACAAGATGGGAAGCCCTGCGGACATGCTGGCCTGGATGCGGGACAACGCTGTCATGAAAGCGGCATGGGACAAGATGCCGGAGGAGCAGAAGACCAGCGAGAAATTCCCCATCGGTGTCTTCCTCGACAGCAGCTATGAAGATTACGGCAATGCCTATGAGGGGCTCATTCAGAGGATAGGGGGAAAGAAGTCATGAGAAAACAGCTCAGGTTGTCCGGCTCCGGCGGGCAGGGCGTGATTACGGCGGCCATCATCTTTGCCGAGGCTGCCGTGGCAGAGGGCAAGGAAGCGGCGCAGTCCCAGTCCTATGGGCCGGAGGCGCGCGGTGGGGCCTCGAAGGCCGAGGTCATCATCGATGATGCGCCCATCTATCATCCCCATGTGGAGCAGCCCGATATTGTCCTTGCCATGACGCAGAAGGCTGCTGACAAATACTATACGGATCTGAAACCGGATGGGCTTCTGGTGCTCGATACCGATCTCGTGCCCGAGCCGCCGGATTTCCCGAATGTCATCCGCATTCCCATCACGAAGCTGGCGGTGGAGCAGGTCGGCAAGTCGCTCTTTGCCAATATCGTGGCATTGGGGGCAATTGCGCATCTCACAGGCCTGGTGAACTTTGAGACGGTCAAGGAGTCCGTGGCCCATCGTGTGCCGCCCCATACGGTGGAGCAGAACATGAAGGCATTGCAGACGGGCTGGGATGCCGCTGCAAAGAAATAAAGAAGATTCCAGGAGCAGGGAGGTTCTCGTGTGGGGGCCTCCCGTTTCCTTGTGTGGAGTTTACTTGGGAAATCTTGACTTATTTCAGTGTTGTGATAAGATTACCTGTGAGACTTTTTGGGACAAGGAGGTGACGGAATGAAACAACTGACGTATGTGGTGAGAACCAATAACGAGTTCATGGATATGCTGCAGGATGCCAGCCGGAAAATGGCAAAGATTCCTGCGATTTCCTCGATTCTCGTTACCGTGTTCGGCACAAAGATGAACCGGGTGAACATGGAGGACATGGTGCAAAAGCTCCATGGGTTCCTGCCGGATGCGCACATCATTGGAAGCTTTGCAGCACTGAGTGTTGCAGATGACTTCATTATTGAATATGGTGTTTCTGTGACCTTTAATCTCTTTGAGGAAGCCAGCGCGGAGGTTGTGGCCTTTCCGAGCCGCTTCCTGAGCAGCGGGGAAATCGGGCAGTCCCTGTTGGAGCGTCTGCAGGGCATGGAAGATGTCAAGGCAGTGGGATTGCTTCTGGTGGACAGCAGTCTGGATATCCTGGATATTCTGGAGAAACTGTCAGAAGCTCCCCAGGAAATCCAGTTTTTCGGTGGTATGACCGATGAGGATTACTTGGGGCACCAGGGGTGTGTCTTTACAGCGGATGATGTCATAACTTCCGGAGTGGCAGCCCTTGTTTTGCGCGGAAAAGATCTGCATGTGAATTCCTTGGAGAGTTTTGGATGGGAGGCCCTTGGCAGGGATATGGTTGTCACGGGGATGGATGGCCCCTGTGTCGTCACGGAGATTGATAATGCTCCGGCCATAAAGGCCTATGAGAAGTATCTGGGCATCAAGAACAACGAAGATTTTGCATGGGAGGCATTGACCTTTCCCGTTTATTTCGAGCGCGGGGAAAAGACGCTGGCGCGGCATCCCCGCAGCTGCCGCGGTGATGGCGCTGTGGTGTTCAATGCAAATATCCGGGTGGGGGACCACCTGCATTTTGCCTATGGCGACCCGGAGGGCATCCTTGAAAAGGCCAGGGAGCTGCGAAAGAAGATGCGGCTGTTCCGCCCCCAGGGGATCTTCCTGACGAGCTGTGTGGCGAGATGGTTCCTGCTCGGTGGGGATATCGGTGCGGAACTGGATGCCTGCCGCGAGCTCGCGCCCTTTTCCGGCTTCTATTCCTTTGGCGAGCTTCGCCGCGAGGGGAAGGAGCTTTTCATCTCCAATATGACACTGGAGCTCCTGGGCATGCGGGAAGGCGAGCCCACGGAGAAACTTGCGGACCCGCTGCCCCCCACTCCGGCGAAGTTCAGCTGGCAGACGCATGTCATGCGACATATGGTTCATTTCATCAAGTCAACTTCCCAGGAATTGGAGACGGTGAATCAGGGACTGGCCCAGCTGGCGCAGATGGACCGCCTGACGGCATTGCTGAACCGTGGCGAGCTGGAGGCAGTATTGGAGCGTTCCCTGGAGGTTTCCAAGGTGTCCAGGCAGCCCTTGTCGGTCATCATGATGGATATTGACGATTTCAAGGGAATCAATGACAATTATGGGCACGCCGTCGGGGATGAGGCATTGAAGCTTGTGGCGGATGTGCTCCGCAAGAATACCAGGCGTATGGATGCGCCGGGACGCTGGGGCGGAGATGAATTTTTCGTCATTCTCGCAGGCATTGATGTGAATGCCGCAGCCAAGATTGCCGAGCGCGTGCGGGAAAACGTATCGGGAGTGGATATCCTGCCGGACGGGAAGCATATCACTACGAGCATTGGTGTTACCGAGGCGACACCGGAGGATGATGCTGCGAGCCTGTTCAGCCGCGCGGATGGGGCACTCTACGATGCCAAGAAGCGGCAAGGGAAGAATCATGTGAGTGTCGTTGAACCAAAAACTGAAGAGAAGAATGAATAAGACATAAAAAATCCTGATGGCGGGAGTGGTCATCAGGATTTTTTGTATGTATGGATGGAATCATGAAAATCAACTGGTGCTGCCGGACAGGATCAGGCGGATGCTCACGAACAGCATGGCTGCTGCCAGAAGGACGAGGATGGTTCTGGAACGGGTCTTGCGGGAGATCCTCGCGCCAATCTGGGCACCGATGGCGGCGCCGATGCTGATGCAGAGGGCGGGAATCCATATGACGTGATTCAGAAAAACGTGGGTGGCGACGCCGCCCAGGGCAGAGACGGCAAGAATGAAGCAGGAGGTGGCCGTGGCGATGTGGACGGGGAAATTCAGCAGGTAGACCATGAGGGGGACGTGGATGATGCCGCCTCCCACGCCGAAGATGCTGGAAAGGAAGCCAACCCCCATACTGGCAGCGATGCCGATCTTGCGGTTGTAGCGGAAATTCTTTGGGAGTTCCAGCACGTCCGTGTGTTTTGCATGGGTGGCGTTCCAGTACATGATGACTGCCATGCATCCCATGAAGATGCCATAGTAAAGGTTCAGCATGCCGACGGAGAATCTGTCCACGATGTAGGAACCGAGAAAGGCGCCGGGCAGGGTGGCAAGAGCAAAGGGAATGGCGGCATGGAAGAAGACCCGCTTCTGTCGCACATAGGCCAGTGCTCCCGAGAGGGAATTGGCCAGGACGATGACGAGGGAGGTGCCGGTAATTTGGGCTGCCGTGCTGAAATAGGGATAGATGCCCCCCGCCGACAGGAAGAAGATGAACACGGGCACGCAGATGAGTCCGCCGCCGACCCCCACGAGGGAGCCAAAGACGCCAACACCGGCGCCCATCAGAAGAAACAGGATGAATTCCATGAGGAGACCGCCTTTCCGGAAGAGTTTTCATTGTAAAATGCTCCCCCTGGGATGAGGGTGAAAAGCAAGCCTGCCATCCCAGGGGGAGCATATCATTTTGGTGCGTTTATGCGTTTGCCTTGCGGAATTTCTCCATGAAGCTGGCCAGAGCCTCGCAGCCCTCATAGGGCATGGCGTTGTAGATGGAGGCGCGCATGCCGCCCACGGAACGGTGGCCCTTGACGCCGCTCAACTGGTTCTCCAGTGCCTCGGCCACGAACTTCTTCTCCAGTTCCTCGCTGGGGAGGCGGAAGGTGACGTTCATGAAGGAACGGCTGTCCTTGTCGGCATGGCCCTTGTAGAAGCCGTTGGAATTGTCGATGGCATCGTAGACGAGCTTCGCCTTCTTGCGGTTGCGCTCTTCCATGACGGAAAGGCCGCCCTGGGACTTGATCCATGCAGCCACCTTGCCCACCATGTAGATGCAGAAGGCGGGCGGCGTGTTGTAGAGGGAATTCTTGTTGAAGAAGGTGTCATAGCGGAACATGGTGGAGAGGTTCTCCGGGCTCTTCTCGATGAGGCTCTTCTTCGCCACCACGAGAGCGACACCGGCAGGGCCGAGGTTCTTCTGGACGCCCGCATAGATGAAGTCGAATTTCTGGAAGTCAATGGGACGGGAGAGGATGTCCGAGGACATGTCGGCGAAGAGGGGGACCCCCTTCGTGTCCGGTACGTAGTGGAACTCCGTTCCGTAGATGGTGTTGTTGTAGCAGAGATGCAGATAGGCGGCCTGGGGGTTGATCTTGAGCTCGTCCTGTGTAGGAATGTGGCGGAAATCCACATCCTTGCTGGAAGCGGCAACCTCACCGACGCCGAGAATCTGTGCCTCTTTGTAGGCCTTTGTGGCGAAACTACCGGAGAGGACATAGTTGCCCGGATGCTCTTTTGAGGCGAAATTCAGGGGAATCATGCAGAACTGCTGGCTGGCGCCGCCCTGGATGAAGAGGACATCGTAGTCATCGCCGAGCCCCATGAGCTCCTTGATGTCGGCCTTTGCCTGGTTGTGCACCTCGTCATACTGTTTGGCGCGGTGGCTGATTTCCAGGATGGACATGCCGCTGTTCCGGAAATTCAGGAATTCGGCCTGAGCCTCTTTCAGGACTTCCAGGGGAAGTGTGGCGGGGCCGGGATTGAAATTGTAGACGCGATTTGCTTCCAAGATAAACCCTCCTATAGACAATAGAGTTTGATGCCAAAAAATTTAATTGGTCTGCTCTATTCTATCGCGAATGTGAAGGAAAATCAAGGGAAAGCGGGCATGGAACAAAAAAGTTGAGAGGGATGGAAGAGAAAAAATTCTTGCCAAGGCAGGATTTTTTTGTTATAAAAGAGAATATAAAGTGGTGCAAAGTGGTGAAAAGTGGGTTATAATGTTTACGGGGTGGTGAATGCGGTATGTTGATGGGTGAATACATGCACACAATCGACACAAAGGGCCGCGTCATCATGCCGGCAGACTTCCGCGCGGAGCTGGGGGAGACCTTTTTTGTGACGAAGGGGCTGGACAACTGCCTGTTCATCTATGGGCAGGCGGAATGGGAAGCCCTTTCGGCGAAGCTGCGCCAGCTGCCACTTGCCAAGCCGGAGGCCCGTGCCTTTGTGCGGTTTTTTTTTGCAGGGGCGAGGATGATGGAATGCGACAAGCAGGGTCGTTTCCTCGTGCCGGGGAATCTCAGGAGCTATGCCAACCTCAAGAAAGATGTGGTGCTCACGGGCGTCATGAACCGTGCAGAGCTCTGGGACAAGGAAAGCTGGACGAAGTATTCGGATGAAGTAAATCCGGCCGTGACCGAGATTGCCGGGAATTTGGCTGATCTGGGAATTTGATGACAGGAACCGAGGGATTCATGGGCAATGGCGTTTCATCATGTCAGTGTTATGCTGGAGGAAACCGTGAAAGGACTGGTGACAGATCCTGCCGGGACGTATGTGGACTGTACGCTTGGCGGGGCCGGGCATTCCAGCCGCATTGCCGAGCTCTTGGAACCAGAGGGGCGCATCCTGGGCATTGACCAAGACGCGGCAGCGATTGCCGCAGCCGGGGAAAGGATGAAAAGCGCCCGCTGCCATGTGGACATCGTCCATGACAATTTTCGTCATTTGGAGGATATCCTGAAGGCAAAGGGCATCGTTGAGGCAGATGGCATCCTCTTTGATCTGGGGGTGTCCTCCCATCAAATCGATACAGCGGGGAGAGGGTTTTCCTATATGCAGGATGCTCCTCTCGACATGCGCATGGATGCTGGAAATTCCTTTTCCGCATACGATGTGGTCAATTGCTATGGGGAAGATGAGCTTACACGTATTTTTCAGGAATACGGTGAGGAGCGATGGTCGAAGCGTATAGCTTCCTTCCTCGTGAAAGCAAGGCAGGAAAAACCTGTCAAGACCACAGGCGAGCTGGTGGACATCATCTGCAGGGCGGTTCCGAAGGCCGTGCGTCAGGCGGCTGGCGGGCATCCTGCCAAGCGGGTGTTCCAGGCCATCCGCATCGAGGTGAATGATGAGCTGGGCATTCTGGAGAAGGCTTTTCGGGTTGCCGTGGCGCATCTGAAGCCGGGGGGACGCATCGCAATCATTACATTTCATTCCCTGGAGGACCGTATTGCCAAACATGTACTCAAGGAGATGAGCCGTGGCTGTATCTGTCCTCCGGAACTGCCTGTCTGTGTCTGTCATCATCAACCGGAAATCCGTATTCTTGGCAAGCCCATCACTGCCGCAGCGGAGGAGCTGGAGCGCAATCCGCGTTCCAAGAGCGCCAAACTGCGCATTGCCGAGAAGTTGAGAGGAAATATGGGGGGGAACCAGGATGCTTGCAAAACGTTGGGAAGATGAATATGATTACGAGGAATATCCGGAGTATGTGGAAGAACAGCCGAAAGAACAGCCGAGGAAAAAACCGGTACTCGTAAAGCCACACCCGGCGCAAAGAGCGCAGATGCTTCTGAACAAGCCCTTGCGTTCCCGTTGCCGCACGGCGTTCATTCTCTTTACCGTGCTGGCAATGGCTGTTACCATACGAAGCGGCATCAGTGCCAGCAGAGGTTATGTCCTTGTGGATACCCAGCAGAAGGCACAGACGCTGGAACAGGAGAACGAGCGCTTGCGCATCGAGATTGCGCGGCTGAAAGCACCGGACAGGATCAAGTCCATTGCGGAGAATGATTTGGGCATGCAGGTGCCGACTGCGGTTTATTTTACCCGTGAGAAATAATGAACATAGGTAGTTTGTGTGCTTCTTTTCTTGTTCCCTGAGAGAAGAAGCACTTTGTTATGTAAACTTCGTGCGAAACGGTGTTTCGCACTACGCCCTTACACGAAATCTAACCGATTCCGCGCCCTTCGGGCTTGACTCGCTAAGATTTCATAGTAAAAGTTGAAGGATTGTGATAGCGCAGCATATGTGCGCTGGATAGATGAGGAGAGAATGGCATGAAAACAATCGGTGAGTTGGCGGCGCTGGTAAAGGGCGCTGAGGTGATCGGCAGCAGGGATGCTGCAATCACCGGAATAGAACGTGATTCGCGCAAGGTGGGAAAGGGCGGGCTCTTCGTCTGCATTCCCGGCATTCATGTGGATGGACACGATTTCATTCCGCAGGTGGCTGCTCAGGGAGCGGCAGCAATCCTCACCACCCGGGATGTTGAACCGCCTGAGGGGATGGCAGTGCTCAAGGTTCCGGAGCTCAATGAGGCACTGGATGTCATCGTGCCTTTCTTCCATGATTATCCTGCCCGGTCCATGCGGGTCATCGGCATCACGGGAACCAATGGCAAGACGACGACGAGCTATATCACCCGGGCCATTCTGCGGAATGCGGGGTTCAAGGTGGGACTCATCGGTACCATCCAGATCATGGTGGAGGAAGAGACCCTTCCCATCCACAATACGACGCCGGATGTGGTGGAGCTCCAGAATCTCCTGGCGATGATGCGGGACAAGGGCATGGACTATGTGGTCATGGAGGTTTCCTCCCATGCCCTGGACCAGAACCGGGTGGCGGGCATCGAGTTCGACACCGCCGTCTTCACGAATCTCACCCAGGACCATCTGGATTACCATAAGACACTGGAGAACTACAAGCTGGCCAAGGCAAAGCTGTTCGAGATTTTAGCAAAAGATGGGAAAAAGCAGGGCAAGACCGCTGTGGTGAACATCGATGATGGGGCGGGGGAGACCATGCTGGCCCATGCGAAATGCAAACATCTGACCTATGCCATTGACGGAGCGGCGAACCTGCGGGCGGAGGACATCCAGGTCCTTCCCAGCGGTGCGAGGTTCCGGCTGTCCGGGGATTTTGGAAGTATGGATCTGCAGCTTCACATCACGGGCATCTTCAATGTGTACAATGTCATGTCTGCGGTGGGGGCAGCTTTGGCGGAGGGCATTTCGCCGGATGTCATCCAAAGGACCTTGCAGGATTTTGTCAGTGTGCCGGGGCGGTTTGAGCTGGTGAGCGAGGGGCAGGATTTTTCGGTCATCGTGGATTATGCCCATACGCCGGATGGTGTGGAGAATGTGTTGCGCACGGCAAGGCAGATCGCCAGGCGCCACATCATCACGGTGTTTGGCTGCGGTGGCGACAGGGACCGCACGAAGCGCCCCATCATGGGACGCAAGGCAGCGGAGCTCTCCGATACGGTCATTGCCACTTCGGACAATCCCCGCACGGAGGACCCGGAATTCATCCTGAGCCAGGTGGAAGAGGGTGTAAAGGAAGCCATCGGCGGGAAGCATCACGAGTGCATCGTGGACCGGCGCGCCGCCATTTTCCGTGCCGTGGAACTGGCCCAAAAGGATGACATCGTGGTGATTCTGGGCAAGGGGCATGAGGATTACCAGATATTGAAGGACAGGACGATTCATTTTGATGACAGGGAAGTGGCGAGGGAAGCCATCAGGGGGAAGAAATAATGCCAGCATTTACTCTTGAGGAAATCATCACAGCGACAAAAGCCGATGTGGTGCAAAAGGAAGCAGACAGGTTTACGGATGTGGTGACGGATACGCGGAAGATCTCGGAGGGGGTGCTCTTCCTTGCCTTGAAGGGGGAGCGCTTCAATGGAGAGGATTTTGCGAAGGAGGCCTTGGAAAAGGGTGCCGCGGGCGTGCTGGTAAGTAATTCCTGCGCGAAGGAAAAGCTGGAAGGTGCCGATGGCACGGTGCTGAAGGCGGAGGATACCCAGAAGGCCTACCAGCAGATTGCCCATCTATGGCGGAAGAAATTCGATCTGCCGGTGGTTGCCATCACGGGGTCCAACGGCAAGACCACCACAAAGGAGCTCGTGGCGGCTGTGCTTTCGGCAAGGGGGCCGGTGCTCAAGACCCAGGCGAATTTCAACAATGAGATCGGGCTTCCCCTGACCTTGCTCGGTATCCACAAGGAGCATACGGCAGCCGTGGTGGAAATCGGCATGCGGGGGCTTCATCAGATTGAGGCATTGGCGCCCGTGGCAGAGCCCTCCATCGGCATTGTGACCAATGTGGGGGAGACCCATATGGAACTTCTGGGTTCCATGGAAAACATCGCAAGAGCGAAGGCTGAGCTCGTGGAGGCAATCCCTGCGGGGGGCACGGTGATTCTCAATGAGGACAATGAATATGTGGCCGGGATGAAGGTCAAGGCCGCGGAAGGAGTCAGGATCCTGACCTTTGGCATAGAGAAGGCTGCGGATGTGCGCGGGCAGTCCCTTCGGACCGGGGAGGGCATGACGAGATTTGATGTGGCTTATCAGGGAGAGGTTCATGAATACACACTTCCCATGATAGGACGGCACAACGTCTACAATGCCCTGGCTGCCATCGCGGCAGGATTTGCCCTGGGACTTTCTTCAGAGGAAATTCATAAAGGGCTGTTACATTCGGAAGCGGCGAAAATGCGATTTGAGATACAGCAAAAGGGCGAGTACAGGATCGTCAACGATGCCTATAATGCGAGCCCCATGTCCATGACGGCTGCCATCAACACCCTTTCCGAGCTTGCGCCGGGCAGGAAGATCGCGGTCATGGGAGATATGCTGGAACTGGGCGCGTCGTCGGAGGATGCTCATTACCATGTGGGGACGGAACTGGCGGAGAAAGCCTTCGCCGCTGTTGTCACACGGGGAGAAATGGGAGAGAGGATTGCCGCGGGCGCAGAGGATGGCGGCATCAGGGAAGTGTACCGCTGCGAGTCCCATGAGAAGGCAGCCGGGGTCCTGAAGAAGATCTTGCGGCCGGGAGATACGGTGCTTTTCAAAGGCTCCAGGGGCATGCAGATGGAGAAGATCATTGAGTTGATTTGATGGGATAAATAATTGAGGAGAGCGAAGGAATGTCAGTCAGTTTTTTGATTGCTGCTGGTGTGGCGGCAGGTGTGGTCTTGCTTATGGGACCGGTTTTATTGCCGATGCTGCATCGGCTGAAGTTCGGGCAGAGCATCCGTGAGGAAGGGCCGAAGAGCCATCAGGCGAAGAGCGGGACGCCCACCATGGGCGGCATCATGATCATTCTCGGTATTCTGCTGGGAACGGTTGCCGCCGCGCCGTTGACAACGGAGATCCTGTTGGCGCTTTTCATCATGCTGGGGCATTTCGCGCTGGGATTTTTGGATGATTACATCAAGGTAGTAAAAAAGAGGAACCTCGGCCTGCGGGCGAAGCAGAAGCTGCTGGGACAGATCCTCATCGCCCTTGTGACCATGTACATCGGCACAAAGGAACTGGGCATCGATACGAGCATCTGGATTCCGATGCTGGACCATGAGGTCAATCTCGGCATCCTCTATTATCCGCTGGTGCTTTTTGTTCTCGTGGGCACTTCCAATGCGGTGAACCTCACCGATGGACTGGATGGACTGGCCTCCGGCACCATGGCCATTGCATCGAGCTGCTATGCCGTCGTCTGCATCCTGACGGGGCATGAGAATCTGGCCTTGTTCTGTGTGGCTGTTGTGGCAGCCTGTGTCGCTTTTTTGCGGTTCAATGCCCATCCCGCGAGGGTTTTCATGGGAGATACGGGTTCCCTGGCCCTCGGGGGCGCCTTTGCGGCCATGGGCATCCTCACCCATACGGAACTGCTTTTGGTGGTGGTGGGGCTCATCTTTGTCTGTGAGGCCCTTTCGGTCATCATACAGGTGATTTCCTTCCAGACCACGGGCAAAAGGGTGTTCCGAATGAGCCCCATCCACCATCATTTCGAGCTGGGCGGCTGGAGCGAGTGGAAGGTGGTCTTTGTCTTTTGGGCGGTGGGCCTTTTGGCGGGAATTGCCGGATTGTCCATGATGTGAAGGTATGCAGTGAATAGCAGGAGATGTTTTTATGGAATTGCAGGATAAGACGATGTTGGTGATCGGTGCCGGGATCAGCGGCTTTGCAGCGGCGAAGATGGCGAAGTCCATGGGGGCGAGGGTCATTTTGAGCGATGCCAAGGCGGAGTCGGAGATAAAGCAGGATTTTTCAGAGCTTCGGCAGGAGGGCATCGAGCTGGTCTTTGGTCCCCAGAAAGATGAGCTTTTGGAGGGCGTGGATATCGTCCTGGTATCCCCTGCGGTTCCCCTGCGCATTCCCATCCTGCAAAGAGCCCTTCAGTGGGGGATTCCCGTCATCAGCGAGGTAGAGATGGCCTATCGTCTGGCAGAGTCCCCCATCTGTGCCGTGACGGGAACGAACGGAAAGACGACGACGGTGACGCTTCTGGGATTACTGCTCAAGACCCATTATGACAAGGTGGGAGTCGGGGGGAATATCGGAATCCCACTCTGCGAGGAGGCCGTCCGCGTCGGGAAGGGCGGCTGCATCGCGGCGGAGATCTCCAGCTATCAGATGGAGGCGACGAATGAGTTCCACCCCCATGTGTCGGTGGTGCTCAACGTCACGCCGGATCACATCGTGCGTCATGGTTCCATGGAAGTCTATCAGCAGATGAAGGAGCGCATGTTTGCCGAGGAAACCATGGAGGACTATCTGGTCCTGAACTATGACGATGAACGCACCCGTTCCATGAAGGAACGCGCCCATTGCCAGGTCTGCTTTTTCAGCAGACAGCAGGAAATGGAGGAAGGGGCCTTCCTCCAGGGAGATATGCTGATCATTCGCTGGAAAGGACAGAAGCATGAGCTATGCTCTGTTTCGGAGCTTGGCATCAAGGGCGGCCACAATGTGGAGAATGCACTGGCGGCATCCATGGCGGCCTTTCTCGCGGGGGCAGAGCCGAAAGAGATGGCACAGGTGCTGAAGTCCTTCCGCGGCGTGGAGCATCGCATCGAGTACGTCAGGGATGTGGACGGTGTTCCCTACTATAATGATTCCAAGGCCACCAATACGGATTCCGCCATCAAGGCACTGGAGACCTTTCCCAATCACATCATTCTTTTGGCGGGGGGCGACGACAAGCTCACGGATCTTTCGGAGTTCATGGGACTGGTGAAGGAACGGGTGGATGAGCTCATCCTTGTGGGAGATGCGGCAAAGCGTTTCCATGAGGCGGCAGCAGCCCAGGGGATTTCCGAGGAACATATCCATGAGGCGGGGTATTCCATGGAAAAGGCACTGGAGATTGCCCATGGGATGGCAAGGCCGCCCCAGGTGGTCCTGCTCTCCCCGGCCTGTGCCAGCTTTGATATGTACAGCGGTTTTGAGGAAAGAGGGCGCGATTTCAAGCGCATCGTGAATGGTTTGTAGGGGGATGTTTTGTTGAGAATTATTGTGTCGGGCGGAGGTACGGGAGGACATATCTACCCTGCCATAACGATTTTGCGGGCCATACAGGAAAGGGACCCCGGGGCGGAGTTCCTCTATGTGGGAACGAAGCATGGGCTGGAATCGGATATCGTTCCCAAGGAGGGGATTCCCTTTGCCACGGTGGAGCTGCAGGGATTTGAGCGTCATTTCACACTGGCAAATGTCAAGCGGGCGGGCAAGGCCCTGGTCGGCGTGGCAAGGGCCTTGCGCATTGTGAAGAAATTCCGTCCCAATGTGGTGGTGGGAACGGGGGGCTATGTCTGCGGCCCCGTTCTGATGGCGGCAAGCCTTCTCGGAATCCCGACACTGATTCAGGAACAGAATGTGGTGCCGGGTATCACCAACAGATTGCTCTCCCATTTCGTCACGAAGGTTGCGGCAGGGGTACCGGAGGCGATGAAGCATTTTCCCCCGGCAAAGGTCACCTGCACGGGCAATCCCATCCGCAGGGACGTGATTGAGGCTGCCCGGGCGGACGGGCTCAAGGCCTTCGGGCTGGACGGGAATCGTCGCACTGTCCTGGTTTCCGGCGGCAGCCGCGGAGCCCGCAGCATCAATCAGGCAATGATCGGCGTGCTGAAAGAGGCGGCGAATCATCCCGGGGTGCAGTTCCTCCATGTGACGGGGAAACTGGAGTACGAGGACGTGATGAAGCGTCTTGCGGATGCAGGGGTGGATTTGAAGAAGCATACGCACATTCAGGTGAAACCCTATCTTTACAATATGCCGCAGGCATTGGCCGTGGCGGATTTGGCGATTTTCCGTGCCGGTGCCATCGGGCTGGCGGAGCTCATGGCGAGGGGAATCCCTTCGATTCTCATACCCTATCCTTATGCGGCGGAAAATCATCAGGAACACAACGCAAGGGCGGTTATGGCGGCGGGGGCATCCCGCATGATACTCAACAAGGATCTGGATGCAGAGTCCCTGTTGAAGGTCCTGCATGAACTTCTGGACCATCCCGATGAATTGGAGAAAATGGCTGTTGCCAGCCGCGCCCTGGGGAAACCGGAGGCGGCCGGGGAAATCGCAGACATGGCGATTGGAATTGCGAAGTAGTGAAATGAGGAGGAACTGCATTGCTGAAAGGTTTGAAGGGCATCAAGAAAATACATTTCGTGGGAATCGGTGGCGCAGGCATGAGCCCCTTGGCGAAAATCCTCGTGGAACTTGGGTATGAGGTGTCGGGGTCTGACCGCGCAGAATCCCATATCACGGACCATTTGAAGGAATTGGGCGCAAGGATCTACGTGGGGCAGGATGGCGAGCATGTGCGCGGCGTGGATGCCATCGTGGTATCGACGGCAATACCCTTTGACAATCCCGAGGTGCTTGCTGCGGGACAGTTGGGGATTCCCAAGCTGCACCGCTCGGATATCAATGCGGCTCTCGTCAATGAGTACAAGGGGATTGCCGTGGCGGGGGCCCATGGGAAGACCACTACGACTTCTATGATCGGCGTGGCCCTTGACCGGCTGGAGGTTTCCCCCACCATCATTGTTGGCGGCGAGGTGGGAGATCTCGGCACCAACGCGAAGCTGGGCAAGAGCGACTACCTCGTATCCGAGGCGGATGAGAGCGACGGCT
Source organism: uncultured Veillonellaceae bacterium (assembly GCA_902801565.1). Classification (GTDB taxonomy): domain Bacteria; phylum Bacillota; class Negativicutes; order Selenomonadales; family Selenomonadaceae; genus UBA3796. The sequence goes on along the minus strand of CADCIX010000030.1, from coordinate 17,718 downwards.
CCTTCCTGAAGCTCAAGCCTCATATCGCAGTGGTGACGAATGTGGAGAATGACCACATGGACCATTACGGCACCATGGACAATATCCGTGCGGCCTTTCAGCAGTTCATCGAGAATGTGGACAAGGAAACGGGCTATGCGGTGCTCTGCTACGAGAGCGAGGAGCTTCGGAACATCGCAAAAAAGATCGACCGGAAGATCTATTCCTATGGCATCGATGTTTCTGCGGACTATCAGGCGGCGAATATCGGCGCGGAAGGCAGCGGGATTTCCTTTGATGTCATGCATGAGGGGAAGAATCTGGGACATGTCACGCTGAATATCCCGGGACGCCACAATGTACTCAATGCCATGGCGGCAATCGTGACGGGGCTTTCCATCGGCCTCACGGTGGAGCAGATGGCAAAAGGGCTGGCGGCTTTTCATGGGGCGAAGCGCCGTTTCCAGACCAAGGGCCGTGAGAAGGGCGTCTGGGTGCTGGATGACTATGCCCATCATCCCACGGAAATCCACACCACCCTTGAGGCGGCAAAGCAGACGAATCCAAAGCGGCTCATTTGTGTCTTCCAGCCTCATCGTTATTCGCGGACGAAGCTCCTGCACAAGGAATTCGGGCAGGCCTTCCGTCCGGCGGACCTGCTGGTGCTCACGGATATCTACTCGGCAGGGGAAGCTCCCATCGAGGGAATTCACGGGGAGACAATCCTGGAGGAAGTGGTGGAGCAGACCGGCCAGAAGGTGACCTATATCAAGGAACGGGAAAACGTGGCGGAATACCTGCGTTCCATCGTGGAGGAAGGCGACATGGTCATGACCATGGGAGCCGGCGATATCTACAAGACGGGCGAAGAACTCGTGGAGCTTTTGAAGGAAGATTCCGTATCGTAAAGGAGAACAGATATATGAATCAGGACAAGATCGTGGTGGTCATGGGAGGAACCTCGACGGAGGCCGAGGTTTCCCGCAGGACGGGCACTGCTATATTGAATGCGTTGAAATCGAAGGGCTATCATGTGGAGGGCATGGAGCTGGAGCCGACGCACTTTGCGGAGCAGATCCGGAAGAGCGGCTGCGCCATTGTCTTCAATGCCCTTCATGGGAAATTCGGCGAGGACGGTCTGCTGCAAGGCACACTGGACATGCTGGGGATTCCCTATACGGGTTCCGGCGTGCTGGCAGCTGCCGTGACCATGGACAAGGCGGCATCCAAGCGGGTGTTTTTGGCGGAGGGCATTTCCACGCCCCGCTCCCGCATGTTCCACAATTTCGACCAGAAGCGCGGCCTGGCTGCGGAGATCGAAAAGGAATTCTCCCTTCCTGTGGTAGTGAAGGCCACATCCCAGGGCTCCAGCATCGGCGTCTACATCGTGGAATCCCATGAAGAACTGGAAAAGGCACTGCAGGAGGCCTTCCGGTACAATGATGAGGTTCTCGTGGAGGAGTTCATCAAGGGGAAGGAACTGACGGTGGCGGTATGGGGGAATGCAGAAAAGATGGAGGCTTTCCCCATCATCGAGATCACGACACTTTCCGGGCGGTATGATTATGAGAGCAAATACACGAAGGGTGCCTCTTCCCATATCATTCCTGCACGGATTCCGGAGGACACGGCGAGAGAGGTGCAGGAACTGGCAGTGAAGACCTTTGCTGCCTGCGGCTGCCGGGGCGTGGCCCGGGTGGACATGATGCTTGGGGAGGATGGCACTCCCTATGTCATTGAGGTGAATTCCGTGCCGGGCATGACGGAGACTTCCCTTGTGCCGGATGCAGGGCGTGCCATGGGAATCGAGTTCCCGGAGCTTTGCGAACGCATCCTGGAGATGGCGGGGTTCCCGTTATGATTGGAAGTAATTGCAGACTTTCAGATAAAGGCTTGTAATTTTGTATCTTTTGTGTTAAATTGGACGGCAGGGCAAAGGGGGAAATATGCCTATGGGGAAGGATACGGGGATGCCGAAGCGGCGGCACCGTCGCATGCGGAAGGGAATCCTGTTTCTCATCATCAGTGCTGTGATTCTCGGCATCGCAGTGTATTTGCCCATCTTTACCCTGCGGGATATACGCATCGAGGGAACCTCCTACCTGACCAAGGACGATATCATGAAGATTGCGGGGGTTTATCGCGGGGAGCCTTTGTTCCAGCTTCAGACCGATGTGGTGACGAAGCGGCTCATGCAGGACCTTCGCATTGAGGAGGCCATCGTGCGTCGTTCCCTTCCCGACAAGCTGGACATGATCATCAAGGAGCGGAAGCCTGTGGCAACCGTGGCCTGTGACTACGGCTACCTTGATATGGACCGGCAGGGGAAGGTCATAGACGGCTATCGCGCCCTGAAGACCATGGCAATCCCGATGATTACCGGTGTTACATTGCATGATGCGTATATCGGTGATGATGTGGAGAACGAGACCGTGAAGAAGATCCTCTATTTCCTGCAGCAGCTGGACGAGGAATCTCTCAACCAGATTTCGGAAATTGCCATTACGGGGCCTGATTATCTGGTGGCCTATACGACGGGATCTGTCCAGATACGCCTGGGATCCCTGGAGCGGCTGGATGAGAAGGCAAAGCTCACGATGACGTTCCTGGAGGATCTGAAGACGAGTAAATATCCCATAGAATATGTGGATTTCAATTATTCATCGCCATTCATCAAGTTAGCGCAGTGAGGAGGAATCGGTCGTTTCATGAGAAATATCAAGCAGGGACGCTGGTCGATTGCTTGTGTGTGTATGGTTTTGGGCTTCATGCTGGCCGTCCAGTTCCGCACGACGGAGGATCTGAAGCACTCCCTGCCATACCAGCGTGTGGAAGAACTCTCGGAACGTCTGCTTCAGATGGAAAAGGAGAGGGATGCGCTCAAGGAGGAACTCGACGCTGTCAAGGCAAAGGCCGGGGAGAATTCCACGGACAGTGAGCTGAAGCTTCGGGCGGACTTGATGCCGCTGGAGGGGCCGGGAGTCATCGTGCGGATGGATGACAGCACGCAGAAATCCAAGGCCGGGGAGAACCCAAACCTTTATGTCATCCACGATGACGACATCCTGAGGGTCATCAACGAACTCAGGGCTGCGGGTGCAGAGGCGATTTCCATCAATGGCCAGAGACTGGTGGGGACTTCGGAGATCCGCTGTGCGGGGCCGACCCTCTCCGTTAACAACGTGCGTTCGGCGGCACCCTTTGAGATCCATGCCATCGGCGATAAGACAACCCTGGAAAACGCGCTGAAGATGCGCGGGGGCGTGGTGGAGACCTTGAAGGTCTGGGGCATCCAGCTGGAAATCACCGCAAGCGATGCGGTCTATGTACCTCCCTACAAGGGGATACGGAAGTATGAATACGCGGAAGTGGCGGCGGAGAAGGAGGGGATGAAATGATCCTTCCTGTTCTGGGGCTTCTCGTGGGACTTATCTTGGGATCCATCAGCCCGGTGCTGATACCCATGGCCTACGCGAAATTCTTCTCCATTGCGCTGCTTGCCTCTCTGGACTCTGTTTTTGGTGGCTTGCGGGCGGCAATGAACGAGAAGTTTGACAATGCTGTTTTCATCAGCGGTTTCTTCACGAATGCACTTCTTGCGGCATTTCTTGTCTATATGGGGGATCGCCTGGGAATCGATCTCTATTACGTGGCACTGCTTGCCTTCGGGTTCCGTATGTTCCAGAATCTGGCGTTTTTGCGGCGCCATATCCTAAGGAAACATTGAGGTTCGTTATTTTTTTTTATTCTGTATGGAATTTATAGGGGAATAGTGGTAAAATTAAAAAGTATTAAAGTGGGTTATTTTTCATACTAGTGTCCCACCTATGCTAGGAAGAGGAGGGCGGCGTAGCGGTGGCTACGCCAACTGACGATGACAACGCAGATGACTGCATATCGGGCAATTATTATGGATATGAACGAGGTGGGACACTAGGACATAGAGCGAACAAAATGGTATCATGTCATGGGGGTTTTCTATAGTGTTTGAATTGGACGATATTGGCTTGGACCAATTTGCAAAAATCAAGGTAGTAGGTGTAGGCGGCGGCGGAAGCAATGCCGTCAATCGCATGATTTCCCTTGGGTTGGAAGGTGTGGAGTTCATAGCGGTGAACACGGATGCACAAGCGCTCTTGCATGCCATGGCACCCAAACGCATGCAGATCGGCGAGAAGCTCACCCGTGGGCTGGGTGCCGGTGCGCGTCCGGAGATTGGCGAAAAAGCAGCGCAGGAGAGCAGGGAGGACATTCTTGAGGCCCTGCGCGGCTCTGATATGGTATTCATCACTGCCGGAATGGGAGGCGGCACCGGAACAGGTGCGGCTCCTGTTGTTGCGGAATGCGCCCGGGAGGTGGGGGCATTGACCGTAGGCGTTGTGACGAAGCCCTTTACCTTTGAGGGACCGGCTCGTCGTCGCAAGGCAGATATGGGCATTGACAACCTGAAGAAGCATGTGGATACCATCATTACGATTCCGAATGATCGCCTGTTGCAGGTCGTGGACAAGAAAACCCCAATGACCCAGGCGTTCAGCATTGCGGATGATGTATTGCGCCAGGGCGTGAAGGGAATCTCTGACCTGATCGCGAAACCCGGTCTCATCAATCTGGACTTTGCGGATGTGAAGTCCATCATGAGCAATGCGGGCTCTGCTCTCATGGGCATTGGCGAAGCAACCGGGGAGAATGCGGCAGTGAATGCTGCACGGGCGGCAGTGGATTCGCCGCTCCTGGAGACGAGCATCCAGGGAGCCCGTGGCATCCTGCTCAACATCACGGGCTCGGCAGAGTCCCTGAGCATGATGGAGGTCAATGAGGCATCTGTGACGATCCAGGAATCTGCGCATCCCGATGCCAATATCATCTTTGGCGCTTCCATTGATGACACCATGGGAGACAGCGTGAGTGTCACCGTCATAGCGACGGGCTTTGACAATCCGAATTCCATTGGGGCTGACCCGGGAGAGGCGAGGCAGGTGGAGAACGGGTTTGGCCTTGGGAACATCCAGGCGCCTTCCTTTGGAAATGCTGCACCCGGCACAGCAGCGCAGCCTGCGGCCCAGGGAGCCGGAAGCGAGCCTCAGACGCAGCAGAATAGCGTGCAGGATATCATTGACATTCCCGTTTGGATGCGCCGCAAGTAATTTCTTGTTGACAGGCATCCTTTGGATGCGTATAATATTTGCTTGTATCGGGTAGGTGGCCGAGTGGTTAAAGGCAACAGACTGTAAATCTGTCATCTTCGGATTACGATGGTTCGAATCCATCCCTGCCCACCACCATGGCGGCATAGCTCAGCTGGCTAGAGCATGCGGTTCATACCCGCAGTGTCCGGAGTTCAAGTCTCTGTGCCGCCACCATATTGTTCAAAAAAAGCACGCCAAAGGGCGTGCTTTTCCTTTGCAGGAAAAAACTGCAGGAAAAAGCCCATCCCTCATAGGAAACTATCCTGTGGGATGGGCTGTCGTTTCTTATGGCGGAGAGGGTGGGATTCGAACCCACGGTGCCTTTCAGCATCACCGGTTTTCAAGACCGGCTCCTTAAACCACTCGGACACCTCTCCATAGCAGGTTCAGTATAGCAAATGAAAAAGAGGATGTCAAATATGAATGTTTTTCCACTGGAAAAACTTGAATCCCCTTCGGGGACTAACTTCGTGTCGCAACTGCGTTATGACGAACAAGTTCGTCGAAACGACAATAGGAATATTTTGCCGTTGGCAAAATCTGAACAATGCGTTATGACGAAACAAGTTCGTCGAAACGCAAATTTGAGGTTTTGCCTATGGCAAAACTTGAACAATTGCGTTATAATACATTGGGTTTGGTATTTTGGAAATAAGGGATTGTGTATGAAAATCGCTTTTTTTGACTCCGGTATCGGCGGGCTGGCGGTGCTGCATCATGCCATGAAGGTCCTGCCGCAGGAGCAGTTCATCTTCTTTGCGGATGAGGATCACGTTCCCTATGGCGTGAAGCCGCGGGAACAGGTCATGGAATTCGTTGGGGAGGCCTTTGACTTTCTTGTGGGAAAGGGCGTGAAGGCTATCGTCACGGCCTGCAACACGGCCACGAGCGTGGCGGTGAAGGAGATGCGGGATCGCTATGACATCCCGATCATCGGCATGGAACCGGCGGCGAAGCGGGCGCTGGATCTCGATGGGGAACATCGGGTGCTGGTGGTGGCGACGCCCATCACGGTCAGCGGGCAGAAAATGAAGGTTCTCATTGAGCATGTGGACAGGGAACATCTCGTGGATCTCCTGCCCCTGCCGAGATTGGTGGAATTCGCGGAGCGGGCGGAATTCCGTTCCCCGGAGGTCTCGGATTATCTGCAACGGCAAATGGCATCCTACGACTTTTCCAGGTATTCTGCCCTGGTGCTTGGATGTACCCATTTCAACTACTTCAAGGATACTTTCCGGGAGATCCTGCCGGACAATGTGCATTTCGTGGACGGCAATGAGGGAACGGTCAGGGAGCTCATCCGCCAGCTCAGGAAGAGGGATGCCCTGGAGGAACAGTCTTTCTCCGTCGAGTATTTCTATTCCGGGAGAAAAGTGGATGACCCCGTGGAACTGGAGCGTTTGCAGTCCTATCTGGCCCGCTTGGACGATATGGATGCCATCCGTTGAAAAATGCTTGACTTTGCATGAGGATTGGTCTAGGCTATATTGGAGATTGTTGGAAGCAGCTTCTTGCGGTCTATATATATGCCGTGAACAGGAGGAATACGTTTGTCAGTGGTTGCGGAGTACAGGGTGAATTTCTATGACACGGATGCGATGGCAGTGGTTCACCATGCGAACTACATCCGTTGGTTTGAGATTGGCAGGGTGGAGTATTTAAGATCCATTGGCATCACGCTGAACGACATGATGGAGGATGGTTTCGTCTTTCCCATTACGGATGTGCAGGCGAAATACCTCTCGCCGGGATACTATGATGACGATCTTGTCATTGAGACCACCGCGACGGCCCTGACACGGGTCAAGATGGCCTTTGATTATCGTGTACTGAGGAAATCCGACGGTACGGTGCTTGTGACGGGGCATACACAGAATGTCTACACGAGCAGGGAGACCGGACATATCACGCGGCTTCCCGACAAGTATTACTTGAAACTGGAGGCTGCCATGGCAGCCGAAGATGCGGAAAAAGCCGCAAAGGGAAATTAGGGGGCATTGTTTTGGTTGTTTTGTATGGAATCATTGGACTGGCCGTGTTCAGCTTCATTCTTGTGAAGCTTTATTTCGCAGCAGTAGGGCTGGAGAAACTGGTGGTATATCCGGAGCAGCGAACACCTTTTGAGGTGGAGGAACAGACGGAGGAGAGCATTCTCCTTTCCACGAAGATTCCCTTTGTCAATGAGGGCAAGCAGTGCGCCACCATCATGGATGCTTTCGTGCGTCCGCTGCTTCCCTATGAGCAGTATGACGGCATTGACGCGCGGGGCAAGGCGGAGTGCGAAGGCTGCCCCCGTGAGGATGATTATTTCGAAGCGGTGCTCGTCTATAAAAAGGGAGACAAGCTGGACCGGCTGAACATTCTCATGAAGGTGCGCCTGACAGCCCGCAAGGGCATGAAGCTCAAGGAGGCACTGGAACATATGGTGGATCTTCCCTTGGAGCTCATTTGGATGGAAGTGGGGCGTACGCCCTGGCGTTACCGCAAAATACGTGTTGTGCTTCCGGCGTCAGAGATCGCTGCTCTTGCAGGCGTTGTGCCGGCAAAATATTAAGGAGGGATGACCATGGCAGAGATGGAATTGATACCGGTGCCTACGCGCATCCTGACAGAAAATGATGATATCGTGGACAGCATCGAGCATTATACCCGGCAGAATGTGGGAAAAGATGATATTGTCTGCTGCGCGGAAAGCGTTGTGGCGATTACCCAGGGGCGGTTCGTGCGTCCCGAGGACCTGAAGATTTCGCGGGTGGCGCAGTTCTGCTGCCGCTTTATTCCTGACTACGGCAGCCTGGCAAGTCCCCACGGCATGCAGTCTCTGATGGATGTGGAGGGGAAATGGCGCGTGGCCTTTGCGCTTTTTGCCGGATTCCTCGGAAAGCTTGTGGGACAGGGCGGTCTCTTCTACAAGTGGGGCGGAGAGCAGACAGCTCTCATTGATGATGTGACGGGGACCATGCCGCCCTTTGACAAGTGCATTGTCTACGGGCCGAAGGATCCCGATGATGTGGCAGGCCGGATCAAGGAACGTATGGGCTGTTTCGGCGCCATGATTGCCGATGTCAATGACCTCAAGCGTTCCCGTGTCGTAGGGGTAAGCAAGGGGCTGAACGGCGAATTGGCAGCAAAGCTTCTCATTGACAATCCCTTTGGCAATGCCTCCCAGAAGACACCGATCTGCATCATCAAGAATTACAGGCAATATCAAGAGAAGCAGTGAGTGCGTTTTTGAAAAGTGGATGAGGTCTTGCAGGAAGGGCCTCATTTTTCTTTGACGGGAGTGAAGGAGACTATGCCAAGACCGGATGGACGCAGGCCGGACGAAATGCGGCCTTTGCGACTGACGCGGGGATTCCAGCGGTATCCCGATGGCTCTGTGCTCATCGAAATGGGGAATACGAAGGTCATCTGTGCCGCATCCGTGGAAGATCATGTTCCATTTTTCCTCAAGGGAACCGGCGAGGGATGGGTGAAGGCAGAGTATTCCCTGCTCCCAGGAGCCACGGCCACGCGCGCCCAGAGGGAGGCATCCCGTGGAAGGCAGTCGGGGAGAACCCAGGAGATACAACGGCTCATTGGTCGCTCCCTGCGTTCCGTGGTGGACATGAAGGCTCTGGGGGAGCGCACCGTCATGATTGACTGCGATGTGCTGCAGGCGGATGGCGGCACGAGGACGGCCTCCATTACAGGGGCGTTCATTGCTCTGGTGGAGGCATGCGAAACCTTCTATAAGCCCGGAAATGCTTTTCCCGTGAAGGATTTTCTCGCGGCGATTTCCGTGGGGATTTCCCATGAGGGAGAGCCGATTCTTGATCTCTGCTATGAGGAGGATTCCAAGGCACTGGTGGACATGAATGTGGTCATGACAGGAGCGGGCCAGTTTGTGGAGGTACAGGGAACCGGCGAGGGGCGCCCTTTTTCACGGCAGGAGATGGATGCGCTCCTGGGCTATGCCGGACAGGGGATTGAGAAACTCATCTCCCGCCAGAAGGATGCATTGGGAGGGCAGCTGGTTTGGCGTGTGGGACGTGTTGGCTGATTCAGGACTGAGGTGCGGCATGAAGAAAATCGTGATTGCGACGAAGAACAAGGGGAAGCTCCGCGAGATGACGAATGCCTTCCGCGATTTGCCGGTGAAGGTACTTTCGCTATCGGATTTTGGCGAGCTTCCGGAAGCGGTGGAGGATGGGAAAACCTTTGAGGAGAATGCCAGAATCAAGGCTCGTTTCTATTGCGAAAAGACGGGCTGTGCCTGCATTGCCGATGATTCCGGCCTTGAGGTCGCGGTGCTGGGGGGTGCCCCCGGTGTGCATTCTGCCCGTTTTTCCGGCACCCATGCCGATGATGCCACGAACAATGCCAAGCTCCTTCAGGAACTGGAACGTGCAGGGGTGGAGGAATCCCCTGCGGATTATCGTTGTGCTCTGGTGTTCCATGATGTGGATGGGACGGAGATCCTCACGGAAGGACGTTGTGACGGTGTCGTTGGGAAGATAGCGAGGGGAACGAACGGTTTTGGCTATGACCCATATTTTTATGTAGGAAACCGAACCATTGCGGAGATGTCCCTGGAGGAAAAAGACGGGATCAGCCATCGGGGAGAGGCACTCCACAAAATGGTGGAAAGACTGTGCGATGTTCTTGGGGAGGTGAATACGTGAAAATAGGAATCGTGAGCGATACCCATGGCAATATGGGAGCGGTGGAGGCTGTTGCAGCTGCAGCACACGGCGTGGAGCTCTGGCTTCATGCGGGAGATTTTGTTGATGATGCAAGGCATCTGGAGAAATTGTCGGATACCGGCGTGGTGAAGGTGGCAGGGAATGGGGACTGGCCGAGGACGGATGTACCGAATGAGACGGTGGTCGAGGCTGCAGGCCACAAGATTTTTCTCGCCCATGGACATACCTATGATGTGAACCATGGAACGGGCATTTTGCTGGAGGCTGCCAAGGAGGCGGGCTGTGACATTGCCGTCTATGGGCATACACATCGTGTGTATTGCGAGAAGGGCAGGATCTGCGTCCTGAATCCCGGCAGCGCATCCCGCCCAAGGGATGAGATGCGCCCGTCCTTCATGACGGCAGAACTTTTGCCGGGAAAGCCGCCTGAGATCAAGGTTTACCGTATGGGGGAGCAAGACTGACAAACTTCATATTTATGGTCGAAATAAATTTCCTAAATTTCTTTGGAAATTTAGCAGGAGTTTCTTTTTCGATGTCTAATAAAAAAGATATGGAGTATGCCAGAATTTATGCTGTTATATTTTAGGGAGGGATTACTTTGCGAGAACTCGACGTAAAGACCATCACGGAGAATGTGGCCGAGATGTGCAAGGAAGCGGCCTACTATCTGCCGGAGGATGTCTACAATGGCCTCAAGCGCGGCCGTGAGACAGAGAAGTCTCCGGTAGGCCAGGTGGTGCTTGACCAGATCATCCGCAATGCGGAGATTGCCAGGGCGGAGGATCGCCCCTATTGCCAGGACACGGGCATGACCATCGTGTTCCTGAAGATAGGGCAGGATCTTCATATCACGGGAGGCAATCTGGAGGATGCAGTGAATGCCGGCATCGCCAAGGGCTATACGGAGGGCTATCTTCGGAAATCCGTGGTGGCTGAGCCGCTCTTCAACCGCAAGAACACCCAGAACAATACGCCGGGTGTCATCTACACGGAGATTGTGCCGGGGGATAAGCTGGACATCACGGTTGCACCGAAGGGGTTTGGTTCGGAGAACAAGTCCGGCATCAAAATGCTTGTTCCTGCCGATGGTGTGGAAGGCGTCAAGAAGGCCGTCATGGAGATTATCCTTCATGCCAGCATGAATCCCTGCCCTCCCATGGTGGTCGGCATCGGTATCGGTGGAACGATGGATCGGGCGGCCCTCATGTCGAAGAAGGCGCTCACCCGTTCCATTGACCAGCGCAATCCCATGCCGGAATACGCAAAGTTGGAGGAAGAGCTCCTTGAACTCATCAACCAGACGGGCATCGGCCCGCAGCTCGGCGGCACGACCTCGGCATTGGCCGTCAACATCGAGTGGGGTCCCACGCATATTGCGGGCCTTCCTGTGGCGGTCACGATTTGCTGCCATGCAATGCGCCATGCACACCGTGAGCTGTGAGACGAGAGATAGGAGGATGCAATAATGGCTGAACAGATTCGTATTCAAACTCCCTTTACCAAGGAGATGTCCAAGAAACTCCGCGCAGGCGATGCCGTGCTCATCACGGGAGAGGTCATCTCGGCCCGCGATGCCGCCCACAAGGCCATGACAGAGGCCCTTGCCCGTGGCGAGAAGCTTCCTGTGGACTGGAACAACCAGGTGGTGTACTATCTCGGCCCGACGCCGGCGAAGCCGGGCGATCCCATCGGCTCCTGCGGTCCCACGACCTCGGGGCGCATGGATGCCTATACGCCGACGATGCTGGAGCAGGGCATCACGGGCATGATTGGCAAGGGCTCCCGTTCCAAGGAAGTCATTGAGTCCATGAAGAAGAACGGCGTGACTTATTTTGCTGCTGTTGGCGGTGCTGCTGCCCTGATCGCAAAGTCCGTCAAGAAGTATGAGGTGCTCGCTTATCCGGAGCTTGGCCCCGAGGCCGTGGCCCGTCTTACGGTGGAGGATTTCCCCGCGATTGTCGTCATCGACTGTGAAGGCAACAGCCTTTACGAGACGAACCAGGAGAAGTATCGTACGCTGAAAGGCTATTGATAAATTAGTGGATTTTTAGGAGGTTCAGAATGTTTAACACAACTTTTTATGTGCGCCGCTTGCATTCGCTCTGTGGTCTTGTATGCTTGGGCGCCGTGCTCTTTGAGCACATCTTCACGAACTCCATGGCTATGGGAGGCCCGGCAGCGCTGAACAGTTCTCTTGCCATGATGGAGCTCATTCCGAAGCCGATCTTCATGGGTCTTGAAATCGGTGCCATTGCAGTTCCGCTGCTCTTTCATGCAGTCTATGGTGTCTACATCGCATTGCAGGCAAACAACAATCCCGGCCGCTTCGGTTATCAGAGAAACTGGTTCTTTGCGCTTCAGCGCTGGACGGCATGGTTCCTCGTGATCTTCCTTATCTGGCATATTTTCTACCTTCGCATCTTTACGAAGGGCATCAACGGAACGCCGATTTCTTATGAACTGTTGCAGGCTTATTTCACGAGCAATCCCGTTGTTGCGATTCTCTATGTTCTCGGCATGTTCGCTGCGATTTTCCATTTCTGCAATGGTATCACCACATTCTGCATGACCTGGGGCATCACCAAGGGTCCGCGCTCCCAGAACGTCATAAGTGCTTTGAGCATGGGTCTCTGCGCTCTTCTTTGCCTTGTGACGCTTGCATTCATGGGCAGCTATTTCATGTGATGAAGGCCGGACAGAACTTTGCTAGAAAAGGAGAATTTAAATGGCTAAAGCAGAAAAAAGGATTATTGTCGTAGGCGGCGGCCTTTCGGGCCTTATGGCTACGTTGAAGATCTGTGAGGACGGCGGTGTGGTAGACCTCTTCTCTTACTGCCCCGTGAAGCGTTCCCACTCCCTCTGTGCCCAGGGCGGCATCAATGCCTGCATGGACACCAAGGGCGAGCATGACAGTGTCTACGAGCATTTCGATGACACGGTATACGGCGGTGACTTCCTCGCTGACCAGCTGGCCGTCAAGGGCATGGTCGAGGCTGCGCCGAAACTCATCAAGATGTTTGATCGCATGGGTGTTCCCTTTACCCGTACGGCAGAAGGCACGCTGGATCTCCGCAACTTCGGCGGACAGAAGAACAAGCGCACCTGCTTCGCAGGTTCCACCACGGGCCAGCAGCTCCTCTACGCGCTGGACGAGCAGGTTCGTCGCTGGGAGGTCAAGGGCAAGGTCAAGAAGTATGAGTTCTGGGAATTCATCAAGGCCATCAAGAATAAGGACGGCGTTGTCCGCGGCATTGTTGCCCAGAACATGAATTCCAATGAGATCACGGCATTCCCTGCCGATGTGGTCATTCTTGCCACGGGCGGTCCCGGCCAGGTCTATGGCCGCTGCACGGCTTCCACCATCTGCAACGGTTCCGCTGTCTCCGCTGTGTACCAGCAGGGCGCTGAGATCGGCAACCCCGAGTTCCTGCAGATTCATCCGACGGCAATTCCGGGTTCCGACAAGAACCGCCTGATGTCCGAGGCTTGCCGCGGTGAGGGCGGACGCGTCTGGGTATGGCGCAACAATCCCCAGACGGGCGAGAAAGAGCGCTGGTACTTCCTTGAGGATATGTATCCCGCATACGGCAACCTCGTTCCCCGTGACGTTGCTTCCCGTGCCATCTACAAGGTCGTTGTCCATATGGGGCTCGGCATGCAGAACCCGAACCGCGTATATCTCGACCTCTCCCATATCCCGGCGGACTACCTGGAGCGCAAACTGGGCGGTATCCTGGAGATGTACGAGGACTTCGTGGGCAAGAGCCCCGCTGAGGTTCCCATGGAGATCTTCCCCTCAATCCACTATTCCATGGGCGGCATCTGGGTGGATCGCGCGCATCACACGAACATCCCGGGCCTCATGGCTTCCGGCGAGTGCGATTACCAGTACCATGGTGCAAACCGTCTGGGCGCGAACTCCCTGCTCTCCGCTGCTTATTCCGGTACGATTTCCGGTCCGGAGGCCCTGCGCTATGCTCGTGCAGGCGAGAATGGCGTGGCGCTCACCCAGGAAGAGATGGAAGCAGCCCGCAGGGAATGCGTGGAGGAATTCGACCGCATCCGCAATATGAACGGTTCGGAGAATGCCCATCAGCTCCATCATGAGCTTGGCGACATCATGTACAAGTACGTTTCCGTGGAGCGTGACAACAACGGCCTCAAGCAGTGCATGAAAGAACTTCATGCCCTTCTGAAGCGTTGGGATAGCATCGGTGTTACGGACCATGGCAGCTGGGCAAACCAGGAGGCGATGTTCGTCCGCCAGCTCCGCAACATGATTGTCTATGCAATGGCGATCACCAAGTCTGCTTTGCAGCGTGATGAAAGCCGTGGCGCTCATGCCAAGATCGTCCTGAAATCCGACTACGATTCCTGGGATGCAGCAAAGAAGCAGGCCTTTGACGAGAAGAGCGGCAAGTATCATTTCGATGCCCAGACCGGTCGTGCCATGACCGATGATGGCAATGACGACCTGCTGTTCTTTGGCCGCGATGACGAGAAGTTCATGCGCACGACGGTGGTCACTTTTGACGAGAAGACGGAGGAGCCGATCGTCAACTATCGCGAATTCGAGCACTCCCTCATCAAGCCGCGCCTCAGGAACTACGCCGTAGCCAAGAAAGAGTAAGAGGGAGGACACATAGAAATGGCAGAACAGAAGAAAGTAAGATTTGTAATCGAGCGCCAGGACGGACCGAATGAGAAGCCCTATACCCAGGAGTTCGATGTGGATTATCGTCCGGGCCTCAACGTCGTGGCAGCTCTCATGGAGATCCAGAAGAATCCCGTGACGGTTGATGGCAAGCGCGTCCCTCCCGTTACCTGGGAGTGTAACTGCCTCGAGAAGGTTTGCGGTGCCTGCATGATGGTCATCAACGGTGTGGGCCGTCAGGCTTGCTGCGCTCTGATCGATGAGCTTGCACAGCCGATCCATCTCGCTCCTGCACGCACCTTCCCGGTCATTCGTGACCTGCTCATTGACCGTTCCGTGATGTTTGAGAGCCTCAAACGCATCCAGGGCTGGGTGGAGATCGATGGCAGCTGGGAGTCCAAGGATGCACCCATCCAGAATCCCTACACGGCACAGACGGCCTATGAGATTTCCCACTGCATGACCTGTGGCTGCTGCCTGGAGGCATGCCCGAACGTCGGCCCGCAGTCCGACTTCATCGGCCCGGCTCCCACGGTGCAGGCATATCTCTTCAACCTGCATCCCCTCGGGAAGTTCGATGCGCCGAAGCGTCTGGAAGCCCTCATGGGGAAGGGCGGCATCACCAGTTGCGGCAACAGCCAGAACTGCGTGGAAGTCTGTCCGAAGAGCATCAAGCTTACGACGTATCTCGCACAGCTTAACCGCGATGTCAACAAGCAGGCTCTGAGGAATATCTTCAACAAGTAAATATCGGCAGATTTGCGCAGCCGCCCATGGAAATGGGCGGCTGTTTTAGTTCTTTCATCCTAAACACTTGAAAAAACGTCCTATTTCGTATATGATGTAAGGAAGTGGTTTATGCTCGCGGGTCCTTCGTGAGTATGTAGTAGGAAAGCAGTGGTGGCAAGATGCAAAAGAACAATCGGGCTTCCCTGAGCCCGTTGCTGAGGAGATACAAGTTTTTCTTTGATCTCATGAAGCGGACGACGGATGCATATCTCTTTTGTGCAGATATGCAGACGAACACGGTCATGGTATCGCCGAACCTTGTGCAGGATTTCGATCTGCCGGGGGAGGTGCTCTATGATTTTGACCAGTATTGGGGCCCGATGATTCATCCGGAGGAACGGGGACCATATATGGCTTCCATGCGGGCCATCATGAAAAGCCGGAATGTATATGAGCATTTCCTGGAGTACCGCGTAAAGAACCGGAAGGGCGAGTATGTCTGGATACGCTGCCGCGGCCGTGTCGGACTGGACAGGGAAGGCGTCCCCATTGTGTTCGTGGGCATGATGATGCGCATGGCACAGAGGAACCAGGCGGATGAGGTCACGGGTCTTCTCAACAAGTACCAGTTCGAGCACGGCGTGAAGATGGCCTTGGCAGGCTATCGTGCCACGGAAGAAGGTGGGGCAATCCTTCTTTTCGGTCTGGACAATTTCAAGATTGTCAATGAGACCTACAACCGATTGGTGGGAGATCAGGTGCTTCGCCATGTTGCCCATACGGTGGGCAGTATCCTGCCTTCCATGCTGACCCTCTACAAATTGGACGGCGATGTGTTTGCCCTTATTTATCCGGGAGCCAGTGAGGAGGATGTGCAGGACATCTTTACGGGAATCCAGCGCAGCCTGGCACAGCCCCAGATACTGGATGGGCATACCTATTTCTGCACGGTTTCAGGAGGGACAGTCTTTTATCCGGCCAACGGAAAGGATTATCTGGTTCTCCATAAACATGCCGAGGCGGCAATGGATATCGCGAAGCGGGATGGAAAGAACCGCAATTGCATTTTTAGCAAGGAACAGTATAACCGATGGGTGCGCTCGATTTCCATGCGGGACAATCTCAGGGAGAGCGTGGAGAATGGATGCACGGGATTCAGCCTTTTCTTCCAGCCGCAGGTGTCGGCTGAGGACCAGTGCCTTATCGGAGCAGAAGCGCTGCTTCGCTGGAAGAGCCCCAAGGGGCGCATGGTTGCGCCCATGGAGTTCATTCCGATCCTGGAGGAAACGAGGCTCATCATTCCCGTGGGGCGTTGGATCGTGGAGGAAGCCCTGCGCGTCTGCAAGAAATGGCGAAGGATCGTGCCGAATTTCAAGGTCAGTGTGAATTTGAGCTATGAGCAGGTCAAGGATGCGAGCTTCAAGGATTTCGTGAACGATTGTATCGACCGCTACGATGTGTCGCCGGAGGCATTGGTTCTGGAGCTTACGGAGAGCAAGATCATCGCGGATTGGAATTTCGTCAACCGTGAGTTCAATCATTTTCGCAAGAAGGGCATTTCCATTGCCATGGATGATTTCGGCACGGGATATTCCTCTTTGGCGACCCTCAAGAATCTTTCCTGTGATATCGTGAAGATTGACAGGGAATTCGTGAAGAATATCCTGGAGAATGATTTTGACCGCCGTCTGGTGAAATATACGGTGGAACTCTGCCACAGCATCGGAATCCGCACATGCATCGAAGGTGTGGAGGAAGAAGAGGTGTATAAGCTCCTGCGGCAGGAGTGCAATGCAGATACTATTCAGGGCTACCTGTTCGGGCGTCCGGAATCCGTCGAGAATTTTGAGGAGAAGTTCCTTGACGGGAAGGCGGGGGAGTGAGCCATGGCACGGGAAAAGGACAAGGAGAACATTACCCTGCTGGGGCAGAAGAATGTTGCCTATGGCTATGATTATTCGCCGGATTTGCTGGAAACCTTTGAGAACAAGCATCCGGACAATGATTACTGGGTGAAATTCAACTGCCCGGAATTCACGACCCTCTGCCCCATCACGGGACAGCCGGATTTTGCGACCATCTATATTTCCTATGTGCCGGACAGGAAAATGGTGGAGAGCAAGTCCCTGAAGCTCTATCTTGTGAGCTTCAGGAACCATGGTGATTTCCACGAGGATGTGGTGAACATCATCATGAAGGATCTCATCAGGCTCATGGAGCCCCGTTATATTGAGGTCTGGGGAAAATTCCTTCCCCGTGGCGGCATTTCCATTGACCCCTATGCCAACTACGGCAGGCCCGGCACAAAATACGAAAAGCTTGCCTGGGAGCGCTTTGCGGGCCATGACATGGCGGGAATGGACAAGGTGGATAATAGATAACTCAACTTTCCCACCACGAAAATGAAGCCAATCCCTTGAAAATACTGGCATCGCGTAGGATAAAAAGCTCTGCTTGACAACAAAATAGCACCTGTTCT
>CADCIX010000029.1 GCA_902801565.1 uncultured Veillonellaceae bacterium | reverse complement strand
TCCGCAGCATCCGTTTTCGGTCTTGCATGAACCTTGCGGATCTGTCGCCGGAGGTAGTTCTCCAAGCGCGGCGCATCCACGGAACTTGAGAGTTCTTCGTAACGCTTCCGGATCTTTTCGGAGACCTCAAAAGACCGGCGATTCAATACAGCCGCAAAAACCCGGTCAATGGACAAAAGAAACTGCAAATAGTGCCGATCGGCATCAGAAAATGCTTCGTTCTCACGTATTCTTTTCCTTACAACGTTTTTTTCCTTGTCCCATTGATTCCGCAGATCCACCAACGCCTCAAAGATCGCCGGATAGAAGGATGCGCCGGACAATCCGAGCGCTTTCCGCAGCCCGGTCTTCGTCATTTCATTCTGAATGGTATAGACGGGATGCAGCTTCTCCATGCTGCGGATTCCGCCGTATCGTTGGTAAACATAGTTCTTCACTGCACAGTAACCATCGGCGACGGCCTGCAACTTCTCCATGGTATCCGACGAAACGGGGGATGCGCTGTATTGGCGCACTGTCTTTGTTATAGTTCCATTCGCCACGATGCGCCTTACCCCCAGACTATTGCCACATCCTCGCCGCGGCGTTTCACTTTGTTTCCTCTCTTAGTATATGACACATTACGAATCAAGTCAATAATTATGCTTCAGTTCGTGTCATATCCCCACGACTGGAAGTCTCTTTTTTATAATGAAGGAAAAGAGATGCTTGTGAGGGAGAGGGGTGAGCAAGGTTGAACCATTGGAAAGACATTCGCGAGGACCGGGATATCCATCAGAGAGACGTTGCCGAATACCTCGGCATCAGCCGTTCTGCCTACTCAAACTATGAGAACGGCACGAGAAGCCCTGACATCGGGACGCTCAAGAAACTGGCCGATTTCTTCTGCATCAGCATCGACGAGCTTCTGGACTACTCCCCCAGGAACCGGAAGGAGCCCGGCCTCTCCCCGAAGGAAAAAAGCCTGCTCCGCAAATACCGCACACTCTCGGCAAAAGGACAACTGCGCCTCCAAAAACAACTGGATCTGGAACTCGAGATGGAAGCCGGCCCCCAGGAATGAATCCAACCCCGTGATGTCCTGTACATGCAGGCATCACAATAAGGAAAGGACGGATTCTATGGACAAATGGATTACCCAGGACATTGTTGGTGTGCGCTATATCCTGCAGGGACTATTGACGGGCGATACCCCTTCTGCGTACTGCCTCGGAAAAGATGAATTGAACTGCGTGGGGGAATTGCTCCTCAGAACATTGGATGAAGCAATCGAATCCATGAAGCAACAGCAAAAATAACCGATCAAACATTGCCTGCGTGTACATTTCCGCGCATACAAAAAAGGCGTATCTGCTTGCCCGCAAGGGAACAGATACGCCTTTTGCTTTTATTCTATTACTTTGTAAAGTTATTTGAATATATCTTTCGCCAGCACGATGGTCTGGTCACGATTCGGTCCCACCGACACGATGCCGACGGCGATGCCGGTGGTCTCTGCCATGCGCTCCAGATATTTCTTTGCGTTTTCCGGAAGGGCATCGTAGTCGCGGATGCCGCTGATGTCGGTCTTCCAGCCCGGGAAGGTCTCATAGACCGGCTCCACCTCGGCAAGGACCTTGAGGGAAGCGGGCATGCCGGGAAGGACTTCGCCCTTGTACTTGTAGCCCGTGCACATCCTGATCTCGTCGAAGCTGTCGAGGATGTCGAGACGCGTGATGGCCATGTAGTCGATGCCGGAAAGGATTCCCGCATAGCGCACGACACAGGCATCGAGCCAGCCCGTGCGGCGGGGACGGCCCGTCACCGTGCCGTACTCATGGCCCGCATCGCGGATCTTGTCCCCGATCTCGTTGAGCTGTTCCGTGGGGAAGGGACCCTCGCCCACGCGTGTGCAGTATGCCTTGACCACACCAACGACCTTGTCGATCTTCCTGGGAGCAACACCTGCGCCCACCGTGACCCCGCCGGAAACCGGATGGGATGCGGTGACATAGGGGTAAGTGCCGTAGTCAATATCCAGCATGGTGGCCTGGGCGCCCTCGAAGAGGATCCTGCGGTCGGAGGCGATTTCCTCATTGAGCAGGGTAATGGTGTCGCAGACATAGGGACGAATCCGCTCCGCATAGCCGAGATACTGCTCGTAGATGTCCTCGTACTTGAGGGGCTCATGGCCGTAGAGTGCCTGCATCTCCTTGTTCTTCTTGGCGAGGTTCGCCTTGAGCTTCTTGGCGAATTCCTCCTTGTCCAGAAGGTCGCAGACGCGGATGCCAATGCGGTCATCCCTGTCCATGTAGCAGGGGCCGATGCCCCGCTTCGTGGTGCCGATCTTCTCCTTGCCGCGGGCCTCGTCGCCGATGCCGTCCATGACGCGATGGTAGGGCATGACCACATGGGCGCGGTCGGAAAGGCGGATGCCGGAAACGTCGATGCCGCGCTTTTCCATGGCATCCATCTCCTGCAGCATGACCTCCGGGTCAACGGCAACGCCGTTTGCAATGACATTGTGGGTACCCTTGTAGAGGATGCCCGACGGGAGAAGGCGAAGCTTGTACTCCTCGCCCTTCACCGCCACGGTATGCCCCGCATTGCTGCCGCCCTGGTAACGCACGACAGTCTCCGCCTGCTGGGCGAGATAGTCCACGATTTTCCCTTTTCCCTCGTCACCCCATTGGGTGCCGGTAATCACTACGGTTGACATGAGGATTCCCCCTTAGAGTCCAAAACGCTCCATGATCATGTCCACATGGCGCAGGAAATATTTGTAATCAAAGCAATCGTCGATTTCTTCCTTGGTGAGGTATTTCGTGATATCCGGGTCCTTCTCCACATTCGTGCGGAAGTCCTCCCCTTCCATCCAGCGCTTCATGGCGTTGCGCTGCACCCACTTGTAGGCATCCTCACGAAGCACGCCCTTGCTGACAACGGCGAGCATGATGCGCTGGCTGTAGATCAGGCCGCCCGTGCGCCCCATGTTATGGAGCATGGCTTCCGGATAGACCAGGAGCTTGTCGATGATGTTGGTGAGCTTCCTGGTGCAGTAATCCACATTGATGGTGCTGTCGGGCAGGATCACGCGCTCCACCGAGGAGTGGGAGATGTCCCGCTCATGCCAGAGAGTGATGTCCTCCATGGCCGCAACGGCATTGCCGCGGACGAGGCGGGCCATTCCGGAGACGCGCTCGCAGTTGATGGGGTTGCGCTTGTGGGGCATGGCCGAGGAGCCCTTCTGCCCCGGGGAGAAGTATTCCTCCGCCTCGCGGATGTCCGTGCGCTGGTGGTTCCGCACCTCCGTCGCAATCTTCTCCAGGGTGCTGGCAACGATGGCCAGTGTCGTCATGTACTCGGCATGACGGTCACGCTGAATGACCTGGGTGGCAAGGGGAACCGGGGTGAGCCCCAGCTTCTTGCAGACCAGTTCCTCGATGCGCGGGTCGATGTTGGAATAGGTGCCCACCGCACCGGAGAGCTTGCCCACGGAAACGATCTTCTTCGCATGCTCCACCCGCTCGATATCCCGCTCGATCTCCGCGCTCCAGAGGGCGAGCTTGAGGCCGAAGGTCATGGGCTCGGCATGGATGCCATGGGTGCGGCCGATGCAGGGGGTATGCTTGAATTCCTTTGCACGGCGGCGCAGCACCTCGCGGAACTTCCTCAGATCCTCCAGGATGATGTCGGCGGAATCCCGCATCATCATGCAGATGGCGGTGTCCTTGACATCGCTGGAGGTGAGCCCCTTGTGGATGTATTTGGAGTCATCACCGACATGCTCGGCGACATTCGTCAGGAATGCGATGATGTCATGATGGGTCACGGCCTCGATTTCCTTGATGCGGCTGACCTCGAACTTCGCCTTGGCACGGATGTTCTTCGCCGCTTCCTTCGGGATCTCCCCGAGCTCCGCCATGGCATCGCAGGCAGCCATTTCCACGTTCAGGATGGTCTGCCATTCGTTCTCGATGGACCAGAGATGTCCCATCTCCGGGTTGGTGTAGCGTTCAATCATGCGATTGCTGTCCCCCTTGTTTCAGAACCGAAAACACAAAAAAGGCACTCAAATTGGCTTTTATATGGAAGAAAAGCCTCATTTTGAGTCCGGGAATGAACCTTGTTTCCCTTGTACATCATACCATTTACCCCTTTGCCATGTCAATAAATTAACCCGCCTTCCAGCTACGAACTTTCGGGCGGGTTACCAAACAGCTATGAAATTTCCTCATGCCTTCCCACAGCAAATGACGATGGAACGGGGTTCCAGTGTCAGCGGGGCGCCGTAATCGGCGAGGATCTTCTTCTTGAGGAAGGACTGTTTCGCATGGGAGGTGTCCACCACGATCCGCCAATGCACACCCTTGGGGAGATCCGGCAGCCAGATGTCATGGGGTTCCCAATGCATGTTCATTCCCACGTAAATGAAATCGTCCTTTCCATTTTCCAGTTTTCCTGCAAACAGGACACAGACCACGCGGTTCTCATGGGACGCATCGAACTGCCAGGCATGAACCCCATGCAAGCTCACGGGAGGGAATCCCTCGGGCACGCCCTTTGAGGCATTGCGAAGCACGGGATGGTCCTTGCGGAAAGCGATCATGCTGCGGAAGAACTCGTAGATGTCACGGTTCTTTTCCAGAAGCGTCCAATCCAGCCATGAGATCTTGTTGTCCTGGCAGTAGGGATTGTTGTTGCCATACTGGGTATTGCAGAACTCATCCCCCGCCAGCAGCATGGGAATGCCGCGGCTCAGAAGCAGGACGGCCGCCGCGTTCTTGACGAGCTTCTTCCGGAGGGCAATGATCTCCTCGTCCTCCGTCTCCCCCTCGACGCCACAATTCCAGCTGTAGTTATCATTTGCACCGTCGGTGTTCTCCCAGCCATTGGCCTCGTTGTGCTTCTCGTTGTAGGAATAGAGGTCCCAGAGTGTGAACCCGTCATGGCAGGTGATGAAGTTCACGGAGGCATGGTCCCCGCGCCGATGGCGGTTATAGATGTCTTCCGAGCCTGCGATGCGGGCAGCGGCAATATTGGCGTAGCCATCATCCCCCTTGAGGAAGCGGCGCATGTCATCACGGTACCTGCCGTTCCACTCCGCCCATCGGCCATAGGCAGGGAAGGTTCCCACCTGATAGAGGCCTGCAGCATCCCATGCCTCCGCGATAAGGATGGCATCCGCCAGCACGGGGTCATGGGCCAGCTCCTCCAGAAGCGGAGGATTGTCCAGCGGCTCCCCTTCCTGGCTGCGCCCCAGAATCGACGCAAGGTCAAAACGGAAGCCGTCCACATGATAGTCGCAGACCCAATAGCGCAGGCATCCACGGATCATATCCCGCACCACGGGATGGTTGCAGTTCATCGTATTACCGCAGCCGCTGAAATTATGGTACAGTCCCCCCGGCTTCAGCATATAGTAAGTCTTGTTGTCAAGGCCCTTGAAGGAAATGCAGGGTCCCTCCTCATTGCCCTCTCCCGTGTGGTTGAACACCACGTCGAGGATGACCTTGATGCCGTTCTCATGGAAGCGCTTCACGAGGCTCTTGAACTCGTCCATCTGCAGGGACTGCCCGCCGCTTGCAGCATATCCTGCCTTGGGAGCAAAGAAGCCCACGGTATTGTAGCCCCAGTAATTGTAGAGGATGTTCCCATCCTTGTCGCGCCGCGGGTCCAGAAGGCCGTCAAACTCGTCGAACTCGAAGATGGGCATGAGCTCCACCGCCGTCACGCCCAAATCTTTGAGGTAGGGTATCTTCTCCCGCATCCCCGCATAAGTGCCCTTGTACTTCACACCGGAGGACTCATCCTTCGTGAAGCCGCGGATATGGGCCTCGTAGATGATCAGATCATTGTGGGGTGTCTTCAAGGGAAGATCGTAGCCCCAGTCAAAGTCCTCCATACCCACCTTGCCGCGAAGCTGGAAGGGGTTCGTCTTGTCCGGCCGCATGCCCCAGACCTCCCGCCCCGACACGATGAGAGCGCGGGGATCCAGCAGACTCTTCGTGTGGTCGAAGAGATTCCCTTCCTCCGGATCGTATTCCCCGTCCATGCGAAAGCCATACTCCAGATCCTCGTAATCCAGATCGAAGATGAACATGGAGAAGACATTGCCGATACGATACTTCTTTCCAAAAGGGAGAATGGCGAAGGGAGCCTTCTCGCCCGCATGGTACAGCACCAGTTCGCAGGATTTCGCTTCCTTCGAATACACGGAAAAATTCACGCCCCCCGGCAGGAGCGATGTCCCCGGCATCAGGAAAAAACCGGGACGGATATGGAATCCCTGGCAGGTATCCATTGGCATCATATCAACACGCATAAGACTTCACTTCCCCAAATGAACAAAACTATATCTTCTTACAAATTAGATTCTATATGTCACACAAAAATCCTGCCTGATGTGGGCAATTTGTCCATTCAATTCCCGCCTTGTGGAAAATAATTATTTTATAAAGTATTTTTCGAAAGGATTTCTCCCTTACAAGAAAGAATACTCTTTCGCAGGAAAAGAATTCCTGCAGTTTTCGCATATACATGAATCAAGGGATGGGATAAACATGGCAACAATTGACCGCTTCAAGGATATATTAAAGCAAGGCCGCTTGCCGGAGGAGCAGGGAGGGCAGCCCCTGACCGCCCAGACGAAGTACGACTTCCTGGCCGCCGCCCACACGATGGACCAGATTCTCGAACTCACGGCAACCCTGGAAAAACGGGCAAAAAAGCGCAGCTCCCTGCGGGAGAAACTCGCCGCAACGAGCCGCAAGGCCCTCCAGAAACTCATGGACCACGACGACGGCTTCTCCCGTGTCAAGGATGTGGATGCTGCCATCAACGTCCTCACGGCCTGCCGCACAGAACTCCTGACGCTGGAAGGCGAGGAGCAGTCGGAAAAAGCACTGAAAAAGATCATCGCCGATGGAATCACGGCAAAATAGGAACTTCCAAAAAATGGCGTCCCGCACAGCGGGACGCCATTTCTATACCATGATCTTAACCAGGTAGCAAAGGAGCACCACCGCCAGGGCAAAGAGATATTCTGCCACGGAACCCACCTTGAAGAGGCGGAGCCCCCATTTCCGGTTCGGATAGAGGACAGGAACCTTGCCGCAGACGGCATCCTCTGCGATGTGCAGAAGCGCGCCAAGGCAAAGGGCAATGCCGATGCGCATGGGGCCCGTCTCCGACAGGATGCCCCCGGCAGGAAGCTCCAGCAGGGAAGACACACCCTGCCACTTCAGCAGGAGGCCGATCACCGCCACATAGAGCAGCGGCCAATGGGACCATCCCCGATGACGGCTGCGCCAGCCCCAGCTCATGATTCCCCTTCGAGGGCTCCCCTCCACCTTGTCGGGAAGGATGGCCCCCGCCATGCCGCAGGCAGTGAGCAGGAGATCCTCCGTCGCCGCGTACATGATGACCCCTGTCACCACCTGATGGTTGATCCACTTCATTCTCCCGCCCCCTTTTCCAGAACATCCTTTCTCTATTCTACCATTAAACGCTGCCATAAGGAAAGATGTTGAAAATCTCCTTTTTTTCGAATACAATGGTAGTACGCTTATTCGAGAGATACAGATTGGAGATATTGAATGGACGACTACACCTGGCAAAAGACTTTGCAGAAAAGACGCAGCAACCGTCATCGCCAGAGCCTTTTCCTGTTCCTGCTGCTGGGCGCCATCATCGCCTCTGCCATATGGTACTTCGGCATCTACACGCGCACCCCGGAATATGCCCTGCAGCAGGCAATGAACGCAATAAAGAACAACGATGCGGCCACCTTTCAGCAAAACGTGAACCTTGACCTGCTGACATCCAATGCCTATGATGACCTCACGGTGGATCTCTTCGCCTATGATTCCACCCTGACGCCCCAAACGAAGGTGCTCTTCGAGAAATTCTATGTGATGATCAAGCCCCAGCTCACCAATGGCGTAAAGGAGACCATCCTGAGCCGCCTGAGCCGCGATGCCTGGATCCTGCCGGGGGGAATCGACATCCTCAAGGGGCGGCAGCTCGGCATCGACTTCGAGCGCTTCCTTGAGCGCAGCCAGCTCCGCAACACCACCTTCGTCAGCATCGGCTCCATTTCCCACAACGGCACCACCGCAACGGCAGAGCTGAATGTCATCGAAGACTACACACAGACCCCCTTTACGCTGGAGCTCGTCATGGAGGAAAACCATGACGGGCATTGGCAGATTGCCTATATCAAGAATTACAAGGACTATCTGAACACCATCGCTCCCCTGCAGAACAAGGATATCGCAGACTACATCGCTGCCACACAGGACATCGTGGACAACAGCAACCGGGAATTCCTCCAGCAGCAGCAGCGCTTCAAGAACCTCACAAAGACCTCTTCCGGCGTTCTCTCCGAGGGACAAAAGAGCGAAATCCGCGCCCTTCTTCTGGACGAGGTCATCCCCTCCCTCAAGAAGCGTCAGCAAAAGCTCGACGAGATCCCCGTCCCCCCCGGCGCCTTCTACCTCGCCCGTCTGCGCCAGCAGTCCACGGAAATCACCATCAAGACCTGGCAGCATTACGTCAAGGCCCTCAGGGAGGACAAGCCCGTGGAATTCGAGACAGCGGAAACCCTCCACAAGCAACAGCTTGAGATCGACCTGCGCATCGAGGACATCATCAAGCACACCGCCGTGAGCAAAAATATACCAAATATCCCATAAACCCTTGATGAATGGGCATAAAGGGTGTAAAATATAGGAAAACGGGCTTCGGAAAATTATTCCACATAAAGGCAGGTGAAAATGCGCCTTCCGTGCGATTTTCACGAGGAAGCGCAGCGAATCATGAAAAAGCTACATCAGCTCATCGCCCCGGTCAGCGGTCGAACCATGGCTCTGGGACAGGTGCCGGATCCCATTTTTTCGGAGAAGCTCACGGGAGACGGGATTGCCATCCTGGCGGAAAGTGCTGTGGTTGTGGCTCCCTGCGACGGGGAAATCACCCTTTTCTTTGAGACGAACCATGCCTTTGCCATCACGACGAAGGATGGCGTACAGGTTCTCGTGCATGTGGGGCTTGATACCATCCTCATGGAAGGAGAGGGCATCACGGCTCTGCACAAGCGCGGCGACCATGTAAAGGCAGGAACGCCGATCTTGGAGCTCGATCTGGATTTCATGAAAAGACGCCATATCAACCTCATCTCCCCCGTGCTCATCGTCAACTACGACAAGGTCGTGGAGCTCCATCCCCACGAGAGCGGAGATGAAGTGGAAGCCGGCGAGGACTGCGTACTGGAATACGCGGTATGAGACTTCAAAATTGCACTATCCAAACGAGGAGCGCATAAGTGGCAGCCCACCACTTATGCGCTCCTTCTGTCAATACTGCAGCATGGCATTGATTTCCTTCTGCAATTTGTTCAGGGAGTTGTTGAAGGGGATCGTCCCGTTGATGATCTTTGTCAGTTCTGTGTCCGCGTAGAGCATGGCTGCGCGGTAGCCCTTGAACTTCGGGGGCATGACCGCCTCGTCCATGGCCTCGCTGAGGGCATCGATATCCATGTCTGCGCCCTCCGTCTCCCACCGGAAAATATCACGGGCCTTTGCGGAAAGCACCACATCCCGCCGCACGGGAAGGCCCTGCGAGTCCTGCAGAATGCGCTCCTGGAGCCCGGCATCATAGCAGAGCTTCTTCATGAAATCCCAGGAAAGCTTCGGCATCCGCGTACGGGCACTCATTCCCACCAGCAGGGTGTCCAGCTCGGAAGTATTGCGTCCCGACGGACCTGCTGGAAGCTTGATGCAATCCCACTCAAAATCCATGTACTTCTTGATGCGCCAGGGATAAGGCTTATAGGTGCGATACTCAGCGAAAGAGAAGGGACGGAAGGCCACCCTCCCCATATCGAAGTCCTTTGATGTGATCTCCCTGCCCTTCTGGATGCTCCTCAAATCCATCATGAAGCGCACGGCCTCCTCCATGCGCGCATCGGCGAAATAGGAGGCCCGCCCGTCCTCACGGAAAAGGGTCACCCCGTTGGTAATGGCCGCCTGCTGCCAGGTATAGTCATAGCAGCCGAATTGGTCGAGCACGCCATCCCCATCCGTGTCCCTTGTCACCCGGCGGCAGATGCCCAAAAAATCCTTCCAGGTCCAGTCATCCCCCGGCATGGGGATTCCCTCGCGGGCGAGGAGGCTCTTGTTCACGAACATGAGGGTCGGCACCCCCGCGCAGGGAAGAGCATAAGGCTGATCCTCATACTTCCCGTAGTCCAGGGCCGCCTTGTAATAATTTTCCGTTCGGAAATCCCGGTCCTCTTCCATAAAGGAAGAAAGCTCCATGAGCGCCCCCATGGATGCGTAAAGGTTGAAATCATCGGAGAGGATGAAGAACACGTCCGGCTCCCTGCCGCCCATCACCTGTTCCGCCAGCCATTCCGCATAGTCTTCCTTCTTGATGCCGCTGACATATTCCACCCGGATTCCGGGATGCTCCTTTTGGAACTCTTCCACCGCCTCATCGAGGACGGCGTAGCTGTTCCCCTGGGGAACTCCCCAGTTATTACCTGCAAAGACACCGATGCGCAAGACACGTTCCTGTCCCTGCACATAGTAAGCCACCGCTGCCAAAAGCAGCAGGATAATGCCGGCCACCGCAAAGAACATGCTGCGGTGCTGTCCCTTTCCCCGCTCTTCCATCAGCCTTCCTCCAGTGAAGTCACCGCCAGCCCCGTCTGTACCGCCCAAATGGCCATCTGTGTGCGGTCCCGGAGATTCAGCTTCGAAAGGGCCGCGCTCAGATTGTTCCGCACGGTGCCCTCGGAAAACTTGAGGCGTTCCGCGATTTCCTTGTTGGAGAGCCCCTGCCCCACGAGCCGCGCGATGTTGCGCTCGGTGCGCGTGAGCTCCTCGCTGCCTGTCTCATCCGCCTCCACCGCCAGATTGGACTGCGCCATCTGGTTGAAGAGTCGCACGACCTTTGTGACAACGCCGGGATTGAGCATGGATCCGCCCGACAGCACCGTGCGGATTGCCGTGGACAATTCCGGCACGGAGACGCCCTTGAGCAGATAGCCGCTGGCCCCGTATTTCAAGGCATTGTAGACGTATTCATCGTCATCGAAGGTCGTGAGGATGATGATCTTCACCTTGGGGTATTTTTCCTTCACCGCCTTGGTGCAGAGCACGCCGTCCAGTTCCGGCATCCGCACGTCCATGAGAATCACATCCGGGCATTTCCCGGCAAGCATCTCCAAAAGCTGCCGCCCGTTCTCCGCAAGACCGATGACCTCCATGTCGGGATTCATATCGAGGACAACCTTCAGGCTCTCCCGTATGAGTTCCTGATCGTCGGCAATCATGACCTTGATCATAAATCCTCCTCCTGGTTCATTGGAATTTCCGCCTCAACGATGAACCCTGCGTCATTCCAGAAATTCAGGCTGCCGTGCAAAAGCTCCAGCCGCTCCTTCATGTGCCGCAGACCGAACCCCTGCTTCACATTCTCGCAGCCCGTTCCGTCATCGGCGATGATGATGCGGAGCTTCCCCTCGCTGCTGCCGATGGTGAGATTCACGGTCTTCGCCCTGCCATGCCGGTTGGCATTCGTGATGCCCTCCTGCACCACGCGGTAGATGACCTCCTCCTGGTCTTCCCGCAGGCTTTCGGGCCAGCCCACCACGGTGAAATGGATGTCCATGCCCGAGGAAGCCGCAAACTCCTCCGTCATGCGCGTCAATGCCTCCCGGAAGGGCAGCTTGTCCAGATCCGCAGGGCGCAGTTTCTTCACGGAGCGCCGGACATCCGTCATGCCCCTCCGGGCCGTATCGCGGATCTTCTCCAGCTGTGCCCGTGTGAAATCCGGAGCGGTCTCCACCATGAGAATACAGGCATCCAGGCCGGCCACGATGCCTGTCAAGGCATGTCCCAGGGTATCGTGGATTTCCCGCGCCAGGCGGTTGCGCTCCCTTGTCTCCGCCATGCGTTCCGCCTCGATGGCATAGGCCCGGAGCCGCTCGTTGGCCTCTCCCAGCTTCTCATTGAGCAGACGGATGCGCTCCTTTTCCTCATGCTTCCCCTTCACCAGAAGCACCATGTAGATCACGAACAGGGCAATGTTGACGGACACGAACACATTTCTCGCCGCCAGAAGCGCCGCCTGCGCTGTCGGCTCATAGTAGGAGATATATGCGTCAAAGGGAATGACCTTCATCTGAAACACGGCCAGATTGTAGTTTGAGATGAAATACAGCCCCAGCATGGCAGCCACAAGAAGGTATTCCTGATGCCGCCCTCCATAGCGGCACATGATATCCGCCACCACAAGGAGGACAACACCGTCATAGGCGAGATTGATGCTGCGCATGAGCAGCACGCAGGAACCGATTTCCGCAAAGAACACCAGAATCTGCCAGTGCGGTTTGATGGCATCGGACTGGCGGTAAATCCACCCCAAAGCCACCATCAAAGCCAGAGCGAAGACCGTCAGGAGAAAGCTTTCCATCGCCGGCATCGGCAGCGCCGGTACCTGTTCCAGGAAAGAGCGCGCTCCCATGGATTGGTTGATCTTCGTCTGGGTCACACACATGAACCCCGACAGGAGTAGAACGATGATGCCGTTATAGCCCCACAGAAGCTTGTGCACTTCCATCTAATCCCACCTCTCAATATCGCCCGGGGAAATGTTTTCCCGCGTCAGCAGGCGCGTCCTCAATTTGATATGGGACTCCTCCACCCCATCCCCCGCAAGGATATGATAGGCCTGCTCCGCCGCAATGCGCCCGATGCGGCGGGGTGACTGCTCCGCCGTCGCCGTCATGTGTCCGGCGGCAATCATCTCCTTCGTCTCCGGCACGCCATCCACGCCGTAGACCTGCACCTCGTCGAGCCGGCCCGCGCTCTGCAGGGCGGCAAGGGCGCCCATGGCCGCAGGGTCATTGAGGGCCATGACGATATCGATGTCGGGATGCCTTTCCAGCATCTCTTTCATGGCCGGCATGGCAATCTCAAGCTGCCCCAGGCATTCCATCTCATCCACGATAATGAACTCCGGATGCTTTGCGATAACATCCCGGAACCCCTGGATGCGGTCCACGCCGGACCTGGCCTCGGTGTGTTTCAGCAGAGCGATCTTTCCCCCCGAGGAATTGGCCACCAGATGCTCCGCGCACTGGACACCCGCCTGATAATTGTCGGACACCACGGTGCATGCCACAAGGCGGTCATCCTGGACGCTGGTATCGATGGCAATGACGGGCACTCCCGCCTCATAGGCCGTCTGGAGCGCAGGTTCCATTTCCTGCCAGTCCACGGGATTGACAAAGATGAGCTCCGCGCCGCCCTCGATGAGCTCCTTCACCTCGGCAATCTGCCGATCCACTGAGAGCGCAGGGTCCCGGGAAATCAGCACATCCCCATGGTTCTCCACCACGGCGCGGATCTCCTCGTCGATGATCTCGTAGAAGGGATTGTTGAGTGTCATATATACGGCGCCGAGCTTCCGCCGATGCTCGTTCTGCCGTGCCGAATAGTCCGTCTCCGTCAGCCGCACCAGCCCCTCTGCAAAAATGCCGATGAGCATCACAGCGACAAACAGCCAGAAAATCCTCTCTCGTTTTCTCATGCTGCCTCCTCATCATGACTTAATACATCATTTGATATTTCGGCGCCTGAACATCCATTCCCTCTTTTCCCGTGAAATTTTCCTTGACAAGTCCTTGCTCAAATGGTATAGTCATTTCAGTTTCATAAAGCAAACCGTTGACGCGGAGATAACGGCAATGATGCCTCCACAGAGAGCCTGCGATGCTGGGAGTCAGGCGAGAAACAAGTTGTCAAATGGACCGCTGAGGGCGCAGTCAAATGTGGCCTGCCACAGAGTATTCTGCGACGTATGGGCATACGTGAGTTGCCGGGGATATGATAGTATCCTGCCAAGCGCACAGCATCTGCTTCTGCACTGCTGTGAATCCAAGGTGGCACCGCGGATGATGTAAATGCATTGTTCGTCCTTGATAGAATGTTTCATTCTGTCAAGGGCGTTTTGTTTTACCTCCTTTGACAGAAAATGGTCAAAGGAGGTTTTTTCATTGAAGATTTTCCCATCCCTGGAGGAAGCAAAACGTCTCCAGACAACCGGCAGCTATGATATCCTTCCTCTCAGCTGCGAAATCCTGTCGGATTTCACCACGCCCATCGAGACCCTGCGCATCCTCAAGAACGCATCCAGCCACGCATTTCTTCTGGAATCCGCCCAGTCCAGCGACAAATGGGGCAGGTACACCTTCCTGGGCTTCGAGCCGAAAATGGAAGTCACCTGCGCCAACGGCGAGTTCCATGCGGGCGAGCTCAAGACGAAGACGGAGGACCCTGCGGCACATATCCGCCAGATCCTCGCAAAGCACCGCAGTCCCCGCTTTCCCCAGCTCCCTTCCTTCACGGGAGGGCTGGTCGGCTATTTCGCCTACGATTTTCTCGGCTACAGCGAGCCAAAGGTCCGCTCCCTTGCCAAGGACACGGAAGCCTTCCGGGATGTGGACCTCATGCTCTTCGACAAGGTCATCGCCTTCGACCACGTCCGCCAGAAAATCGTCCTGATGGTCAACATGCCGCTGGAAGACGTGGAGGCAGAGTACAAGAAGGCCGTCGGCGAACTGGAACGCCTCGCCAAGCTCATCCGAAGCGGTGCAAAGGGAAGCGAGGCCGCCGGGCACCTGACGGGAGAGGTCACACCCCTCTTTCAGAAGGAAGAGTTCTGCTCCATGGTGGAAAAGGCCAAGCATCACATCCACGAGGGGGATATCTTCCAGATCGTGCTTTCCAACCGCCTGAGCGCCTCCTTCGAGGGGAGCCTGCTCAACACCTACCGGATGCTCCGCACCATCAACCCTTCCCCCTACATGTTCTACTTCTCCGGCATGGACGTGGAAGTGGCGGGAGCATCGCCGGAGACACTGGTGAAGCTGGAGGACGGCATCCTGCACACCTTCCCGCTGGCAGGAACGAGGCCCCGGGGCAAGACAGAGGAAGAGGACATGGCTCTGGAAAGGGAACTCCTGGCGGACGAGAAGGAGCTTGCCGAGCACAACATGCTGGTGGACCTGGGACGCAATGACCTGGGAAAAGTCAGCGAGTTCGGCACCGTGGAGGTGGAAAAGCTCCATTCCATCGAACGCTTCTCCCATGTCATGCACATCGGCTCCACCGTGCGGGGCAGGATATCCCCGAAGCATGACGCGCTGGACGCCATCACGGCGGTGCTGCCCGCCGGAACCCTCTCCGGTGCACCGAAAATCCGGGCCTGCCAGCTCATCGGGGAGCTGGAGAACAACAAGCGGGGCATCTACGGCGGCGCCATCGGCTACATCGACTTCACGGGCAACATGGACACCTGCATCGCCATCCGCATCGCCTACAAGAAGAACGGAAAGGTCTTCGTCCGGAGCGGCGCGGGCATCGTGGCGGACTCTGTTCCGGAGAAGGAGTACCAGGAGTGCATCAACAAGGCGAAGGCCGTTGTCCGCGCCTTGGAACTGGCAGAGGAGGATGACTTATGATCTTGCTGGTGGACAATTACGACAGCTTTTCCTACAACCTCTACCAACTGGTAGGGGAAATGAACCCGGATATCCACGTCATCCGAAACGATGAGATGACCGTGGGGGAAATCCGCAGGCTGTCACCGAGCCGCATCATCCTGTCCCCCGGACCCGGAAGACCGGAAAATGCGGGAAACATCATGGAAATCGTGACCGCCCTCGGGAAGGACATCCCCATCCTCGGCGTATGCCTCGGGCATCAGGCCATCTGCGCGGCCTTCGGCGCCACCATCACCTATGCCCGGAAGCTGATGCACGGCAAGCAGTCCGAAACCCAATTCGATACAGACTGTCCCCTGTTCCACGGCTGCCCGAAGACAGCCCCTGTCGCCCGCTACCATTCGCTGGCAGCAGACGCCGACACCATCCCGGATTCCCTTCGGATTGCCGCAAGGACAGTGGACGGCGAGATCATGGCGGTATGCCATAGGGACTACCCCATCTACGGCGTCCAGTTCCATCCGGAATCCATCATGACCCCGGACGGCAAGACCATGCTGCGGAATTTCATACAGAAATAACTTTCAAAATCAAAAGGAGAGACTACCATGATTGAACAAGCCATCGTCAAAATCGTCAACAAGGAAGACCTGAGCTATGAGGAAGCCTATACCGTAATGAACGAGATCATGAGCGGCGAGACCTCGCCGACACAGAACGCCGCCTTCCTCGCCTCCCTTTCCACCAAGAGCGCACGGGCAGAGACCACCGATGAGATCGCAGGATGTGCCGCAGCCATGCGCGACCATGCCACAAAGGTGGAGACGGGGATGGACATCTTCGAGATCGTGGGGACGGGCGGAGACAACGCCCAGAGCTTCAATATCTCCACCACCTCCGCCCTCATCGCCGCCGCAGGGGGCATGAAGGTCGCCAAGCACGGCAACCGCGCCGCCTCCTCGAAATGCGGCACGGCGGACTGCCTTGAGGCGCTGGGCGTAAACATCCAGCAAAGCCCCGATCTCTGCCGCAAGCTCCTCAAGGAGGTGGGCATGTGCTTCTTCTTCGCCCAGAAATACCATGCCTCCATGAAGTACGTGGGTGCCATCCGCAAGGAACTGGGCTTCCGCACGGTCTTCAACATCCTGGGGCCATTGACTAACCCCGGCATGCCGACCCGCCAGCTCCTCGGCGTCTACGACGAATACCTTGTCGCCCCCCTGGCGCAGGTGCTCAACAGCCTCGGCGTCAAGCGCGGCATGGTGGTCTATGGGCAGGACAAACTGGATGAGATTTCCCTCTCCGCCCCCACCACGGTCTGCGAGATACGCGATGGCTGGTTCAAGTCCTACACCATCCGTCCGGAGGATTTCGGCATGGAACGCTGCCACAGGGAAGACCTCAAGGGTGGCGCGCCGCAGGAGAACGCAGAAATCACCCGCAGGATCCTCAAGGGCGAAAAGGGCCACAAGCGGAACGCCACTCTTCTCAATGCGGGAGCCGCCCTCTACATCGGCGATAAGGCAGCGGATCTCAAGAGCGGCATCGCCCTTGCGGCGGAGCTCATCGATTCCGGCAAGGCTGCGGAAACCCTGGAGAAGTTCATCGAGGTCAGCAACCGCACAGAGGAGCAGTCATGAACATTCTGGACCAACTGGCAGAACATGCCCGTGAGCGCGTGGCAGAAGCGAAGAAAAACCACCCCCTCGCCCAGCTCCGGCAAAAGGCCCTCGACCTTCCCAAGGGAACCTTTTCCTTTGAGAAGGCCTTGCGGAAGCCGGACATCTCCTTCATCTGCGAGTGCAAGAAGGCCTCCCCCTCCAAGGGGCTGATTGCCCCGGACTTCCCCTATCTTGAGATTGCAAGGGAATACGAGGCGGCAGGTGCGGACTGCATCTCCGTGCTGACCGAGCCGAAATGGTTCCTCGGCAGCGAGGACTATCTGGAAGAAATTGCCTCTGCCGTCTCCCTGCCCTGTCTCCGCAAGGACTTCACCATAGACGAGTACATGATCTATGAGGCAAAGCTGCTGGGTGCCTCCGCCGTCCTGCTGATCTGCTCCATCTTAGAGAGCGAACAGCTCAAGGAATACCTCGCCATTGCCGATACTCTGGGCTTGTCTGCCCTCGTGGAGGCCCATGACGAAAGGGAAATCCAGGAAGCCCTTGCTACAGGCGCCCGCATCGTCGGCGTCAACAACCGCAACCTGAAGGATTTTTCCGTGGATACAGGGAACAGCCTGCGGCTGCGGAAATCCGTGCCCGAAGGGGTCCTGTTCGTGGCGGAAAGCGGCATCACCTCCGCCGGGGACGTACAGCAGGCAAGAAACATGGGGGCAGATGCCGTACTGGTCGGCGAAACCCTCATGCGCGCAGCGGACAAGCGGGAAAAACTGGCAGAACTGCGAGGCAATCCATGATTCCAACGAAAATCAAGCTCTGCGGCATGACCCGCCCTGCGGACATCGAGGCCGCCAATGAACTCATGCCCGACTACATCGGATTCGTCTTTGCCCCCAAGAGCAAGCGCCATGTGACGGCAGCACAGGCAAAGGAGCTGAAAGCACTCCTTGCCCCTTCCATCAAGGCCGTCGGGGTCTTCGTCAACGAAAGCCCCTCTGTGATTGTCCAACTGGCGAAAGGCGGCATCCTGGATGCCGTCCAGCTCCACGGAAATGAGGACGCCTCCTATATCGCAGATCTCAGGAACCATCTGGACATCCCCATCCTTCAGGCCTTCCGCATCCGGACTGCCGAAGATGCAGGAATTGCCCAGGGCAGCACGGCGGATTCCGTGCTGCTGGATGCAGGAGCCGGCACGGGAACGGCCTTTGACTGGTCCCTGATTGCCTCCGTGGCGCGCCCCTATTTCCTGGCAGGAGGCCTCACCCCGGAAAACGTCGCCGATGCCATCCTCGCCCTCCATCCCTACGGGGTGGATGTCAGCTCCGGCATCGAGACGAACGGGCGGAAAGACAAGGAAAAAATGGCGGCCTTCGTCGCCGCTGTAAGGAAGCAGGGGAAAATAAAATTTGCATAATGCGCAGGACAAATTCACATAGGCAAGGCAGAGGAAGGAGGCATAGCGGTGCTATGTCGACTGACGATAACGCAGCATATGTGGATTTGGACAAGCAGAATGTGAATTTTATTAATCCCTGCTTCCTAAGAAATGTATACCTTGGAAAGGAAACAAGAAATGACACATGAAACGAAATCCCGCGGACGCTTCGGCATCCACGGCGGACAATACATTCCCGAAACCCTGATGAACGCCGTCATCGAACTGGAAGAAGCCTACAATCGCTTCAAGGACGACCCGAAGTTCCAGCAGGAACTGGAAACCCTGTTCAACGATTATGCGGGAAGACCCTCCCTGCTCTATTTCGCGGAAAAGATGACCAAAGACCTCGGCGGCGCGAAGATCTATCTCAAGCGCGAGGACCTGAACCATACGGGCGCCCACAAGATCAACAACGTCCTTGGGCAAGCACTTCTGGCCAAGCGGATGGGCAAGACCCGCCTGATTGCCGAAACAGGCGCAGGACAGCACGGCGTCGCCACTGCCACGGCAGCCGCCCTCATGGGCATGGAATGCGTGGTCTTCATGGGCGAGGAGGACACGAAACGCCAGGCCCTCAATGTCTACCGCATGCGACTGCTGGGCGCGGAGGTCATCCCCGTGAAGAGCGGCACGGCCACCCTGAAGGATGCCGTTTCCGAGGCCATGCGGGAATGGACCTCCCGCATCAGCGACACCCACTACTGCCTCGGCTCCGTCATGGGCCCCCATCCCTTCCCCACCATCGTCCGCGACTTCCAGGCCGTCATTTCCAAGGAAATCAAGGAGCAGACCCTCAAGAAGGAAGGACGGCTCCCCGATGCGGTCATCGCCTGCGTGGGCGGCGGCTCCAATGCCATCGGGAGCTTCTACCATTTCATCGAAGATGAATCGGTCCGCCTGATCGGCTGCGAGGCAGCGGGACGCGGCATCGATTCTGCGGAAACCGCCGCCACCATCCACACGGGCAGGCTCGGCATCTTCCATGGCATGAAATCCTATTTCTGCCAGGACGAGTACGGCCAGATTGCCCCGGTCTACTCCATTTCCGCAGGGCTGGATTACCCGGGCATCGGGCCGGAACATGCCCACCTGCACGACATCGGCAGGGCAGAATACGTTCCGGTCACGGATGACGAGGCGGTCAATGCCTTCGAGTATCTGGCAAGGACAGAGGGCATCATCCCCGCCATCGAGTCCGCCCATGCCGTGGCCCATGCCATGAAGATTGCCCCCACCCTTGGCGGGGACAAGATCATCGTCATCACCTTGTCCGGCCGGGGCGACAAGGACTGTGCCGCAATTGCCCGCTATCGGGGGGAGGATATCCATGAGTAACATCAAGAAAGCATTCGCCAAAGGGAAGGCATTCATCCCGTTCATCACCTGCGGGGATCCCGACCTGGAAACCACTGCCTCCGCTGTCCGCTCTGCCGCGGAAAACGGCGCTGACCTCATCGAACTCGGCATTCCCTTCTCCGATCCCACAGCGGAAGGCCCCGTCATCCAGGGAGCAAACGTTCGCGCCCTCCGTGCGGGCACGACGACGGACAAGATCTTCGACCTCGTACGTGATCTCCGTAAGGACGTGAGCATCCCCATGGTTTTCATGACCTATGCCAACGTCGTTTTCTCCTACGGCGCGGAACGCTTCATCTCTACCTGCCAGGACATCGGCATGGACGGGCTGATCCTGCCGGACCTTCCCTTCGAAGAAAAGGATGAGTTCGCCCCCCTCTGCAAAGCCCATGAGGTCGATCTGATTTCCCTGATCGCGCCGACCTCGGAGAAGCGCATCGCCATGATTGCCCGGGAGGCGAAAGGATTCCTCTACATCGTTTCCAGCCTCGGCGTCACAGGCGTCCGCAGTGAAATCAAGACCGACCTGGCCTCCATTGTTGCCTCCGTGCGCCAAAGCACAGACATCCCCTGCGCCATCGGCTTCGGCATCTCCACGCCGGAACAGGCCAAAAAGATGGCCTCCCTTTCCGACGGTGCCATCGTCGGCTCCGCCATCATCAAATTGCTGGAGAAATACGGAAAGGATGCACCCAGATACATCGGGGAATACGTGAAATCCATGAAAGATGCCATTGTTTCCATAGACAAAGTATAGGGCAATCTTCATCTTGATACTCCATCTATAAAGGCGGGCTCCCTCAAAAGGAGCCCGCCTTTTCATCAAGAAACCCTTGAACACTTGTGTGTTTACTTTTTCACTACGGAAATGACCTCCGCCTTTATGTCATTGAAGAGGTTGCTGTCCTTTGCATCGCGCTTCACCGCAGCAGGAATGACAACCTGGCTGGCCGCTTCACCCATATTCGTCAGATAGAACTGCAGATCGTAATAGTAGCCAATGGATGCAAGGAACTCTGTTTCCTCCGGCGTCAGGGTAATCTGACCCTGATAGGAATCCTCAAGCACAGCCTTTGCATAGCCGCGCATGATACCCGTGAGATCTGCCGCTACCGTGACCGTCTTCCCTGTTTCCTTGTCGATTGTCCACGTGCACTCGATATCGTTTTCGGCAAGAGCCGCATTGATATAACGCAAGAATTCCGTGGCATCCTTCTTCTCGGCATCCCCCATGGAATCAATGCGCTCCCTGACGGCTTTGTTCTCCATCTCGGCCAAGGCCTTGCCATCAAGAAGGATCCTCATGCTCTGCCGACCGTTGCCGACATCCGTGGCCGTCACGTCCTTGACCGCTGCAGCGTACTGCATCCTCGTTGCCCTGTCATTCGCGCTGACCGCATCCAGGATCCATGCCAGTCCTTCCAGAACATTCTCACGCTGCCAGGAGCCGTTGCGCTGTCCGTACAGGACAATGGAATTGCCGGACCGTTCCGCGTAGATGGGAATCTCGTTCTGCTTGGTCTGGTTGGTGTCCGTATTCGTGTAGGCCCAGCTCAGGGTTCCATCCACCACGCCGGAACCACCCATTCCTATCTGGCCGGAAGCAACCAAATTCGATTGGAATGTCGGCCCATGGAATATCAATTCCAAATGATAGTTTTGCGCCTTATCCATTGCGGGAAGATAGGCATCCTGAAAAACCTGCATACCATCCTCGGCCGCCAAAGCCTTACCGCCAAAGGTCATACAGACAACTGCCAGCAATACTGCGAACATCCTAAATAACTTCATTCAAATCCCCTCCCATACCTATACATGTTACATGTCAAAATCCTTGCCAGTCAGCATCTTGAATGCTTCCTTGTATTTTGCGATGGTCTTGTCGATCACCTCCTCAGGAAGATTGTAGTCGCTGTCCGGATTCGCCTTGAGCCAGTCGCGCACGAACTGCTTGTCGTAGGAAGGCTGGGACTTCCCCGGCTCATAGCCTTCCAACGGCCAAAAGCGGGAACTGTCCGGTGTCAGCACCTCATCCCCCAGAACAATATTGCCTGCCTCATCGAGACCGAACTCGAATTTCGTGTCGGCGATGATGATGCCACGGGTCTTTGCATAGTCTGCGCATTTCTTGTAGATGGCAATCGTGAAATCACGCACCTTCTCCGCATACTCGCGCCCTTTGCCCGGAAAGAACTTCTCCAGCACCGCAGCCCCCTGCTCCAGGGAAACATTCTCGTCATGGTCGCCGATCTCCGCCTTCGTGCTGGGCGTGAAGATCGGCTCCGGCAGCTTCTCGGACTCCTTGAGCCCAGCCGGCAGCTTGATGCCGCAAATCTCGCCGCTTTCCTTGTAGCTCTCCCAACCGCTTCCCGTGATGTAGCCGCGCACAATGCACTCCATGGGAATCATGGTGAGCTTTTTGCATTTCATGCTGTTTCCGATGAACTGCGGCTGGCGGAAGAATTCCGGCATATCCTCATTCTTCACGGAAATCATGTGATTGGGCAGGATGTCCTTCGTAAAGTCGAACCAAAACTTCGACATCTGGGTAAGGATTGCGCCCTTCTTGGTAATCCTGTTCTTGAGGATATGGTCAAAGGCGGAAATGCGATCCGTCGCCACCATGATGATGCTGTCCCCGGCATCATAGACCTCGCGGACCTTGCCTGACTTAAACGGTTTATACTCTTTCATATACAGCCTCCTTTGGAAAGCAAATAACCCAATTTCTATCAAGATACCCTAAAAATATAGATTCTAGCCGCAAGGGAAATCTCCTTCCCCGCAAGCCATTTTTTCCCATGGACAGATTTTTTTCTCCCAAATGCGCCTGCAAGCAGGAAAAAGTGCCTTGCCTATGGAATAATAACAAAAATAATAGTGTCCATTCATCTTCTATACGGAAAGGATTTGAAAAGACCATGGAAACAAAATATGAGGTATCCGTAACTGCCATCGGCAATCTGGCACGCACCTTCCTTGAAAACAACAACAGCGTCATCATTCTCGACGAGGGCGTGCGCCCGAATCTCGCCGACATGGTGATCGAGCACACCGCCAGCGACCTCAAGGCAGACATCGTCAAGGGAGACAAGCTCAAGTTCGGCAACAGCGAGTACACCGTGGTCAGTGTCGGCGACGTGGTCAACGATACCATTCGGGAAGAAGGGCACTGCACCCTTGTATTCAATGCGGAAGGCTCCATGCCAGGGCAGATCATCCTGAAAGGGCCTGCCAGGCCAATCCTCTCCCTGGGTGCCCGCATCAGTTTCTTCAAGAAATAACTGACCGTAAAAATGACGCCAAGGAAAGTGCTCCCTGGCGTTTTTTTTATGCCATCCCCGCAAAGGACTGGCGGACCACATCCTGCGATCCCACCCTTCGGACGCTTTCGCGCTCCACGAAAAAGAAGGGCAGCTCCACATCCTCTGCCACAGGACGGCCATCAATGAAATCCAGCATGCGCTGGGCCACGTTCATTCCCACCAACTCGAAATTAAAGGCCACAGTGGTAAGGGCGGGATAGACCACGGCTCCCACATCGTAACCGCCAAATCCAGCCACAGAGAGTTCCTCCGGCACCTTGATCTCCCGTTCATGGAGATACCGCAGGATGCCAAGGCTGATGTTGTCCGTAGCTCCCACGATGACCGTGGGCTTCAGCCGCAGCATATCCCCTGCGAGGTTGTAGGCATTGAGGAAACCGAAACCCGTCTCGATAAAATCCACCCGTGCCCCGCTGCGCCCTTCCAGGAATGCATCTGTGAATCCCTTGCGCCGTTCCACTCCCACTGCCACATCTGTCTTCGTGACACCTGCGAAAACAGCCCGCTCATGCCCCATCTGCTTGAGGTAAGCTCCCATCATGCGACCCGCCGCCTCATCATCCACCTTCAGGCAATTGGCCTCGGGATGATACTGCCCCGTATACAGCATGGGAATGTGGATGTCCTTCTGCAGGGCAATGTGCCGCTCCGTGATGCCCACAGAATTGATGATGATGCCGTCCACCCCCTGCTGATGAAGGCTGATGATGTTTCCCAATTCCTTTTCCACATCGAGCTGACTTACCAGCATGATTGCCTGATAGCCCTCCGGTTCCAGGATATAGCCGATACCGGCCAGCAGCTTGCCCACCGAGACGGAATCGATACGGGGCAGAACGAGCCCGATGAGCTTGCTCCGCTTCGTCTTCAGCCGGCTGGCAAAGAAATTCGACTGGAATCCCGTCTCATCGATGACGGCGCGAATCCTTTCCGCCTTCTCCGCACTGACATAGCCGCGATTCAGATAGCGGGACACGGTGCTCTTCGACACGCCTGCCCGATCAGCAATGTCTTGTATCGTGACCTTGTTATCGCCCATGATCTATCTCCTACACATCCGGCAATTGCCAGTCAATCGGCGCTTCCCCATGGGCCTCCAGAAACGCATTCACCCGCGAAAAGGGACGGCTGCCGAAAAATCCTCTGGAAGCGGAAAGCGGGCTTGGATGCGGGGATTCCACAATGAAATGATGAGGATTCGTGATCATGGCCTTCTTGCGCCGCGCCGGTGTACCCCAGAGGATAAAGGCCAGGGGGTTCTCCCTCTCGTTCAGTAGGGAAATGATCTTGTCCGTGAAGATCTCCCAGCCCTGCCCATGATGGGAATTTGCCGCATGCTCCCGCACCGTCAGCACGGTGTTGAGCAGAAGCACCCCCTGATCCGCCCAGGGCTTCAGGCAGCCGTTGTTCGGTATGCGGCAACCAAGGTCGTCCTGCAATTCCTTGAAGATGTTGATGAGGGAAGGAGGTGGCTCCACTCCGGGCAGAACAGAGAAACTCAGGCCATGGGCCTGCCCCGGCCCATGATAGGGATCCTGTCCCAGAATGACCACCTTCGCATCCGCATAACTCGTATAATGAAGCGCATTGAAAATAGCATACATGTCCGGATAGATGCGCCGCGTCCGATACTCCCTGATGAGGAACTGGCGAAGCTGCTGGTAATAGGGCTGCTTCAATTCCTCGTTCAGATAATCCGCCCAGTCATTCTTGAAAATCTCCATCCCCGCTGCCTCCACGAATATAATGACAAAAACTCATTTCATACCCCGTTGCCGCGTCCACGCTCCCACGACACCCTCTCAGGGAAAACTCATCCAGCCCCGACAGGAACACATCCGCCCTGCCATCCGCCGCCACCCGGGTGACAAATGCCTCACGGCAATAAGGAAGAAACTGCCTGTAGATTTCCCCACCCCCGATGACATACGTGTTTTCATCGGGGGACTGGAACAATATCTGCCAAAGCTCCTCCAGTGAGCGACACGCCGTGAAGCCTTCCCTCTGCATCCCCTGACGGGAAAGGACGATATTCCTCCGCCCGTCCAGGGGCTTCCCCAGGGATTCCATGGTGCGTCTGCCCATGATGACCGTGCCGCCCCAGGTCTGCTGACGGAAAAAGGCCATATCCTCCGGCAGCCGGAAAAGCAGCTTCCCTTCTTTGCCAAGTCCCTCCCGCTCATCCACACAGGCAATGATCTTCAGGGAAATATCCATGGGACTTCCCGGGCAGGACGTTACTTCTCCTGTATCCCGGCAAGCCACCAGATGCTCCTTCACGGTCTTTCCCGCAATCTCCAGCCCGGAAGCGATCTCTGCCAGAGGAACCAGCACAAAAGCCCGTTCCAGCATATGGGGATGGGGCAGGTGCAGTTGCTCCGTGTCCATCGATACATTGGGGATATGGAGCAGGTCGATATCCATGGTCCTTGCCCCCCAATGCTCATGCCGCACTCTTCCCAGGTCTTTC
The DNA here is from genome assembly GCA_902801565.1 of uncultured Veillonellaceae bacterium. GTDB lineage: Bacteria > Bacillota > Negativicutes > Selenomonadales > Selenomonadaceae > UBA3796. Next base: position 42,988 of record CADCIX010000029.1, on the reverse strand, counting down.
TCGATGCGCTGGCAGGTTTCCAAGAGTTCCAGAGGCTCCATCTCCGTCCGCAGTTTCGCCGCCGCATTCACAAAGGGCGGCTGATCCAGCTTGCCCCAGGGAGCGGTCTCAAAAAAGCCGGAAACACGGCAAAGTTCCATGCCGTCGCTCCCATGCAGCCATTCCAATGCCTGCCGCAAGGCCCGCTCCCTGTCACCGAGATTTGCGCCCAAACTGACATAGCACTCCCACTCCATCCTAACGTTTCCTTTCAACCGTCACGGAAGCATCGCGAAACTTTCCTGGAAGCGGGGCCTCCGGCTTGTGTACCGTAACGCAGACAGCCTCCACCAGGGGATAGTCCCGGAGCACCTTGCCGGCAATGTCCTCAGCCACAGCCTCGATGAGCTTTCGCGGCTCCCCTTCCACAATGTCTCCCACATCGCGGAACACGGCCCCGTAATCCACCGTTTCCCCGAGGTCATCGCTTTTCCCCGCTTTTTCCAGGGACACCTGCAGGGATACATCCACCAAAAACGGCTGCCCCTGTTCCCGTTCCCTTGGATAGCAGCCGTGATAACCGTAAAATTCCATGCCCTTGAGTTCAATCCTGTCCATGCTCATGCCCCCATGATGGCATCCGCCATGCGCGCCATGCGGCTGATCGGCTTCACATCGTGAACCCGAAGGATCTGGCAGCCCGCCTGGATGCCCAGGACGCAAACCGCCCCCGTCGCCTCCATGCGCTCCTCCACCGGAAGATCCAGCACATGGCCGATAAAGCTCTTGCGGCTGGCCCCCAGAAGCAGGGGATATTCCTCGCCGTCCAATTCCATGAGCTCTGCCAGACGATGCAATACCACGAGATTGTCCTCCTGCGTCTTGCCGAAACCGATTCCCGGATCGAAAATGACCTGCTCCCGCTGCATTCCGGCCTTTTCCGCAATACGCAGGGATTCACGGAAAAAGGACTTCATGTCCGCCACAATATCTTCCCCATACTCCTTGCCCTCCTGATTGTGCATCACAATAACGGGCAGCCCGTAAGATGCGGCAAGGCGTGCCATGCGCCCGGGTTCCTCCGCATACTGGAGCCCCCAGATATCATTCAGGATATGCACCCCCATGGATGCCGCCATTTCCGCAGTTTCCGCCTTGAAGGTATCCACGGAAACGGGAACAGGGCATTCACGCAAAACCGCCTCAAGGAAGGGGCGCAGGCGCTCCTGCTCCTCTGCGGCAGGCATTGGCTGAAAACCGGGACGGCTGGACTCCGCACCGACATCGATGATATCCGCCCCATCCCGCACCATTTCCTTCATATGAAAAATTGCCTTGTCCACACAGTTCCATTTCCCGCCATCGGAAAAGGAGTCCGGCGTCACATTCAGGATGCCCATGACAAGGGTTTTCCTGCCAATCTCCAATCTCTTTCCGTCCTTGAAGTCATATGTTCTCACCATGGGTTATTTGTTTTCCTTTCCCAAAAGATTCCAGGCCTGCTGCCGGAGCGTCGCATCCTCACGGAACCGCCCCGTACTGAAGGAAGTCACGGTGCGCGTGCCATGGGCGAGATCTCCCCGCATGGTCATGCAGAGCTGCTGCGCCTCCACCGTCACCAGCACCCCCTGTGCCCGCAGATCTGCAGCGATGGCCTCGGCGATCTCCCCGGTCATGCGCTCCTGAATCTGGGGACGATGGGAGATGATCTCCACCAGCTTCGTGAATTTGCTGAACCCAGCCACACCGCAGGGAGCAGGAAGATAGGCGATATTCACCTCGCCGAAGAAAGGCACGAGATGATGCTCACACATGGAGTAAAAGGGAACATGCCGCACAGCCACGATGCCATCGGTCCCGGGCCCCGCATCAAACATCTCCCCCCAGATGTCCCGTGTCTCCCGGCCAATGCCGTCAAAGAGCATCCCGTACATTATCGCCACCCGTTCCGGCGTCTTCTCCATGCCGGCCGCCTTGAGATCGATTCCCAACGCCTCCAGGAACTCCCGCATCGCCCTGGCTGCCTTTTCGTTCATCCCCATATTCCCCGCTTTCCATCAATATATCGTCTTTTATTATAACGCATTGTTCAAATTTTGCCAAAGGCAAAATATTCTTATTGTCGTTTCGACGGGATTTATCCCGTCATAACGCATTGCGACGCGAAGCTAGTGTCCCACCTCGTTCAGAAACATAAAAATAATTGTTCGAGATGTAGTCAGATGCTAGGAAGAGGAGGGCGGCGTAGCGGTGGAGGGCGGCGTAGCGGTGGCTACGCCAACTGACGATGACAACGCAGATGACTGCATATCGGGCAATTATTATGGATATGAACGAGGCGGGACACTAGTCCCCAGAGGGGATTCAAGTTTTGCCAACGGCAAAACATTCCAAGCCTATTCTTCCCCAATTTGGAGAGCAAGTCGCGCCGCTTCCTGTGCGTGAAGAACGGTCGTATCGTATACGGGAATCGGGCTGTCCTTTTCGCCGATCAGCATTCCTACTTCGGTACATCCCAGGATAACGCCCTCCGCTCCTTGGCCTTGCATATGGGAAATGATTCGTTTGTATTCTTCCCGCGAGGAATCCAGGACTTTCCCGAGGCACAATTCATTGAAGATAATATCATTCACCAGCCCGATATCCTCTTCCTCGGGAACGATTACCTCAAGCCCTGCAGCCTTCAACCTGCCAATGACAAAGTCCTGGGTCATCGTGAATTTCGTGCCCAGGAATCCCACGCGCCGCAGTCCGTCTTCCTTGATGCGCTTCGCGGCAGCATCCGCAATATGCAGGATCGGTATATGGAGATGCTTTTCCATTTCGGGAACCAGCTTATGCATCGTATTCGTTGCAATGACGATAAAATCGGCTCCGATGCTCTCCAGCCTCTTCGCCGCATCGGAGAGGATTGCGGCATTCCCCGCCCAGTTGCCCCGCATCATATTCTCTTCCAGCTCGGCAAAGTCCACATTGTACATCAAAATCTTGGCACTGTGAAACCCGCCCAATTTCTCTGCGATCTCCTTATTCAGTATTTCGTAATAAGTGACAGTGCTTTCCCAGCTCATTCCGCCCAGAAGGCCTATGGTTTTCACCTGTGTTCAGCTCCATTCTCCCAAGATTACTTCCCGAACCCGCACACCGGGTAATGACAGCTCTTGCAGCCCATGCAAAGCCCGCCGATGCCCAGATGCCGCAGTTCCCGTTTAGTCAGGATTTCCCCTGTGAGCAGGCGCGGCAGGACGATATCGAAGATCGTCGCGGGGCTGTACATAACGCAGCCGGGAAGCCCAAGGACCGGCACATTCCGCCCGTCCTTCTCCCAATAGGCCAGAAGGAACATCGCTCCCGGCAGGACTGGCGCGCCATAGGTCACGACCCTCGTCCCTGCCGCCCGGATTGCCGCCGGCGTGCGGTCATCCGGGTCCACGCTCATACCGCCGGTGCAGAGCACCATGTCCATGCCCAGGTCCAAAAGCTCCTGTATCTTTTCCCTTGTATGTTCCGTCACGTCATCCGACAGGCGATGCTCGTCCACGCGAAGCCCAAAGGCATTGAGCTTTGCCTCCAGCACCGGGGTAAAGGTATCCTTGATGCGTCCGAGGAACACCTCTGTTCCCGTGGTGACAACACCCACCTTCATCTTCCTGTAGGGACGCAGCTCGAAAAGGGGCGCCTCCCCGGCCAGCTTCCGGACCTCCTCCATCTTTTCCTTCCCGATGACCAGGGGAACCACCCGCATCCCCGCCAGCTTCGTTCCCTGCTTCACGGGAAAATTCTGGGGAATCGTGGCAATGACGATGTCATCCAGCTCATTGATGGCATCGAATCGTTCCTCGTCCACATGGAACACGCCATCCTGAAGGGCCTTCAGCTCGATTTTCCCCTCCTTCGGCTCCGAGGCTTCCATGCCATCGTTTTGGCAGACCTGCCTCAGAATCTCTGCCGCGTCATTCTCATGGAGCATCGACTCGTCATTTTCCCAAACGTAGACATGGTCCTTCCCAAGGGACAGAAGCACTGGAATATCCTCCTCAGCAATCACATGCCCCTTGCGGAAGCGCGCCCCTTTCGTCACCCCACGGATAATCTGCGTCACATCATGGCACAGGACATGCCCCACAGCATCTTCGGTCCTTATCTCTTTCATCAGCTTTCTCCTTCCATATCAAACACATGACAAATTTTCTCAACACAGCGTTTTCCCTTATAACATGGAAATTCCTCCAAGCGGCAGGGCGAAACCTCCAACTGCAGGGAAAGACCCGGATATTTCCAGCCGATTCTCTCTTCCAATTCCTCTGCCCCATGGCCCTCCAAGGTCCTTGCCGCAAGGAAAAGCCCATCCCTGTCCCATGCAGCGCGATAGTCCACCAGGGTTTTCACCGGGAAAAGCAGGTCGTCCAGTTCCTCCATCCAGAAGACGTCCTTGGCCATCCGCGATACCCTGTCCAAACGCCTCGTCACGCCTCCACAGGGACACGGCTCCAAAAGGAACCGTGTCCGGTCCCCGGTCCGATAGCGAAGCAGGGGCATGGCCTCCATGTCCAGAGTGGTGATCACCAGCTCCCCTTCCTCCCCGTCGGGCAGGACATTCCCTGCGTCATCGACGATTTCCGCCAGAATGTGGTTCTCGCGGAGGTGCATCCCCTCATGAGCCGGGCAGGTGATTGCCCCTGCAAGGGCCATTTCCCGGGAGCCATAGTGAGGAAACAGGGTCATGGAAAACTCCTCCTCCAGGCATTTCAATACCCCGGGCGGACAAGCGTCCCCCGAAACCAGCGCCTTCCGTATGGGGAAATCATCTCTCCCATAAACATGGGCGTAAAGCCGCGCCGTCCCCATCAAGGGAACAGGGAAGCCAATGATGCAGTCCGGTCTTCCCTCGCGGATGCGGCAGATGCGTTCTTTCCAGCTTCCGCCCCCGCCTCGCAGTGGAAGGGCTCCGGTCCGCTCAACGGCCCGCTCGATCAGGTTTCCCAGCCCATGCTCCCCCGAAAAGGGCATGTCGATGAGCACGCGGTTCCCAATGCCGCACATCTCGCCGATGCCGGTCTCAAAAAGCTCCACCGTGTGGCAGAGATCCCGCTCCGTATAGAAAACCCGCTTCGCCTGCCCGCTGGTGCCGCTGGTCTCGCCGGATATCACCCGCAGAATCTCCGACTGGGAGAGAAGGAGCATGCGGTTTCCCTGCTCTGCCAGCATGGAAGGAGTCGTAAAGGGAAGTTTCCGAAGCTCCTTCAACGAGGACAGACGCTCCGGCAAATCCCGGTAAAATCCCTTCCGCCTTTTCTCCCTGGCCAGAAGCTCGTTCAGACGGCGAAGCTGAAGCTCCTCCAGCCTCTCCCTTGTCAGTTCCTTCCAATGTTCCTGTCTGCAGATCAGCCCATCCAGCCTCGTGCGTCCCATCTCGCTCATTTCCTGTACAGAGCCCTCCCCTTCCCATCCGTCAGATTATAGGCGCAAAAGGGAATCATGCCCCGCTCAGCATCCGCCTCGCAGATATAGCAACGCTGCAGCCTGTCCAGTTCCAGATTCCATGCATCCTGAAACAACATCCCCGATACGGTGAAGGTCTGCAGCACCGCCTGTTCCAGAAAGGCATCCAGTGAGGAAGCCTCCGTCCCCGGCACATCCTCGCTGCAGGATGTGCATGCACCCCATTGCCGCGCAACGAAATCCCGCGCCTCCGAGCTTTTGACCGGCCTTGCCTCTCTTCCTTCCCCTGTGCAGCAGGAACCGGGAGCCTCATCCGTGCAACAGGACGTTTCCCCTGCGGGCGCATCGGCCGAACAGCAGCAGCTCCCACGCTTTGCCAGTGCCTTACATGTGCCATCCAGGCCAATCCGATAGGCCGCATGGAAGGAGCAATAGGGATTTTCTGCACCGCCGCCGCTGAAATCGGAAGCCTTCATCCTGCCATTTGTCTGCTGTTCGATATCCCGCAGAATCCTTGGAAGGGTAATCCGTTCCCGGGACGGCAGGGAATTCCTTCCCATATAGCTGACCGGCTGGAAATGCACTCCGCGAACACCGGGCGCATGGGAAAGGGCAAAGTCCAGGATGTCGCCGATGGCATCCTCATTGATTCCCGGCACTATGGTGGGAACCAGAACCACGGGGAGCCCGGCCTCCTTGCAGAGTTCCACTACACGGAGCTTCTTCGCCAGAAGCGCCCCGCCGCGCAGGGCTTCATAATCGGAATCCCGCAAGCCATCGAACTGCAGGAACACACAGGATACCCCTGCCTCAAAGAGTGCACGGGCATATCCCTCCTCCCCGGCAATCCGCAGGCCGTTGGTATTGAGCTGGAAAAAAGAGAATCCCTTCTCCCTGCCCAATGCGATAATATCCGCCAGATCCTCCCGCAGGGTCGGCTCGCCCCCCGAAAGCTGGATATTGAAGGGGCCTCCCCGGGCCATCAGCATATCGTAGATTTTCCCGATTTCCTCCAGCCCCGGTTCCAGGATGCCCTTCTCTTCCCCTGCAGCAGCAAAGCAGACGGGGCAGCGGAGATTGCAGCGGTTCGTCAGTTCCAGCAGGACGCAGCAGCCATCCCTCAAATGCGCCTCGCAAAGGCCGCAGTCATAGGGACATCCCCGCTCTGCGGGACGAGCTCCCACAGGCGTCACCGGAGCAGAGGGCACATCCCCCCACGCTTTGTAGCTTGCAGCATCCCCCTCCCAGAGCAGGACATCGAAATGACCATGCTCCGGGCACTCCTTCTCCATATGGACGAAACCGTCTTCCCCCACCACCTTGTGCGCCTGCAATTTCCGCAGACAGACGGGGCACACGCTCATGGTGCTCGCAATCTCACTAGCCATCCATATCCTCCATCCAATCCTCAAACTCCTTCTGCCTTGCCTCCCACTCCGTCTCCAGAAAACTCGCCCGCACCGCATGGCCAGCCAAAAGCCCCTTGAGATGGATGCCTTCCTTTTTCGCGATGAATACCGGACGACGCAATCTCTCGTTCCGACGAATTTCCCAGACATCGGGCAGGGACTCTGCCAGTGCCTCGCCGGAAACAGGGATCCGGTATTCATAGGTCCTGGAATCGGCAAAGCAATTCTCCACTTTCTTCCGCTCGAATCTCATCCCCTAATATCCCTCACTGCCTCAAGCACGGCATCCACATCCTCCTTCTGTGTGAATCGGGAGAGAGATATCCGCACTGTCTCCGAAACCCCAAGGCAGGAAAACAGTTTCGGCGCGCAGTGCAGTCCTGTCCTGCAGATGATGTCATAACTTTCCCCCAGGATATAGCCCACATCGGCCACGCTTTCCTCCGACAAGATGAAGCTCACCACCGGGGTGGTGAGCCCATCGGGGAGGATAACTCTCGCACCGGCATCCATCAGGCCCTCCCGAAGATATCCCAGCAACGCCCGATGTTCTGCCTCCTCCAGAGGATGCTCCCCGGCCCATTCCAAAGCCGCAAGCAGCCCGTGGAATGACGGCTCGTTGCCCGTTCCCGCCTCCAGACGGAGCGGCATCTCCTCGGGCATTTCCTCCAGTTCGCTTCGGATTCCTGTGCCTCCCTGCAGCCAAGGCTGCAGGGAGATGCCCTTCCGCACAAAAAGCCCCCCCGTCCCCTGGGGGCCCAGAAGGTATTTATGTCCCGTGAAGGCAATCATGTCAATGCCCCAGGAATCTGCCTCCAGGGGAATCCATCCGAGGCTTTGGGAGGCATCCAGAAGAACAGCCGCCCCAACGGACTTCGCCAGGGCTGTCATTTCTGCGGCATCATGGACGGCCCCCGTCACATTGGAGGCGTGGGTGAACACCGCAAGCCTCGGACGATAGTCGGCCATGGCCCTTTCCCAGAAGGAAAGGGGCACCCGTCCCACCTCATCCGTGTCCAGATACACGACCCGAATTCCCTCTTTCACGGCCCTTTGGTACAGGGGACGCAGGACACTGTTGTGCTCCGCCCTTGTAGTCACCACCACATCCCCTGCCTGAAGAGGAAAGCCATGCAGGGCAAGATTCAGCCCCCAGGTCGCATTGGACCCCAGGGCAATGCACTCCGCATCCTTCACGCCGAGCAGTGTCGCAAGCCGTTGCCTTACCAATGCGAAGACATCCACATCCTCTATGCCGCCGCGATGCATGGAGCCCGGCGGCGATTGCAGCGCCTTCTGCACGGCCTCCGCCACGCAGTCCGGCTTGGGCCAGCTCGTGGCCGCATTGTTCAGGTACACGATCTTCTCCATGGGCTTCCCTCCTCAAATAGCCTCATGAACCTCCAAAAGTTCCATGCACTTTTCCAGAACCGCCTGCATCACCATGGGACAGCGCTGGATCTTGTTCCGCTCGTCCCCCTCCAGGATGCACTTGCAGGATATCCCCCCATACTCGGCGGCGTATTGGCGGAACCAGCCCACATACTCTTCCATGATCTCCTTCCACTCCGGATGCTCCAGCTCATCGGCCTCTCCCTTGCCCAGGAAATACGAGAGGAAGCAGGCCCCGCCCGTCAAGGCACCGCACACGTCCCCCGTGTTGCCGATTCCGCCGTTCAGTCCGCCCATGGCCCGGACGAGATCCGGATTTTCCTTCCCCTCGGACTCCAGTGCCAGCATCAAAAGGATCTGCGCGCAGAAAAAGCCTTCCCGCGAAAGCTCCAGCATGCGTTCCAATGCATCATCCATGTGCCTCCTCCTTTCCCGCAACAGTCAAGAAATAGCGGCAGCCCTTCCGTCGTTCATGGCAAAGAACCTCCGTCCGTCCCATCCATACGCATTCCAGATAGTATTCCCGCCAGCGCTCCGTGAGATCTTCCATCTCCAGCACACAAAAGGATTGCCTCTCCAGCAGCTCCCTCCATTGTTCAGGACCGCCAAAATATACATCCCCCAGGGCAAGCAGCCCCTTTCCCCTCAGAAGGCGCCAGGCCTCCCGAAGAGCTCCCGCAACGTCTCCCGCAACGTAAAAGGCACATTCGGAAATCACGAGGTCAAAGTTTTTGTCCGGAAAGGAGGTACAAAGCAGATCACCCACGGAAACCCCATCGCCGGGCTTCCGGTCAATGCCCTCTGCCTCCCATCCGAGTTCCCTCAAGAGGCGCAGGGTGCTTCCATCTCCCGCCCCCATGTCCAGGGCGCATCGTTTCCCGGAGGGGAGTCCATATTTTTCGGCCATTTCCAGCAACCGCAGGGTGGTTTCCCTCCCGCCGGGATGAAGGGACTCTTTCCTCATTTGTCCTCCAGCACCTTTTCCACGGACAACACCTTTCCCAAGGCAAGCTCCTCCGGCACGTAGACGAAGCCGCATTTGGGGCAGACCGGAAGCTCCACGGGAAAGGCATTCTCAAGATAGCTGAACACGGCATCCGCCTTTTCCAGGGGAACCTTGCATTTCTGGCAGAGCAGTGTCCCGTCCGTCTCTATGGTGTAATAACTCTTCGTTTCCGCCATGCCGCCCTCCTATCTCGTCCGCACCAGCATCCGGTGGCTGTATGCCCCACGGATGATATAACCCGCCCCATCCTCGGTGAACTTCACCCAGAAGGTCACATTACCGATCCGCAGCCGGGCAATCAGGAGCCCCGTCCTCTGGTCGAGAACAGCTTCCCCCGTATCCCGGTAATGCCCCATCACCTTCCAGACATCCGTGTCGAGGATCATCCTGTCATCCATCTGCCTGCGGGCCTCCTCCGTGATTACCGCCCGAAAACCCATTTCCTCCGGCGAGGCGCAGCCATTCCCTGCAGGAGACATGTCATCTCCCCCGCCGAATTCCCGCAAAATCGTCTCCCTCAGGAGAAGCCGGTTCCTCCGTTTCTCCGATATGTCCGGCGGCGTGCCCGCAGGACACTCATACAAAAGCTCCAGAAGGTGCATCGACTGCGCCCCCTGCCGCGCCAGACGGTCCCTGCAGGCCATGCAGTAGGTGATATAAGGCGCATCGGGGAACTCCTTCCTGCAATCCTCCGCCATTTCGGCGGCCATTTCCCGGTTGGCATAGGCAACAAGCCCTCCATAGCCACAGCAGGAAGTCTTTTCCCCCTCCCACTCCGCAGGAAGCAGCCGGAAACCGAGCCGCCCGGCAATCTCCCTCACGTCCTGCCGCATTTTCTGGTCATTCCGCGCCCCGCAGGCATCGTGCAGGACCACTTTCTCCTCATGACAGGCGCTTCCTTCGGGCAGACCGATCTCAAGGAGTGTCTCCCAAAGGCTCTTCACCTGCCCCAGTCCTTCCTCCTCCAGTGTCTTCCTGCAAGTAGGGCAGGCTGCGAGAATCACTGGGCTTCCCAGCTTCCCAAACTCCTGCCGCAGGAAATCCTTCTGCTCGTTCAACAGCTCCCGCCGTCCGGCCCATTTCGCTATGGCGCCGCAGCATCCCAGCATCAGTGCAACGCCGCCGTCAAGACGACCCGCCAGATCCCGATAGGCCCTCAAAACGGCCTCCGACGCAACCGCCCCCGCCTGGCAGCCGGGGAAAAAGACATAACGGCACCCCTGTTCCTGCCCCTTGGGAACGCAGCTCAGGAAGCCCTCCGTATTGGAAAACAGCATGTCCTGCAAGGCAAACTCATGGACGGCAAGGCTCATCTTGCCCGTGTCCACCATATTTTCCCTGGCCAGACGGCAGATCTCCCCCATGTCATAGCCGTTCGGGCAGGTGACGGCGCACTGGCCGCAGAGGGAGCAGCTGTTCATGGCCTTGTTCATCATATGGTCCCCCATGATGATGCCCGTGTTATTGTAAATTTCCCGCGTCAGGATGCGGGGATGCTTCGCAAAATGGCGCAGATAGGTGCAGCCCTTCAGGCATTCCTCGCAGACACACTGGATGCATCGCACCGCCTCCTCTGCGGCCTTCTCCCCATCATAGGCCTCCCCCTCACCTCGCAGGGGAATGCGCTTAGATGGCTCCACCTGCCCCATGTTCGTGTAGAGGCGCGAAGTGACCGTCCCTTCTTCCCCTCTCATGGTGGAGGGATCCAGCCCCTGCGCCAGACGGTCCGCTGAAACGCTTGCCCTCCTGGCATCGTAGAAGGTGCGAAGGCACTCGCCCCCCTCCTCCGATGGATAGAGAATCCCGTCCTTTCCCAGCAGCGTATCTGCATCGGGACTTTCCTTCGCCAGATAGCCGGCGGCGCAGAGCAGGTCAAAGGCCCCCCTCTTTTCTTCCACAAAAGCGGAGGAAAGGTCCGTACCGTAAAAAATCTTCATGTCCATGGACTGCAGGCGCCTCACGGCACTTGCCAGAATCTCCTCCGAAAGAAAGGGGGCGCACTGTTTCAGCAGGGACTCCGCATCCCCTGCCTCCACATAGAACTCCACAGGATAGCTCTTGTCCGCCAGTTGCGCCGCCACCACAAGGGTGAACAGCTCCCCACCGAAAACCGCCGCCCGCTTCTTCTTCTTGAATTTCAGGAGCCCCTTCCCCTTTTTTGGCGCACCCAGGAACATGGCGACCCGTTCCAGATCGGCAATCGCGATGCTCTCCCCTGCCTCCCCCATCCGGCAGGCCGCCTCACAGGGATGGCTGCAGCCGTGGGCAAGGATTTCCGGGAAAGGGGAAATCCGCTCCAGCATGGCGCGGGCCCCCGTGAAATCCTTCGCCGCCATCCGCCGGACAAAATCCCGCACATCCAGCTTCATGGGGCAGGCCGCAGAACAGAAGGGCGACTGCTCATGGACGCAAAGGCTCTCCCTTTCCTCCAGTTCTTCCTTGGTGAAAAGCCGCTTCTGATGGTAGTCTCTCGTGTTCCTTTCCTTAAAGTGTTCTTTCATAACGCCCATCATCCCTCCGGTCTTCTATGCCCGACTGCTGACCACGTATCTATTATTCTATTTTATCAGATTATCAGAAAAAAATGAACAGTTCCCTATCCACAAAATGGAGCAAAATTTTGACATCTGCCCCAAGATAGATTATACTTGATATAACGACCTCCATTTGTATGCGGTAATCCCTGCGGAGATTGATTCTTGCAATCCATTGTACAGGTAAATCCACGATGCTTGCAAATGGAGGTCACTGCTTACCCAGGACATATTGGAGAAGGCTTTTGCGAGGGACTACACTATGGAAGAAAACGACAACAAACAGGAAGCCGGCATCAGCCAGGATGAGGCATGGGGCATTCTGATCGATGCCTTTGACCGTGCCACAAAAGCCGTGAATATCATATGCGAGGATGACCAGGTGGTGGCAGACAGCTTCAAGAAGTTCCTGATGATGTGGGTGGACAGCTTTTCCGCCATCTATGAGATGCGGAGCCGCGACCGGGAACGGATCCGCGAACTGGAACACAAGCTCGGCCTGTTCCTCAACAAAAAGGATTGACAAGAGAGGGGAGATTCTGCATGAAATTGGCCATTTTAGGAACCGGTTTTATCGTCAAGGAGGGGATACTTCCTGCCCTGAAGGAAGTCCCGGAGATAGAGGCAGCCGCCATCTTTGCCCGCCCTTCCAGCAAGGAAAAGGCAGAGAAGCTGGCCTCGGCCCATGGCATTCCGCAGGTCTATACCGACTATGACGCCCTGCTGGCTGACCCGGAGATCGAGTTCGTGTATGTGGGACTGATCAACAGCGTCCATTACGAGTATACGAAGAAGGCGCTCCTCGCCGGGAAGAATGTCATCGTGGAAAAGCCCTTCGCCTCGACCGCCAAGGAAGTGCGGGAATTGAAGGATCTGGCCATTTCCAGGCATCTCTATGTGTTTGAGGCAGTGACGATCCTTCATCTGCCGAACTTTGCCGCCATCCGGGAAAACCTGCCCAAGCTCGGAAAAATCAAGACCGTGGCGGCCAACTACTCCCAGTATTCCAGCCGTTACGACAGATATCTGCAGGGCGAGGTCCTGCCCGCCTTTGACCCCCAGCGCAGCGGCGGCGCCCTGTATGACATCAATATCTACAATCTCAACTTCATCATCGGCCTCTTTGGCGCGCCCGAATCCGTCACCTATACGGCCAACATCGGCTTCAACGGCATTGACACCAGCGGCGTGGCCACCCTGAAATATCCCGGTTTCTTTGCGCTGGCCATCGGTGCCAAGGATTCGGACAGTCCCGGCTATATCACCATCCAGGGAGAAAAGGGCTACATCAGGGCGATAGGCGCTCCCAACGAACTCAGTTCCTTCGAAATGAACCTTCGCGGCAGCGGTGTCACGGTCCATTCAAGACTCAATAAGTACAGCCATCGCATGGTGCATGAGTTCCAGGAATTTGCAAAGATTTTCGCCGAAAAAGATTATGGGCTCATGGAGAAAGGGCTTGCTATTTCCGTGGCTGTGCTGGAAACCGCCGAAAAAGCCCGCAAACAGGTAGGCATCGTGTTCCCCGGCGATGAGGAAAAAGCGTGAACCAGAAGCATTCCACGGCTTCATCCCTCCCCCGAAAACCTTGCAGGAAGGGGTTAATCACTGTACCCCAGCAGCCAATCCAAAGCATACACCTGCGTTATCCCTTCATGGGAAACAGATGGAACCATATCCATTGTTATCAAATATCTTTGGTAATAGTCCTTTATTTTCCTCAGAGGAGCCAATTCACGTTTCAGGATGGAACCGTCCTCGTCAATAACCGTATAGGCTACCTGATAATAACAACGCTCCCCATCCTGCATGACAACAAAATCTATTTCTGTATCGCCGACCTTCCCCACATATACTTCTTCCCATCGCCGCTTGAGTTCCAGGTAGACTATATTTTCTAGTATATGCCCCATGTCTGCCGGCTTATTGCCGAGAACGGTTTTTCGAAGGCCCATATCTACGGCATAGTATTTACCGCCTGTCTTCAGATATTCCTTACCCTTCACATCAAACCGCTCCGCCTGATAGAACAAAAAACTGTCCTGCAGAGAGCCAAGGTATTTTTCCACCGTAGGAACAGTTGTCCTGGTTCCCATGGATGTCAAGGTATCAGCAATCTTCTTGGTCGAACAAGGATTGCCAATGTTATCAAACAGGAATCTGGCGATCTTCTTCAAGAGATTTTGGTCGGGGCATCTATTCCGGACCATAATATCCTTCAGCATGATTGCATCAAAGATACTGCTCAAATACTCCCTTACATAGGCCTGCTCTTCCAGATTGACAACATAAGGAAAGGAACCATTCTCCAGATATTTCATGTAAAGCCTTTCAGGGCTCTTTCCTGGATAGGCAGAGACATATTCAGCAAAGGAAAGGGGCTGCATCTTTATCTTCACGCAGCGTCCGGAAAGCAGCGTAGCAAGTTCCCCTGACAGCATCCTGGAATTGGAACCGGTTATATAAACATCACAGTTTTCCTTGACATATAGGGCATCAACGGCTTTCTCAAAACCGTTGACCTGTTGGACTTCATCAATAAATATATAGTTCATCCGCCCATCTGGCTGAAGCCTGTCTACAAAATATTGAAGCAACTGACGGTAATCATTTATATCAATGCCTTCGATATCCTCAAGATTAAGAGAAATGATATTTTCCTCTGGAACTCCTGATTTTTGCAGTTCCTTCCTAAACATTTTCAGCATGGTCGACTTGCCGCAACGCCTGACTCCGGTTACTACCTTGATAACATCATGGTCTTTCCAGTGAAGCAGCTGTTCCAGGTAGATCGGACGCTCTATCATCGTGCATCACCCTCTTTCAAGTAAAGTATATAAAAATTACCAAATATAAGCAAGTTTTTAAATAGAGTATTTAAAAACTTTTAAGCATCACAAAGCGCAGGGACGTTTATGCCGCCCCTGCGCTCGTTGGCCTTCATCTCCTGGTTCAGCCTTTCCTTTCCCGAAGCATCGGCACAGGAGTAACGGAAACCTCCAGCACATACGAAAAACTGTCTCGCTGTAGTACACAGTTTCCGTTTTTCAACACACCCTAACCTTTCACTCCATAACGGCTGTTTTTCCCCTTGCCAATGCGCACGATCCTTCCCTCATCCTGCAACCGTCGCAGGATATTTATCGTCTTGGTCAATGAGAAGCCCATCCTCTCCTGCAGTGCCCTGCGGCTGTCTGCACCGCTGGCGATAGCCTCATACACCCTCAGGTCATCCCCCTTTTTGTACGAAGGCCCATAAACCGCCATTGACTCCTTTGCCTTTCCATTCTCTGCCGTAACCCCTTCATAGTGAATATTAGGCAAAATCACCTTCACCGCATTGTCTGACACCAGGAATTGCGGCTTTCTCTCACAGTCTTCATAAGCTCGCTGTATGCGCTGCACTCCTGTGCCGAAAGCCTCTATGTAATGCAGCCGGTAAAAAATCTCCGCAAGTTTCGGATTGCGCTGGATAGATACCCCCATCATCATATCCTGATAAGTAGCACCTTCCGGCAATCCTCCAAGGGAGAGGATTTCAATCCTGTCCTCATACAAGCTCACCAAGGTGCTGCCGCTAAAGGCATAATCACGGTGTACCACCGCATTGAAGACTGCTTCCCGCAAAGCCTCCACCGGGCAGTCACGGCTGTCGATCCGCTTCATGCCGTGAATCTCGCTATGGACACCATTATAATAATCAAGATACTCAATCAGGTCCTTGACCTGCCCCAAAAGCGAACCGGAAAAATCCCGCCGGTTGCGGAAAACCTCCTGCTTTTTCCCGGAAAAAATCGCTGCCTTGATGGTGTGCTGGTTCTGATCGGACAGCAGCAGCCCCAGATTCGTATAAAGCCCGTCCGCGCTCACCAGTCCCAGCGTTCTTTGTTGCACCTCGCCAAAGGGCAGTTCTGCCTCAGAAAAAATTCCAGCCGTTCTCTCAAAGGTCAACTCCTGCTCCAAAGAACGCTCCCGTTCATAATGAAAATCCCCTGCCTCACGAATCATTTTGCGTATCTGCCCAATCGAGGCCGGAATGTTGGCGGAACCCCGCCTGATATAGACTCCCTCGGGACGAATCCCCTTGCCGGTCAGATAGTATGGGCAATCGGTGCCACGCTGAACCTGGACACGTACCACATCCTTATTTTCTATCACGATTCTATCACACGACAGGAACATCATGACATCAGGCCGTATGCCATCACGACAAAGGCTGACAATACGCTTCTGCACATCATCGGTATCTGCTACTCCTACGACACTTCCATCATCAGCAATACCAACGTATAGGCACCCGCCTTCTGTATTGGCGAAAGCAAGGACAGACTTGCGGATAGACTCCGCATATTCGCGCTTAAATTCAGTATTGGCACCCTCTATCATTCTATCACCTCATTTCTATCACAATTTTATCAAAAATATGATAGAAACACAATATTCTCTCGGTATTATCTCTTTTCCCCTTTTAGAATCGAGTATCTCACACCACCGTGCGTACCGTTCAGTACACGGCGGGCGCACCAAAAACGCAGGGACGTTTATGCCGCCCCTGCGCTCTTTATGTTGCCCTATGAAATTGGAGTCACGTTGATTTACAACGCCTTCAGCGCCTCCAGCACATTCTCTGGACGTGCCGGGATGCGCGTGATCCTTGCCCCTGTCGCATTGTAGATGGCGTTCAGGATGGCGGGATGAGGTGCATCCAGGGGTGCCTCACCGCAACCGGAAGCACCGAAGGGACCGTTCGGACGCGGATGGTTCGTCTGGTAGACCAGTTCGATGTCATCCGGCGCATCCTTCGGATAAGGAATGCCGCACTTCATCAGGCTGGTGTGCTTCTTGAGGTCCTCGAAGTCCTCCGTCAATGCAAGACCGATGCCCTGCACCAGGCCGCCGTAGAAGTTGCCGTCCACCGCCAGCTGGTTGAGGATCGTGCCACAGTCCGTCACCGCCGTGAATTTCTCCACCGTCACCTTGCCCGTTTCCGTATCCACGGCAACCTCCGGCAGGAAAATCGTGTACATGTAGGTGGGGAAGGGCTCGCCCTGGCCCGTGGCCTGATCCAGCGCAACGGACGCCGTGTAGCTGTAGACACCCGTCACATGGGTATCGATGCCCTCTGCCTTCATCTCGGCATAGGTGCGATAGGAGCCGTCGGGCTTCTTCATGGCCTTCAGGAGATTCTCGCAGGCAACGCGGGTTGCGGAACCCGTCATGACCGTGGAGCGGCTGCCGCCTGCAGGACCGGAGTTCGGGCAAAGCTTGGAGTCGCAGAGCTCCAGCTTGATGCGATCGGGTGTGAAGCCTGCCTGACGCAGGACCTCATGCCCGGCCGTCAGTGTCGCAATGTCGGCACCCTGTCCATGATCCTCCCAGGAATTGCGCAGCGTCACCGTATCATCGGGATTCAGGTCCGCATAGCATTCGGAAGTGTCCGTATTGTCAAGGCCGCATCCATAGACACCGAGGGAAACGCCGATGCCGTACTTGATCTTGCCGTCCGATGCCGCGTTCTTCTCCGCCACACGCTTCTTCGCCGCCTCATAATGGGGACGCGCCAGGTTGAAAAGATCTTCCTCGCAGTAGACATCCGGCTTGCAGCCCGTCGGCGTGCGGGAATCATCCTTTTCCTTGTAGCAGTTCATCGCCCGCATCTCAAAGGGATCGATGCCCATCTTTGCCGCAAGGCAGTCGATGGCGATATCGCTTCCCATGAAGGACTGCGGCGAGCCATAGGCACGGAATGCGCTGCCCCAGGCATGGTTCGTGAACACCGTCGTGCTCTTGTTCCGGATGGACGGGATGTCAAGGCCCGCGCCCACGAACTGGGTCAGGCGGTGGGTCAGCAGATCGCCGAACTCGGAATACGGGCCATGGTCGATGTAGTTGCGGCCCCAGAGAGCAAGCAGCTTGCCGTTGTCGTCTGCCGCGAGCTTGATGTGCATGAAGCCCGGGCTACGCTTGCCCGTATAGGTGATGGACTGGAACATGTTGAAGTTCAGCGTAACGGGGCGCTTGCAGACCAATGCCGCCACGCCGAGAATTGCCTCGTTCGTCGGGGAGAACTTGTAGCCGAAGGTGCCGCCCGTGTGGTTCTGCACCATGCGGAGCTTCTCCATGGGAATGCCGATGCCTTCTGCAATCATCGGCATGTGCAGATGGATGCCGATGGACTTGGAATGGATGGTCAGCATCTCATCCTCATCGATGTAGGCATATCCGCAGTCAGGCTCAAGGAAGAGATGGGGCTGACGCGAGCAATAGCTCTCGACCTCGACCTGGTTCTTCTCCGGGCAGGCATCCCAATCAAAATCCGGCCCCTTGATGGCATTCGTCTCATAGTACTCGTTCGGGGTGCCGGGATGAATCTCGATGGCATCCGGGGCGATGGCTTCCGGCACGCTCATATAGGCGGGAAGCTGCTCCAGATCCACCTTCACCGCTGCGGCAGCTGCCTTGGCATGGGCCTCCGTGTCAGCGGCCACGATGGCAATAGCATCACCGAACTGGAAGATTTTCTCATCGCAGAGGATCGGACGATCCCATCCATCGCACTTGTTGTTGAGCGGCAGCATGACAAGCCCGTTGATGCGGTTCTTGCCGGGAACGTCTTTCGCCGTGATGATCTTGAAGACACCGGGCATCTTCTCGGCCTCGGAGGTATCCACGCCCTTCAGGTTCGCATGGGAAACCTCTGCCTGCACGAGGGCGAGGCGGAGCGTTCCCTCCGGCATATGCAGGGCCTCATCCGCACCGAAGTCCCAGGTTCCCGTGACCTTCATGGCTGCGGAGGGGCGCACGAACTTCGTGCCCGTGATGCGGTTCTCGGTGGGCATGAAGAGAAGGTCTTCCTTCATCTTCTCGCCGCGCATGACCTCAGCGGCTGCCATGACAGCGTCAATCAAAGGCTTGTAACCCGTGCAGCGGCAGAGATTGCGGGACTTGTGGAACCAGTCGCGGACCTCCTGGCGGGTCGGGCTGGGATTCTGCTCCAGAAGCACCTTCGCGCTGATGATAAAGCCCGGGCTGCAGAAACCGCACTGGGCGCAGCCATAGGCCATCCATGCGACCTGCAGGGGATGGAGGCTGTTCACCGTGCCAACGCCCTCAATGGTGGTGATCTCTGCATAATCGGGCAGTTTCACGGCCTTCTGCAGGCAGGACTTCACGATTTTCCCATCCACGATGACGTTGCAGGCGCCGCAATGTCCCTGTCCGCAGCCGATCTTGCAGCCCGTGAGCAGCAGCCTTTCACGCAGGACGGTTGCGAGAGTCTCGTCACCCTCCAGTATAAGCTTCCTCTCCACTCCATTGATGATAAACGGCTTCTTGATCATTCATATTCCCCCTTCTCTTCAATAAACAAACGTTGCAAAAACTTTAAATCCAGCCAATCTTCTGATATACTGGAATAGGATATACCAATATACAAAATGAGGTGAGCGCATATGACGCACGATGAAACGAACATCCGCGAGATTCGCGCGATTGAGGTGAAAATCGAGGTGACCGACCTGAAAACGGGCCGGACCTTCCACAGGACACTGCCCATCGACTACCACGAAACAGCCAATATCCTGCGGCTGGGCGGCGAAAACTCCCAAGGCAATCCCTCGGAACTGGTCTTCTTCACCGCCGAGGGACAGCAGCATCTGCTGGACATGACCGGGCAAGGCGCGGATCACGATGCCTGCGGCACACATGAAGATTGACCGTCTATTGTATAAATTTTAAGATAGTTTTATCAGGTCTGTCAAATTGCAAATAAAAACAACTCGCTTTTCCATGGGACAATTTCTTCGGGGAGTGCAGAACAAATGAGGACAGGAGCCGTTATTGTCGCAGCGGGCCTCTCCAGCCGCATGGGCGACTTCAAGCCCATGCTGAATGTGGGAGCCATATCCATATCGCAGAGAATCATCGCCACGCTGAAGCAGTCCGATGTTTCCAGGATCGTCTTTGTCACGGGCTATCGCGCCGACGACCTGGAACATCACCTCACGCGGAACGGCGTCCTTTTTCTGCGCAATCCCAACTACCGTACCACGGATATGTTCGAGAGCGCCTGCATCGGCCTGCAGTATCTGGAGGACAAATGCGACCGCGTCCTCTTCACCCCGGTGGACATTCCCCTCTTCACCTCGGATACGGTCAAGGCACTCCTTGCCAGCGAAGCAGAGCTTGCCGTCCCCGTCTGCAATGGCATGACCGGACACCCCATCCTGATGTCCGCCCCTGTCATCGAGCGAATCCTGCAGGACAAGGGCGATGACGGGCTCCGGGGCGCCCTCTCCCGATGCGGCGTGGAAGAAACCCGCATCGATGTCGCGGATCGGGGCATCCTCATGGACATGGACACCCAGGAAGACTACACAGCCCTTCTGAACTACCACAACAGCCAGCTGGTACGCCCCATAGTCCGTGTGGCCCTGGCGCGGGAGAAGCCCTTTTTCGACTCCCAGACCGCCCTGCTCCTCGCCCTGATCGACGAACTGGGCTCCGTCAGCCGTGCCTGCAAGCGCATGCAGATCTCCTATTCCTCCGGCTGGCAGATGCTCAATACCGTGGAAGCTCAAAGCGGCATCTGCCTGGTCAAGCGCAGCCAGGGCGGAGCCAAGGGCAGCAGCAGTTCCCTCACCGAGGAAGGGAAACGCTTCCTTCATGCCTTCGAGCGCTATGAATCCGCCGTGCGCCAGGCTGCAGCAAAGCTCTACCTTGACATGATTGGCTCGGACATATTCTCGGAACAGGCCATTCCGGCAGACGAGGAACAGAGCTGACAAAACGCGCAAGCGGCCATTGTTTTGCTATCAGCCACAAATTTCTCTTTATCCATGTCCAAAACATAATCAGAAATATCTTCACTATAACCTATAAGCTTGTCGAGTATGATTAAATCTTTACTTGGCATATATCTCCACCCCTGTTGCATTAATCTCTTTCTCTATTGGCGAATCAGGAACAATCTCCTCTATGTCTATAACATCTACCTCTTTGTCAGCCAAACTTTCGCGTATATCTTCAACAAAGCCAAAAAAATCCAATCCACGCAAATGACTTTCAACCATGATATCAATATCACTTAATTCCGTAGCTGTACCCTTACTATATGAACCAAACAGTACTGCACGACTTATCATATTTTTTTCCAAAACAGGCAGTAGCCTAGCACGTATTTCATCAGCAGTAAAGATCAAAGCACTCACTCCTCTCTATTCGAAATATTCCTGCAGAAAAGAATCCCGCAGTTCCGCAAGGTTATCCATTGACCTTCGGATGGTCAATTTCGATTTGTCGGCAAAAGTTAAACCTCCCATTCTTCGACTGTTACACAACGAATTTCCTGAAATTGCCTCAATTGCTTGTCATTCGTTAAAAACAATTCACGCTCTTCCATGCATGCAACAGCTAATTGCAGAGAATCCATTGTTTTGAATTTGTATGCAGCACGAATTTCTGCGGCCTTTTCCGCGATTGGCTGCGTAATTGGAAACAAATCGATAAAGCAATCTTCAATCAGCTCCCAAAATGCATTGATACAGGGTCGATTGTTTGTTCGATAAGGAACAACAAGATATTCGCTACAAGTGATTACTGATGAAACGAATTTATTATTTTTCCGTAAAAAATCAGACAGTATTCTATTCGTTTTATCACCGAAATTTTCATCATTATCCAGCAAATATATGAATGGTGCAGTGTCCAGAAATATTTTAGAATCTGTCATCACGAGACTCCTTTAGATAATTTTCTATCGATTCCGTATCAGCAAACATTTTATCTCCTCGCCCCATATATTTTGAGAGATCAACATTGCGATTTACCGATTTCTCTTTGCTGTGAACATTTTCGTTGCGTTTGAATGCTTGCAAAATGTCCACAATAAGGGATAATTTTTCATCTGGCATAGCATCAATCAGTTGATAGGCTTGTTGTCTTATCGCAATCAATGCACTCGCTCCTCTCTATCCAAAATTCCCTCATTTAAACGTAACACCACCGGGAACAATACCTATGCTTCTGCCGCCAGCAGTCAGACTACGCAGATTCCTCATCATAGAAAAAATCTTTGAAATTGGTATACATATGTATTTCGAAGCAGACACCAGAAGGCCCGCACTGCTCATGGCCGAATCTCAAGCTCTCATTTACATGATATCAAATAATGCCTGTTTTATAAAGTTTTGGGAGAATTCGGATATTTATTACAACATGGACAAGCCAATGTCAGAACATCAATTGAAATATTTTTTCTTTGGCAAAATTCGAACAATGCGTTATAATATTGCATAGATGATATTTCTTTTGTGCAAAGGAAAGGGGAGAATCTTATGAGAAAGTCCGGTTTTTTGGTCTGTCTGGGTGCATTCCTGCTGATGAGCGCCTTGCTGCTCGTCAACACACCCTATGCCTCGGCCAAGGGAACCGCCACGGGTGAGCTGCTGGATGCAGCGAAGATCATGGTGGCGGGTGCCCAGAACAAGGCAGAGGAAATCAATGTGCCCATGGTCATCTCGGTGGTGGATATGGACGGGAATCTGGTGCTGCTGCACAGGATGGAAGGCTCTCTGCTGGCCAGCCTGGAGATTGCCCCGAACAAGGCCTTTACCGCCGTTGCGTTGAAAATGCCCAGCTCCAATGTGAAACAGCTTGCGCAGCAAGGACAGGAATTGCAGGGCATTGCCGTCCAGCATGCAGGCCGCATCGTGGAATTCGGCGGCGGGCTCCCCATCTATGATGCTTCCGGGAAGCAGATCGGCGGCATCGGCGTGTCCGGCGGCAGCGTGGCTGAGGATACCTCCGTTGCCCAGGCCGGTCTCGACGCCTACAAGAAAGCAAAAGAGATCAAGGCAGCCTCCGGCGGAGTATTGCTGGACAAGGCCATCCTGGCAGTGAATGCTGCGGAGAAAAAGGCCATCGAAATCGACGTGCCCATGGTCATTTCCTTTGTGGATATGGGCGGCAATCTGGTGCTGCTGCACAGGATGGAAAATTCCCTCCTGGCAAGCCTCGAAATTGCCCCGAATAAGGCATTCACGGCCGTGGCCTTGAAGATGCCCAGCGCGAAGGTAAAAGAACTTGCCCAGCAGGGACAGGAACTCCAGGGAATCGCGGTGCAGCATGCAGGCCGTCTCGTGGAGTTTGGCGGTGGCATTCCGGTCTATGACAAGAGTGGGAAGCAGATCGGCGCCATCGGCGTATCCGGCGGTAGCGTGGCAGAAGATACCACTGTTGCAGAGGCCGCAGTCGCAGCTATGGCCGATTGATGGAAACGTCCCATTTTCCGGGAAACAACAAAACCACTGGGGGCAACTCCAGTGGTTTTCTTATCACGACAAACCATGGGGGAATATCATGAGAACTCTCTGTTTTCTTCGGCATGCCGAACCTGCTTTCCCCGAAGGAACATCCATCTGCCTCGGAAGACGGGAGCTCCCGCTCTCTGTCCTCGGCAGGCTTCAGGCAGCAGTTGCCGGGCGCGAGCTGGACAACCTGCCAATCGCCGCCGTCTTTTGCAGCCCCCTGCAGCGGGCAAGACAGACAGCGGCCCTCCTGCGCCGCCCATTCCATGTACTGGAGGGATTGCAGGAAATCGACACGGGAGAGTGGGACGGCCTTGCTTTCGAGGAAATCCGGAGGCGGTGGCCCCTTCTCTACGAGAGGCGGGGAAAGGAGCCCTTCCTCACCCTTCCACAGGCCGAACCCCAGGGCCTGTCGCTGCTGCGTTTTCTTCATGCCATCGGAACTGCGGCGCAAAAGGTCCCGGGAAATCTCCTGTTCGTCACCCATTCCGGCATCCTGCGGGCCTTCTTCGCTGTGCTCGGTAACCTGCCCCCCCTTGACGGCCTGTCCTCACTCACCCGCGCAGGCACGGAAAGGCTTCTCCAGCCTCCTTTCGACAGGGCAAACATGAAAAAGCCCCCCTATGGCTCGATTTCCAGTGTCATTGAAACCAACGGGGGCTTAAAGATCCAGGAACTCGGACGCGTCCCGCATCCAATCCCGGATCGCGATTTCTGTCTCGATCTTTTGGAAACTGCACAAACGCCATCCCGTGTTGTCCGCCATACGATGGCTGTTGCCAAGGAGGCAGACAGGCTGCTGTCTGCCCTGGAAGATGCGGGAACCTTCCTCGCAAGGGAACCGACCCTATCCGCCGCCCTCCTCCACGACATCGCCCGGACAGAAAAGGCCCACGCGAAACAAGGCGCCGAATATCTGGACAGGCTCGGCTATCCGGACATCGCCGCCCTCATACGCACACATCACGACATGCCTCCCGACAAGAAGCTGGACGAAGCCGCCCTCGTCTTCCTTGCGGACAAGCTGGTGCAGGAAGACCGGCCGGTATCCCTCAAGAAGCGCTTCGAAGGAAGCGCAAGAAAATGCGTCACACAAAAACAAAAGGAAAAACATCAGGAACGCTACCGTGCCGCCCTTCACCTCGCAACAGAGGTGAACAAGATTTGCGGGTATGAAGCGGCCATAATCTGAAATCCCTTGGAGGCTTTCAATAGATAAAAGTAACTTCTAAATAGTTATAAAACTATGCTAACTACATTACAATCTTGCGAAAATCCAGAAATGTCGCCACTAATAAGGTATAATATACATGAAAGGTGGTGATTCAGGTGATAAGGTCAATCAGGATATGCCTGCTCCCGAATAACAAGCAGAGAACTAAACTGTTTCAGTTCGCAGGTGCTTCAAGGTTTGCCTACAACTGGGCTTTGGATAAGCAGATGGAGAATTTTCAGGAAGGACGTAAGCTCCAAAGCGATTATGACCTTCGCAAGGAGTTTACAGTTCTCCGCAATTCTGGGGAAAAGCCCTGGCTACTAGACATATCAAACAATGTCACAAAGCAGGCCATCAAAGACTTGTGCATAGCGTATAAGAACTTCTTCCGTAAGCAGAAACAGGTAGGCTATGTCAGGTATTCACCTAAGAAGATTGGACATTATGCCCGGATAGGCAGGAAACTGAGATTTCCGCTTCTACCAAGATAACGTGAAAATCCAGTTCACAGACACACATGTCAAACTGGAGAATATAGCCGGCAGCAAGAAAAAGAACCGCCAGAGGCTCAACTGGATAAAGCTCGCCGAAAAGGGAAGAATCCCGACCCAAGCAAAATATACCAGCCCACGGATATCATTTGACGGTGAAAACTGGTGGCTTTCCGTAGGAATCAAGACTTCCCGCAAGCTGAAGCCCATGCGTGAGCTGAAATTTGTATGCAAACAGGCTGGTCATCCCTATACGGAAGGTGTAGGCATTGATTTGGGCATCAAGGACTTGGCGATAATCTCTGACACCACCAAGGTCAGGAATATCAACAAGACCAGGACAGTCCGAAAACTCAAGAAAACGAGGCGCAGGTTGCAGCGTCAGGTATCTCGAAAATACCAAATGAACAAGAAAGGAGATAGTTACTGCAAAACAAGCAACCTTATAAAAGGCGAAAAACGACTTTTACGAATCAACCACAGGCTGGCGAACATCAGAGCCAATCATGTGCATCAGGCAACGGCGGCAATAATAGGACGAAAACCAAGTTTTATATGCCTCGAAAACCTGAATGTGCAGGGGATGATGAAGAACAAGCATTTGTCGGAGAAGGTTCAGGAGCAAAACCTTTACGAGTTCCGCAGACAGATAGAATACAAGGCTCATTGGGCGAAGATAGCCGTTGTCATAGCTGACAGATGGTATCCAAGCTCTAAGACCTGTATCGAATGCGGCTATGTAAAGAAAGACCTGACGCTATCTGATAGGACTTATGTTTGTCCGCATTGTGGCAATGTGATAGACCGTGACTTCCAGGCGGCATTGAATCTCAAACGCTACGGGGAGACGGAGCTATCCAAATCTGCAAGCTGACACCAACAAGTCAATGCAGATATGTACCCGTTCGTTAGCGGGGAATTTAAGCCTCTGGAGCATTACATCAAACGCAAGTAGCCTGCCCCTCGGGACGGCAAAAGCGGATGCGAAACTCCCTTTGTGGGAAAGAATGAGGAATGGAACGTAAAAGTTAACTTTTCTTATGAAATGCATAGCTTTTTATAAGTTTTCAGTAACGGTTGAGATTTTATGAAAGAACTGCTGAAACAAATGAAAAAACATCTGGAAAACGGCGAGGAGCTGGTCCTCGTCACCGTCCTTGCCTCCTCCGGCTCAACGCCGCGCGGGGCAGGAGCACATATGCTGGTGGGACAGGAGGGCCGGATTGCCGGTACCATAGGAGGCGGCGCCGTGGAGCACCGTGCGGAACAGGTGGCCCGGAAGGTGCTGGAAGAAAAGACCTCCCTTGCCCAGGACTTCGTTCTGAACAAAAACGATGTGCAAAGCCTCGGCATGATCTGCGGGGGCGATGTCAGTGTCTTTTTCAGCTATATCCCCCCAGGGGACAAGGACACCCTCTCGACCATCGAACAGGCAGAAAGCAGTTTTTCGGCAAACGAAGACCTCTGGATGCTTTGCGACTTGAAGCGGGAGGGACGAATGAGCCTCTATGCGCCGTCCCTCGGGCTCACGGACAAAGACCTGCCAAGGGAAATCATCCCGCAGCTCCGCCGCCGTCCGCAACGCATCCAGGAAAACCATAGGGATCTTTACACGGAGCAGATTGCCTCCGCCGGAAGGGTCTACATCTTCGGCTGCGGCCACGTGGGACAGGAACTGGAGCCCGTGCTGAGCCACCTCGGCTTTCGCTGCACGGTGCTGGATGACCGCCCGGAATTCGCCAACCGGGAGCTCTTCCCGACAGCAGAGGAGGTCAGGTGCATCGACTTCCATCATATCTCCGATTCCGTAAAGATACAGAAGGAGGACTATGTCTGCGTCATGACCCGCGGCCACGCCTTCGACACCATCGTGCAGGCCCAGGTCATCCCCTGCCGCCCCTGCTATCTCGGTGTCATCGGCAGCAGGACAAAAACAGCAAAGGTACGGCAGACCTTGATGGAAGAATACGGCTTCTCCGAAGAGGACCTGAATCTCGTGACTGCCCCCATCGGCCTTCCCATCCAATCGGAAACCCCGGCCGAAATCGCAATCTCCATCGCCGCCCAAATGATACAAGTCCGCGCCGACCTGCAAACCCGCAATCCTATGTCTGCCGCGTAGCCGCCGCAAGGTATTTCTCCATCTACCCAACAACGAAACATGCCCCGCATGAGCAGCACGGGGCATGTTTTGCTGTGTATATATTTTAGGAGAGCTTTAACGAAAGCCTGTATATATTATATTGCAATTGAAAATCATTGTCAATATTTAAAGCGAATTTTTTCTCATTCACTGTTTCTGCCATATTGTTTGCCATCAGGCCCCTATCCTGCCTGCAAAATCTCCGAAAACCTCATCCCCTCCTCCAGTTTCCTGCAAAACTTCCGGGTGCATTCCGTGTAAAGGTCAAACAGCCTGCGCGTCTCCTCTTCGTTGGCATAGACCTTCCAGTAGCCGCTGTAAGCAAAGGACTGTCCCCCATGTTCAATGAAGCCCTGCACATCCTCCGGCGGATAGCCGAGAAACAGGCCGATTTCGTGGGGGAATGTCATTTTTCTCCGCATGCGTCTCTTCAACTCCTCGAGCATTTCCCCAAGGGAGGTCATTCCGCCATACCCATAGCGGTCAAGGAGGAGGCGCACTTTTTCCGAGGCAAGCCACGCCTCCAATGCGCAGGCTCGATAAAACAGGATCAGCACATACTCCTCTCCCTCTGCCAAGCGGCAAAAAGAAATCCCCTTGCAGGCAAAGCAGGTTTCGTAGGAAGCTATGAGGGCATCAAAGTCCTCAAACTTGCTTTTCCGAAAGGAAACGAGACTGGCAGGTTTCGGTCCCGCCAACAAAGGAGCAGCATGCTGCCCCATCAGATGTTCAAAGGATACTGCACCACACATATAACCACTCCTCAACTCTTTGGCATACGACGATAAAATGAGAACAACTATCATTAATTTTGGTGATATAGATATTCATTGTCAATATTTGACAGAAACACATATATAATTTTCTCCCTGATTATATACCCATCAACCTATAGTGTCAATAGGTATGTTACCCTCTTGATTATCCTTTTACCTTTCGTTATAATAGGTATATATGAAAAAGGAGGACCGAAAACATGATTTCAACCCGTGGCAGATATGCGCTCCGCGTTATGCTGGATCTGGCGGAGCAAAATAGAGACAGTTTCATTCCATTGGAGGAAATTGCCAATCGGCAGGGAATTTCCAAGAAGTATCTGGAATCCATCCTGAAGGTTCTGGTGCAGAATGATCTCCTGAAGGGATTGCGCGGGAAAGGCGGAGGCTACCGCCTGACCAGACAGCCTTCTTCGTACACCGTAGGCGAGATACTGGAGCTTACAGAAGGCTCCCTGGCAATCGTATCCTGTCTGCACGATGACAAGAATCCCTGCCAGAAGAAGTCCGGGTGCCACACATTCCCCATGTGGCAGAAATTTGACCAAATGGTGCACGACTATTTCTTTGGCATCACCCTGGCAGATTTGTTAGCGTAGCATAGCATACGCAACAAAAAAGGGATTGCCTCTGCAATCCCCACAGCTTCGGATATTTTCACTCGTTCACCGTATCTCTGCTTTCTCTATCAGGCACTCATGCTCACGGCTCTTTTTATCATAGCTGACACCAACCAGCAATACCTTCCCAGCATACGCCTCAAAAGCCTTAGGATAAGCTTTTCCCTTGATTTGACGGATGGCCGTGTCAGCGTCTTTATCCCACTTCAGCTCTAGCAACAGGGCCGGCAGGCCGGCATGGTTTGGCTTGGGCAGGAAAACCAGGTCGGCAAAGCCTTTACCGGCGGGAAATTCCCTGATGAGGGTATATTTTTGCCGGGCGGTGTAATAGGCCAGGGAGAGGGTGTAGGCCAGGGCGTTTTCGTCGTTGTAGGTGAGATGGCTGGTTTCCATGTGTGCCTCTTCGATGCCCTGGGCCACCGCCTCTTCCTTTAGCGCCAGTGTGTCTTCGAGGAGCTGGTCTGAGGCTTTGATGGCCCTGGCTACCGTATCCCATCCACCGGTTTTGACTGCGCTGGCATATTCCCGCAGGATTTCCTGATTGGGGATGAATACGCTGGAACTGTCAAAGTCATAGCCCAAATACCCCAGGTGCACCAGCAGTGTCAGCACGTCGTCCATGGTATGGAAGGTGGTCATGTCGTTTGTGAAGCTGGCGGTATCGATTCGCCTGCGTTCGCCTGCCATCAGAGCGATAATGGCTTCACGGAGACCGTCATAGTTCATATCCATGTAGACCTTCAGTGCTTCGAAATTCTCTGTCTGGTTCCAGTAGGTGCTGAATTTATGGGACAGCATGCTCTGGACAACGGAGCGGGGGCTGTAGATGGAACCGACTTCATTGAAGTGGTAACCGTCATACCAAGCCTTGCACTCGCTGTAGTCCATGTTATGTGCTTCGCACAGGCTTTTGACTTCCTGTTCGGTAAAGCCCACATATTCGGCCAGGGGGCCGGCGTCGGTCATGGAAAACTCACGGAACATATTGAGGGCAGAGTGAGTGCCGTACTTTTTGATAGGAAGGATTCCCGTCATATAAGCCAGGCCTACATACGCCTTGTCTTTCAGCCAGGTGCGCAGGAAATCAAGGTACTGCTCCTGCCAATCTTTCCTATCCTTATATTCCCTGAAAATGCAGTCCCATTCGTCAATAACAATAACAAAAAGACGCCGGGTCTTTTCAAATATATCCGACATGGTTTCTGGCAAGTCGTTTTCATCGAAATAATCATCACTTGGGTAAGCTTTCAGAAGATCACGCAAGACGCGCCTTTGCAACAGGCTCAGGAACTCCGGCATATCCTTTGTACGGCTCAAAAAATCCTGCATATTGAGCTGTATGACATCGTATTTTCCACAGTGTTCATGAAAACTGGCGACTTGAGCTATGTTCATTTCTTGAAAGATTTTTTCGGTATCAACCGTTCTGTCGTAATAGGCAGCGATCATGTTGGCTGCCATGGACTTGCCAAAGCGTCTGGGACGGCTGACGCAGACAAAACGCTCCTCTGTTCTGAGTACACGGTTAAGGTAGGCAAGCAGGCCGCTCTTGTCCACGTAAATTTCGGAACGGCGTGCCATCTGGAATTTGTCATCTCCCGGGTTCAGATATATGCCCATCTTGCTCACATCCTTAATATAGATATATGCAAAAAAGGAACTGATAACTCAGTTCCTAAAAATTCCTATGGAGCGGGCAATGGGAATCGAACCCACCTCCCGAGCTTGGGAAGCTCGTATTCTACCGATGAACTATGCCCGCAATCAACCGACTCAAGTATTATACCACATTCCAAAAGCAAATGCAATTCTTATTTTTTATATAAAGGCGAGGGCCGATTGCCCCCGCCTTTGAAGTTCCTGTCCTTGCACTTGCTTCGCATTGTTGAAGCTGCTTTATAAAGAAGCTTTCTCCCTCTCATCCTGCTCTTCCAGCACCTTCATAAACTCATCCGCCGGCAATGGACGGGAGAAATAGTACCCCTGGATTTCCTTGCATCCAAGCTCGGCTATGACATCCAGCTGCTGTTTCGTCTCCACGCCCTCTACGATGACCTCCATCCCGAGTTCCTGGGAAAGCTGCATGATGAACTTGAGAATGGTGTTGACCCGATGGGAATGACCGGCCTCATGGGTAAAGCTCATGTCCAGCTTCAGCACATCTACCGGCAGGTTCTTCAACATGCTCAGCGAGGAATGCCCGCTGCCAAAATCATCCATGAGCACGGAGAAGCCTTGCGCCCGGAACTCCTTGATGACCGAGATGATCTTTTCCGGCTCGTCCATATAGGCCGTTTCCGTGATCTCCAGCTTCAGCATCCAGGTCTCCAGCCCGTATTTCTCCACCAGGCCCAACAGATACTGCAAAAGATCCAGATTGTAGAAATTCAGGCGGGACACATTTACCGAAACCGGCACCATCACCTTGCCAAACCGTTCCTTCTGCTCCTTGATGAACTGGCAGACCGCCTCCCAGACATAACGGTCCAGCCGTACGATGAATCCGTTGCTCTCGAACAGCGGGATGAAATAGGCCGGCAGGACTGTCCCGATGGTGGGATGCAGCCAACGCACCAACGCCTCTGCGCCCACCACCCGCTTGTGCTTCAGATCGTAGATTGCCTGCATATAGATGCAGAACTGTTTCTCGTAAAGGCCGATTTCCATATCCCGGACCAATGTCTGTTCCCGCACCATAATCTCCCACATACTCTCATCGTAGTAGGCATAGCGCGTCACGTAACTGCCCTTGATCTTGTTGAGGGCGATATGCGCCCAATCGCACATCCTGTCCACGGAAAGGAAGGCATCCTCCACGTGATAGATTCCGGCAAAAAAGCGGATATTATGGTTGATTCCCAGGGACTGTATGCTTTTATCCAATCCCTCCAGGATCTGCTCAATATCCATTTTGTCATCGGGAATACAGATGACAAAATGATCTGCCTCGAAACGGGCACAGATGCCAAAATCCCCAACCACCGTCGGAAAATAGAAGCCCGCCGTGTTCAGGACCACGTTGCCCGTCTCCATGTGGAAGAGGTCATTGATCACCTTGAAGCAGCTGATGTCAAAATAGACGATATCATAGAGGACATCCCGATTGGTCTGCATGAGCTCGGCAGCCTTTCGATAAAAAGCCTCCCGATTGTAAAGGCCCGTAAGATAATCCCGTTCCATGGAGTGCTGCATCTCCATGATTTTCTGGTCCTGTGCAGACTGGAGCGCCTTGCGCCACTCGTTTTCATGCCCGCCCAATACATTGCGCACACGATGGCGCACCACTGTTGGATGATAAGGCTTCGTGATGAAGTCCGTCGCCCCCATCTCCACTGCATTGGTCTCACTGTCATGATCTCCCTGGTTCGCTATGGCCAGCACAGGAATCTCGCTCATCGTCTCCGTATGCTTCATGACAGTCATAAGCTCAATGCCATCCATGCCCGGCATATCCAATGCCACCACGGCCACATCCACCTGTTCGCTTCCCATGGTGGCAAGAGCCTCGTTTCCATCTTTTGCTGCAAGAACTTCATAATCCTCCTTGAGGTACCGTGACAGCACATCACGATCCTCCTCATGAGGAGTTACAATAAGCAGTACCGGTTTTTCATCCACAATATCGCCCTCTTCCCGCCACATCGATTTTTAACATATATAGTTCAACATGCGGCGGGCTTTTTCCTTCTAACAAGATATCTTTATTTCCTCGGCTTCAAAAGGCCGTTCTGATAAGCCAGCAAGAGATTGTAGAGATCGGTAATTTCATTCTGGATGTTCTTCCCCTGGTCCGTATTGCCGATGGTCGTGCGATAGGTCTGCAGTTCCACCATCTCGGACACCGACTCGATATCCCCGTTTTCCCGCAATGCCGTGCGGGCATCTGCAATCTTTTGGTGCTGCAGGAGGCGGATGCCCCGGGAATTGGACACGAGGGTATAGCCGGAAATGCCCGTTTTGCTGTGATATGCCTTGCAGAAGCCCCCGTCGATGACGATGGCCTTGCCGTTTGCCTTTACGGGAGTCTCCCCCTTCTTCACCTTCACCGGCACATGCCCGTTGATGATATGCCCGCGCTCCGGCTTCAGTCCAAACTCCTCAAGAACTCTCTTGCAGGTCTCTTCGCTATTGATCAACTTAAAATAGGGATCGTTGGGCTCCTTCCAGGTACTCTTGTCCGACAGGAACGCCCGTTCAAAGGTGCGAAATTCCCTGCCCGCCACGGGGGAGCTGAGCCCGCACCAGAGGAAGTACATGAAGTCCAGCCCTTCCTGCGTGCGGTAGAGATATGCCTGGCGTGCCTGCTGGTCCGCATAGTCAAAGTAGGCTTTTCCCTTGTAAGTCTTTCCATTGAAGGTGACCTCACGGAAACTCCCATCCTCGTTCATGGGCACGCACCCATGGAACAGCAGATTGCCGTTGAAGCGGGTGTAGATGCTGCCCTTCTCGTAAAGGTAGTCCACATGACGCTGCAGGACCGCGCTCTCCGTGAAATAGGAACGCAGATCATCGATGATGGCCTGCTCCTCCTCCGTCAATTCATAGGGATCCTTCGTATTTTCGTCAATGGTGGGAAAATAGGCGCTCCTGAGCTCGTAGCGCTTGCCGTCTCCCAGCACCGCACAGGAGGAACGGAAATCGATCTTGTCCAGGAGCAGACGATGATTCATGCAGAAATCAGGATTGCGCCGGATGAGCTGCCCCTCCAGCTTGAACATCAGCATGGCAGCCGCTTTCTCCGCCGCCTTGATGGGATTGGCATCCGGATAGCTGTGGGTGGCAAAGGTCGTCAGCGGACGCAGGCTGATGCCATAGCCCCGTTCCAGCACATCGGTGTTGTTGTAACGCAGACTGTTCCTGACCACCGTGGCAATGCAGACCTCGCTGCCAAGAGCCGCTCCCATCCAGAGCACATCATGGTTGCCCCATTGGATATCCACGGAGGGATGCTTCATGAGAAGATTCAGGATGGCGTCGGGCCGGTTTCCCCTGTCAAAGAAATCCCCCACGATGTGCAGCCGGTCCACGGCCAATCGTTTCACCAGCACGGTAAAGGCATAGATGAAGTCCGCCCCTCCGTCGATCTGCACGATGGTATCCAAAAGCCGCTTATGGTAGACAAACTGCGCATTGTCCGACTCCGGGCGCGTGTTCATGAGTTCCTCGATGACCGATGCGTAATTCTCCGGAATGAACTTCTCCACCTTCGATGCCGGATACTTGAAGGACATGAGCTTCGCGAGTTCCAAAAGCTGCGCCAGATTCCGCCGGTACCACTCCGGCGTGGCCTTGCGCTCCTCCTTCATCTGCTCGATCTTTTCCTTGGGATAATAGATGAGGGTGCAGAACTCGGCCATCTCCTCCTCCGTGAGCCGCGCGCCGAAAACATAGTCCACCTTCTCCCGGATAACCCCGGAGCAGTTGTTGAGGATATGGAAGAAGGATGCGTACTCCCCATGGAGGTCACTCATGAAGTGCTCTGTCCCCTTGGGCAGACTGAGCTGCGCCTGCAGATGGATGAGCTTGCTGTAAACTGCCTCTTTGGTAGGATACTTATCCGCCAGCAAGCGAAGCACTTTGCTGACACGCCCCTGATGCTGTGCTGCCATACGTAACACCTCACGTTCCTTAAACTTTACTTCAATTTTAATTGTACATCATACGGCAGACGATTTCAATTCCGCCATGCGGCACACTCAACAGATTCGTCAGAAACCACAAGATATGGTGTTTTTCCACGTTATCCTTTCACTAAATATGCCGATATTATACCCTATGTCCGTCCCGTTTTCCAGTTTTTGTTACTGATTTGTTACTGCGTCCCGTGACCGTCACACTGCGCCAGACAAAGGAAAATGCCCCACGGACAGCCAATCTCCTGCTGACCGTGGGGCATCTTGGATTTTTGCCCGCAATGGGAAAATTTACCTTCCCATACCTTCCGATGGTTCATCCAGCCTATGCTGACGGATGAGTGAGGGGAGAGGCTTCTTGCCGTCCCGTTGTGTTTTCTGCCGTTCATACGTCTGCCAAATGTCCGGCACTCGTTCATCCAGAGGTTTCCACTTCACGGAAGCAAGCAATTCGCCGATAGATTTCTTCTCCGGCACATGATACCGTTCATTGTTCGCCACATAGCCCCGCCGCACCATCTTTTGAATCCGCTCGGCGAAGTCACGGGAGGACACCTTCTTGACGAAAGCCCTGGTCTGCTTCTCCAGTCGTTCCTTGCTGTCCGTAAATACGATGGCTCTCTGCTTGGCTCGGCTCAAATCGACGTATGCGGCATTGCGGTTCTGCCCCCTGCCCGTGGTGGGCATATCCGCCACGACGAAATCCACGCCCATGCCCTGCGCCTTGTAGTTCGTCACGGCATAGCTGTAGTCGATGCTGTTGTACTGCTCTATGTCGAAGGTGACTTGCTCCCCGTTATCGGTTCTGACGGTGAACACGCTGCCTTGGATGTTCTCGATTTGCCCCATCGTGCCGTTGAGGACGCCAAGGCACCTGTTGTTGCCGGTGAAGATGATTCTGTCCCTTCGGGCAAATCGGCGTTTCTCCGTCACATCCTTCTCCCCGTTGTGGGAGGTGATTTTGAAGGTGGTGCCTTTGTCAAGCTGGCCTGCAAAGATATAATCCCTTCGTATCATGTCGTTGTACTCCTTGCGGGTGCCGTTAGTGGAAACGAGGAGCAACTGGTTTTTGTAGTCCTCCAGTTTCGCTTGTCGCATGATATTCCTGATTTCACACATACGGTCATCACGGCTACCGATTTCCCGATAATCGCCCCGCTTGTCCAATATCTCGTAGGTCTTGAGGGTATCGCCCTTGACGGAGTGGCGCACGGCCTCCAAGAGTTCCAAGTCCCGCTGTCTGCGGATGTCCTCCAGATAGGCGGTTCCTGCCCCAGCCTCGATGAGCGCCTTGAAAGGTTCTCCCGCTCCCACGGGAGGCAGTTGGTCGTAATCCCCGGAAGGCACCACCTGGGCGTTGTAGGCAATTGCCGCCTGTTGCAGTTCGTCCATCAGATGGTTGTCCACCAGTCCGACCTTGTCCACGATCCAGATTTCCCGTTCTTGGGTAGGCTTGACCTTGGAGAAGTCCCAATGTTGGCGTATGCCGTCCTCGCTGTCCCGCTCTGCCTTGATGCCGGACTCCTTCTCCAATTTGCCGAGAAAGGAGTGGATGGTGGAGGAGGGGATTCCCGATTCCTTCTCCAGCCCATCAGCGGCCTTGCCCGTGAAGCATACGCCACGAACCTTGAACATTTTCGGCCTCGCACAACTTCCGCAGGGCGTTCATGGTGTAGGTTTTGCCCGTTCCGGCCAATCCCTGCACACAGAGAAAACGGTCTGCGCTGGTCATGATATGATGGAGGACGGCAGTCTGCTCCTCGTTGGGCGTGAGATTTTCCTCGGCGGCAACTCGATGGAGAAGGGCTTTGCTCCGCTCCATAGAGAGCGTTTCAGGGATAACGCCTTTGCCCTGCTTCATCCGCTCAATGATATTATGCTCCTGCAAAATATTTTCTTCGGTGGTGACATAAACATCCTTGCGATTCTTTCCCCGTTCCATCCTTCCCAATTTGACAAGTTTCAATCGCTCCATTGCTGCCTGTGCCTCCTTTTGCGAAATCCGCTCCAAGACACCTTCCGCCATAATGCGGTGACAGGCTTCGGGGATGGAGAAGGCAAAGGCTTCTCTGGACAAATGCTCGATGGCTGTTTTGGCAATCCCGTCTATTCGCCGTCTGCGCTCCTGCCGACGCGCCCGCTGCATAACAGCGTGATATTTCTCTTGGGTCTGGAGGCTTGCCAAATGACGAACCGTGTCGCTTGGCAGAAGCAGACGAGATCGTCTTGCTGGCACATCCAAAGGGATTTGGGACAACTGCGGCAGGCCATCTCCTTGGGCAAATGTTTCAAACTCTGCGCTCCAGTCCTCGACAATATCTGCAAAACGGGATTGTCCGGCATGGGCTTCAAGATGTCCATCTCCGGCATTGGCTCCACGGTGCCCCTGCTTTTGGTCGGTGCCGTTTCCTCCATCGGAAAACCTTCTTCCTCCATCATCATCGGTTCCTGCAATTCTTCTATGTGGGGAGTCCTCCTTCTTGTGATGTTCAATTTTTACCTTTCCTGTGTCATAGAGACTTTGCTTCACTTCTGCCAGAACATCCTCGTAGCGGATGGATTTGTCCTTGACTTTCCGAGTGGCGAGATTGGCAAGCATCTTCCCTTGGGCTGTCATTGCTCCTTGGCGATTTGCCTCGGCGAGAATTTCCTTCCGGCGTGAACTGTGTGCCATGACGGTTTCACGGTCAAAGCCCTTTAACTCGAAGTATCCTTCCCGCGAATTGGTGATTTCCAATTCATAGCCGGACTTCAAAAGTTCATGCGCCAATTCCTGCCGATAAATCAAGCCGAGCATTTTCTGATGCTCCAGAAGTTTATCAAAATCAAGGGCGAGTAGCTTCTCGTCTGTGTCGGTCTGGTTCAGAATGACGCAGTGGCTATGCAAATCCAGTTCATTGTTGCGGTTGAGGAAATGGACAAATTCGCCGCAAGCCATATTCCGTGCCGTCAGTTTCTTGCTGTTACTTCGTGTCCGCAAATGGTGTTTTTCGATTTCTGCCAAGACCCGATCCACGGCGGTTTGGTGCATCCGTACCAGTTCCTCCCTGCGCTCATCGGACTCTGCCAAGGCAAGGCTGACAGACTTGGGGGCGCTGAAGGTGGCATCGAAGCCAATGCGCTTTCGCCGTTCCTCCTCGGCCATGTTCTGGCAGAATGTGTCAAATTGTCCCTTGCTGAGTTCGCCTGTCATCTTCAGTCGCTTGGCGAGTTTCCCATGCCAACGGTCATAGTTGGTGAGGTGGCAGGTATAATAATCCTCACTATGCTTATAGTAACTGCTTGCCTGTTCGTAGTTGATGGCTCTCCCGCTCATCATGACAATTCGCCCTCTCGCTTGGCGGTATGTTCCTTTGCCTTTTGAATGGCAGTCCGCCACGCATTATGTATTTTCTCCTTTCCATTGGGCATGAGCAGGAGCATGAAATGACACATCATCAACTGAAGCAAATACACATTCTCGCTCTGCTCTCGCTCGATGTGGTCGAGGAAATCGCAGATTTGCCGGAGATTGCCGTCCAATGCTTCTGCAATCTCCTTCAAGTCTAACTCGCTTACCTTCTGACTTTTGCCAGTCAGCCGTTTCCGCAGGAAATCCGAAAAACTCATTCCCTGCGCCCTTGCTTCCCGCTTCAATCGTGCCTCCGTATCGTTGTCCAATCTCACCGAAATAACGCCCATGTTGCAAAACCTCCCGTAAATGCTGAAACCATTGACACAGCAAGCCTCGGCGTGATTTGTTTACAAAAGGCGTAAACGAAACGTAAACGCCGACGGGCTTGCCGTGTCCCCCGTGAGGGGCATCTCTTAGAGTGCGGAGGTGTGTAGGATTTACATAGCGTTCCCCTGTGCGGACTGGCGGTTTTCCACCGTCAACCCGTTGATGAGGTCGGGATTGTAATCCAATGCCAAGTCAATCAGTTTGTCAAGCTGGTCTGGTGTGGTGATTCCTGCGCTGTGGAGTTTAGCATAGAGTGCCATTGCCTCCTGCAACTGACTCTCCGTCTGGATGCCATACTCCGAAAGCACCTTATCGAAGGCTTCTCGTTTCTGCGAAAGCAGGGCAGAGCGGAGTTTCGCCATCTTCGCTTTGCGCCGTGCCTCCGTCTCCTTCGCTTTCTTGTTCTTCGCCTCAAGCTGTGCCAACTGTTCCTCTAAGGTCAAGTGGTGCTTGGTGTGTTCTTCTGTGGTGCGGATGTCCCCACTGAAAGTCTGTTCCATCGTGTGACCCCTTTCTCTGCCCAATAAAAAATCTCCCTCCGCACACTCTTAGTATGGAGGAAGATTCTTTTTTTGGTTTCTTATAAAGTTGTTTCCCAGAAAGAAAAATTTGCTTAAAAAGTTGTTGTAATGCACTTTCAGCTAAGTTTAGTTATGCCATTTTTAACGCAGATAAATTTGCTAGCAGATACGCATCCTTTTTGGTATCGTTAATTTTCATCCTTTCCAAAATTGCATGTTCTGTTTCTGGTGACCAGTATATTTTTAGTTTATTTTTTGCTCTTGTGATAGCCGTATAAAAAATATTATGTGTAATCTGCTCCTCAATTTCATTTGTAATTACTATTTTAACCGAATCATATTCTAATCCTTGTGCTTTATGTATAGAGACAGCATAAGCAACTTGAAATGGAACAATTGTAGAATCACTATCATCATCTTCATCAGTACTTCGAAATTTGTTCACGCTAAACGAGATAATCGAATTCCCTTTCTCCGACTCTCCGATAAGTTGAAATTCATACCCCTCGGCATCTATTGCATTAATGGAATTCTCTATCTCCACATTAAACAAAATCTGATATTCATCTGCATGGATTTCAACAATCCGTCCTTTTGTATTATTGTGAATTAAAGGTGAAAATATATTTGCATCGTTGAAAAGCACAGGATCTCCAATTTTATATGTGTTGATGCCCCAAATAACCCCTTTATTAGGGTTATTATTTTGCAAAAAACGATTAATATTGTTTATGCCATAAAGTCCATCGTAATTCAAACATAAAATAATTTCATCATCGTCTCCTATTTCAAATATCGTTTCATCAAGATTTGCAACATAACCATTTTTTACCAATATTTCTAAAATTGAATCATCCAGTTTCCTTACACGTTCCCAAACAGTAAGAAGGTTATCATTTTGGGTTCTGTAAGGATGTGATAATTCGAATATTGCATCCTTATGCACAAATTTCTGAGCAAGATTAAACCAATTACCAAAGTAAATAGATTCGATTTGATAAATATCGCCCACTAAGACGAAAAGCTTAAATCTGGACTTATCCAACACTTTTCTCATATCATTGTTACTCACAGTACTACATTCATCTATGATAAGAATATCATAATCATCCATTATGTTCTTTTGTGATAAAAACTTCGCAATTGTGCTATATGTACTATTTCCTGTTGAAACTTTTCTTCTCATATTGTCTACAGCTGGATGAGTGTTTGCCAGAAATAATTTACTTTTATCTGCCCAAAAGTCCGCTACGTGTTTGAGTAGCGTAGACTTTCCTGTTCCTGCAGCTCCATATATTAATGCAACGTGCGAACTTGAAAACATTTTGCACAATGCATCAATTTTGGATTGATCATCAATATCATAAGGATTTTGAGAAATCCAATAATTAACTGAAGCCGCATAGTGTGATACACCTGTCGAAGAAAGTTCTTGTAGTTTGGCAATAATTTCAGTAATATCATCTATATATTCTGCCACATAAATGAAATCTTTAAACCTTTTCAACTGTCTATACTCATGCTTATGATACAACAAATTATTATATTTCTGTATAGTTTTTTCAATATTGTCCAAATGCGATAAATTCGAAGTAGGTGTAAAAAGCCTCCCTTCTGTTTCTGTGTTATTTTTGATATATCTAGCAAATAATTCATGTTCATGACCAATAATAGGAATCGAATCAAACAAATCGTATATTCTTGGATTATGTTTCCGAAGCGAAGTACAATATGGCATGCGTTCAAAGGGAATACAGGCATAATTCAGATGAAGATTGGACAAATGTTCACACGAATTATTACACATTTGTTGTTTAATAATTCGATTATTCATTTTATAAAGCAGGTAGCGTAGGATATTTGACCCTGCTACATCTCGCAAGATTATATCTCTACATTGGTCAAGTAAAGTATAGATTATTGATGAACGTGATTTCTCCATGATTTTTCTTTTCACACAATCATAGTAGTAATCATCCACACTCACAAGCTCTGTTAGAGACATTTTCGTATCGGTGAGAAAACGCATCATTCTCTTGTATTCGTCAGAACTCGAACTATACTTTATTTGAAGCCCTAAAATATTAGATAAATTATTCCATTCACAAGGGCGAATAGAAACTTCATAGTTATCAAGAATCATAATAGAAACATTTTTGCCTAAGATTTGTATAAAATCATTATGTATCGAAACCTTTACTGCATAATTATCGATTATTTCATGTTTTGTGAAGGCAATTGCTCGATTAAATTTACTGACATTTGCATTGGCATCTGTAAATGTGATTTCATAATATACTTTTTGTTTTACAAAAAATGGTTTTACTCTTTGGATATAATATCGTTCACGATACGAGACAGGATAACTGAGAGGACTACTTGATTCGATCTTTTCTGCAATTTTCTCGTAGTAACCTGCTATTTCATTGTCTGTGTTTAGGGGAAAATCTTGTATATTTTCTAGAATGTCCAAGTCAAAGTTTTGTTTTAAAAACATTTTAATTTTCAAAAGATATTCATAGTATTTGAGCATTAGACGCTCGGAACCGTTTTTGTCTACAGTGTAATGAGAAACAGATTTCTGAAGCATTTCGTGAAATTTATACAAAAACCTCAAATTCCCCCTCTTTTGCATATCTTTAAGTGCCAACTTACGTAAATCATAATCATTAGGATCAATATCATTAGCATTCGATACTGCTCTCATAGCTACATACTCAACAAGATTACGGATTTGTGCAAGTATATTCTGACTTAGCAGACCTCGATCGGAGAAGCTGAAATAAGAGATATTTTCACAAATCACCTTGCTTGTAGCTAAAATTGACACATCTATGCGCAACATAGTTTCTTCTCCTTTTAATGACAATATCCTTTGTT
This sequence comes from uncultured Veillonellaceae bacterium, assembly GCA_902801565.1. Taxonomy (GTDB): domain Bacteria; phylum Bacillota; class Negativicutes; order Selenomonadales; family Selenomonadaceae; genus UBA3796. The sequence continues at coordinate 1,919 of CADCIX010000029.1, read as the reverse complement.
TTTACAGATGAGATAGGCGATGACAGACATTCATATGGATTATTATAATCTTAACCGAACATGCCATCACCTATATGCTCATTCCATTCTTACTGCATAGGTTTAATCATAGACTCAATAAATGAGATTTCATCGTCATTTAGATTGTATTCCGCATACAGTTTATCATCCGTCCATGATTTTGTAAAATCTTGCATTGGTACATTGAAAAAGACAAGTTTAGACAAATTAACAGCACTCAACGTAGTCATAACGATAAAACGAACAAATTTTGTCTTCAAGTATGTCAACAGTCCATTTGCCTCATCTTCATTATCGTAGTTTCCAAGCAAAAAATAGGAGTGGGTACATACTTCCCCAGGCTTCAGTATTCTCATGGTCTTGGTGAACACATTAAACATGCCTTCCTTATTGGGTTCCCCTGCATGTTCAGCACTCATTTTACTCATCATTACTTTGTAACTGTCAACCAATTCGTTGCCTTTTTCTATTTCAGAGCGCCCAATGTAAGTAATAGTATCACTGGCATATAATCGTAATGGTTTTGCTTTCGACTTCTCTTTTTCACCGCGATAGTTTGTCGGCAATCCAAATGGCATAAGGGGACTAATAACAGTATCAAGTGCTTCAAACCCTGCATGATTTAGTATTTTGTGCAGAATAGAAACCGCATCATTATATCTGACAAATACTTGAAATTCATCCATTGGACGTACCAAGGAGTTTCTCTTCCCATTGGTTACATTTACAACAGTGCAATCCCCTTCAAATTTTTTATTCCATAGGAAATAACACACGCCACCACTAATGCTAATTTGTGGAAAACAATCCTTTGCGTTAATATAGTCGAATAGACGCATAACTTTTGCATCCGATGTCATGTTATCCCTGAAGGAATCCAATCCCATACCACCCGAGAACCATCTGGACGGTGTTATCATCGAAAGGTAGTGGGAGCTCAAATTCTTTCCTTGCTCCACAAAGAAATTATAGACAGGCTTAGCCTGTCGGCCAGCTCCTCCAGTTTCTATCTGATAAGGTGGATTTCCAACCACAGCATCAAAATTCATTTTTCCACCACCTTTATTCCAATATCTGCATTTCAACACTCGTGCTAAAAATTTTTCTGGCTTATGCTCCAAATAATTGATAAGGTCATCAAAGTAGTGTGCGTTCACACTCACATTCCGAAATCCAACCAGTGTACGTTTTGTAATAGATTTTGCCATCGGTGTTTTACATATAACATATATATTCTCTTGCACCGTTCTATCCCAAAGAATAAGCAAATCATTCAGAGACAAATCATTTTCTGTATTTTCGCCCAGTCTTGCTCGATACAGACTATATGTGACATAAAGCGGATATAGCCCTGTCTTTGAATTGATTTCCAAAATCCGAGAGTCTATATTGGCAAATATATCCTGAGTAACTTGCCCTTGGTCTACAAATCTGGGCGGTTGGTTCTCCAATACGACTTCATGTTTTTCATCATAGAAATCATATCCACCAATGCAGTCACTCATGTGCATATTTACCACTCGCCAAGGTGTCAGAACGGTTTCCTTATCCGGGTTTTTGAAACAAGAGAACAACTCGGCAATTCTACGCACACGCTCCGTAGGTACAAGTTCATCTGCATTTTTGGCAACAGCCCGAATTCTGCGGCCAGCCGCGACAAAAACCTCAGGATCATAATACTGTATGAAATTCTTGAAAATTGCTTTTGTAACACCTGCTGGCATAAACTCCTGCCATGAAGCCGAATCTACGATGGAGTTGTCAAGGAACATCTGCAAGGTGAAATCTTCATCCATTGGTATGATATCGGGGTCATAAGGAAAAAGAGATTTGCCTAACATCCCCGTTAATGAAAATAACTATCAACAAATTTGTTAGAAAATCCTAAGATTGAAAAA
>CADCIX010000028.1 GCA_902801565.1 uncultured Veillonellaceae bacterium | reverse complement strand
CCCTTCGCTGTCCTGCGAGCCTGCGGCGCCCTTCGACCCTTCGCTGTCCTGCGAGCCTGCGGCGCCCTTCGTGCCTTCGCTGTCCTGCGATCCTGCGGCACCCTTCGACCCTTCGCTGTCCTGCGAGCCTGCGGCTCCCTTTGCTACCGCTGCCGCAGCCGCATCCTTGTTTTCTGCTGCCTCTGCGGCCGGAGCAGCTTCTTCGTTCTTCGCTGCCTCTTCCTTGTCTTTTGCTCCTGCCGATTGGGCCGCTTTCTGATCTTTCGTTTCCGTTGCCGCCGGAGCTGCTTCCGCATTTGTCGCGGCAGCAGTTGCTGCAGAAGCGGCAACTGCCTTCTCCTGCTCTGCTGCTTCCTTTTGCTTTCCTTCTTCTTTCTTCTTTTCCTCCATCTTGTCTTCTTTGGAACTCTGCGCCTCTGTCACAAGCATCTTCCCCGATACCTCAAAGGCACGGCTTTTGTCGCTTTGAAACTGTTTGATGGCATGACAATCCTGACGAAGGACAAGGTGAAAGTTGCCTTCCCCTTCTTCATCGTCATAGCCTTCCTCGTATTTCACCACGGTGGCCCAAGGCAAATGAAGCACACGAAAAGCATCCTCATCGCTTTCGTTTGCCAAATATATCCTTGCTTCCACATCCCGATACACACCGCCCAGGGTCTTGTCGCTGCTGCTCTGCTTCCTCCCCTTGGAAAGGCACATGCCTGCCCATTTGTAGATTTTCCCTGTTTTTCCTTCATCATCTTGCAGGGAAGTCCGTCCATACACATGAAGCAAAACCTGCATTCCAATAGGCTTGTCCTCCGTCCACTCGGGGTGATCCCCGGGATAGGACAGAAGCGGCACCACGTTCTTGATGATGCTGCCCTCCAGCAGGATTTCCGAGGACTTATCCGCACTTCCGCTCCCATTGATCTTTTTTATGCTTAGTTTAAATTTCATACCCGTGTCCTCACATATCTACAAAACAGTTTCTATTTTCTTCAGCAGTATCCCCAGGGGAGAACGGCGCAGAATGCATTCCGCCGCTTCCAGGGAAAACAGCCAGATATCATCCGCCGGAAGGCGGCAATGGACAATTCTCCGTCCCTCCATTGCCTTCTTTCGGAGGACCAGGCGCTCCGCCTTCCCCTGAACCACGGAAGAGTTCTCATGAATCGCATCCGTATAGGAGAGAAAGGGAATCCAGTACAGTGGTACCGGTGCCTTTTCCCGCTTGCTCTGATCGATGAGGTGCAAGGATTTGAACTCCATCTCCGGTTCCAAATAACTAAAAATGCGCTGAAATCTGTCGCTGAACATGAAGGTCGGCTCAAACAGAATGTCACTGTATTCCCCACGGTCTTCATGCTGATAGAATGCCGTCCCGTCTTCTATCGTATCGAAAGCCTCCCTGTCCATGAAGTAAGGGAACCGCTTTTGCGACAGATTCTTCGTTCCTTTGATGCCCAAAGCGTCCCTGTCCTTTGTCACCCAAAACCAGTCCGTCTCAACCATCGGGCTCCACCTCCCCATAGCTTTTCCAGTCGGAATGCTCCGTTTTCGTGGATTCGAGGCGCACATCCTCCGAGCTGCAGTCCCGCAAGAGAAAATAAGAAAAGTCACATCCCTGTACACGAAGACCGAAAAGCTTGGAACGCACCATCTCCGCCTCTGCAAAATACTCGTCGCCCTCTGCCTGGGTGTCGGAATCCTGAAAGCCGCAGGAACGGAAGATGCCTTCCTCCCAAACACATCCCGCCACTTTCACCTGCGAGAAATCCGTATCATAAAAGTGGCAATTCCGGAAATAGGCATCCGATAGATCCACTTGCTCAAACACACAATTGCGAAACGTACAATCATAGAATCTGCAATGCCGCAGATCTGCATCCCGGAACACATTCCCATGGCAGACGATTTCACGGAATTCCCGAAAGGCCGTCTCCTCATTGTCCGGCAAATCCTTGAGGTCAAGGGAAGGAAGCACGGCATAAATCCGTTCCTGCCAATCCAGATACATGCCACAGGTCACGTACATGGAGGCCTCTTTTTTCAAGGACTGGAATTCCGAAAGATCCGAAAGATCCTTCATAAAGTATTTTGCAAAACAGGAAAACAGGTATACGAGTCTCTCCGCCGTCCCCCAAAAAAGAGTTTTGATGGCAGGGGGCTGCAATTTGCTCCGCACGTAAAAAGAATCGTCCAACGCTGTCCTGCAAAATTCCGCCCATTCACGGAACAGAAAATCCGCAGGCATCCTGCCGCGCATCCACGGCTCCCCATAAACCCATTCCTCGTTATAAAAATCCACCTGAAACAGGGGATTCCCTTCCAGCAGGGAAGTATTCAGAAAGGAAATGCTCATGTAGCCACAGGGTATCTTTTCCTCTTCCTGCACCGCACATGCCTCTCGCAAGATCTCCTGCCAATGGCCCATGCAGATTTGGAAAATCTTCCGAAACTCCCGCCCCATCCGGCTGCTGACACTCTCCATCAGGGAGATTTCCAAAGCCTGGTAGCGTTCCTCATAGTATTCCTGCAATGTCGTAATGAGTGCCACTCTACGCTCCCCCTCATTCGCCCAGTTTGATGGAATTGCCGCCGACAGATACCTGGTTGCTCAGAATCTTCAAATGCGAGGAGCCCGCCTGAAGGTCGATGCCGCTCTTTGCCAGGATCTGCACCTTTCCCTTCGCATCCAGGGATATGTCTCCATCTGCAGAGACATCGATGTTCTTGCTGGACACCAGGCTGATGCCCTTGCTCTTGTCCAGTTTGACAAAAATCTTTTGATGTTCACAGATGATCTCTACGCCATCATCCGTCAGAAGCAGTTCCTTGCCGCCCGGAGCCTTGAAACTCTTGTTTCGCACCTTTTCCGTGGGGGCCGTGTTGATGGCGCTGGACACATAGGCATCCGCTTCCTGGTCTGTGGGAAACAGCACCCTCACATAGTCTTCCTTCTCCGGCATGACATACCATCCGCTCCCGTCCTTGCTGGAATAAGCTGTCGCATAGGGCAGCCAGGTATCGCCGGAAGAATCGAACTGCTTGTCAATATCAAGGAAATGCACCCGCACCTGATCCTTCTTCACATCCTTTACCTGGGCCGACAGGATGCGCCCGGCACAGGTGAAATTCGGTACAGCCGGTGCAAGAAATCCCGCCTCCTTCGGCGCGAGATCATAACTCATCACAAGCATGCCGCCCTGCAGTTTGGCAAATACCTTCCGGATGAGACAGGAAGTCCCATTGACCTTGATTTTGTCGCCAAGATAGGCATAGGATGGGGATTCCACCCGAAGGCCGGAGAAGTCCTCCCTCGTGGCTGCCTGTTTCTTGAGCCAGTCATTCTTTGACACGCGCTCGAAGCTCTGGGCATCCACATATTGCTCCACACGGGAAGTGGTCAGGTCAAACTCATTCCCCCCGTCATTGAGCCCCAAAAACACGGAACACTTTTCCGCCGTCAGATTGGAAAGCACCGGAACATTGAACCTTGATGCCATCCGCTTCGCAAATTCCCAATTCGTCTCGTCCATCTGAATAATCATCTTTCCGATGGCCGTGTCCAGGGAGCTTTTCAGCTTTGCCGTTCCCTCGCTGCCGTAGGCAGCATTCAGGATATCCTGATACTTTTTCTTCGTGTTCTGGTAGCTGCAGTTCACCTTTGTGATGTCCTGCAAATAGCTGGCATCCGCCAGATCCAGTGCCAGCAGGCTGTGATCTGTGCGGCACTTCATGCGGGCCTGTCTGATATAGCCCAGAAAAATGAGCTGCTTCTTCGAGCTCTCCCCCACGCTGATCTTGACCTTGTCCTTGATGCTGGCCTGCTCTATGAATTTCTTGCAGGTCTCCGTCTGCATCTGCACAACCATCCAAGCCGTGCCATGCTCATTGGGCGCATGGCGTATCTCAAGCTCCAGCAGACGGTAATCATTTCCCAGGGAAACACCGCCCGCCACATCAACACTCAAATCCCTTGCCGGGATTCCATTCGCTGCCACATAAGGTTTCGGCAAGTTCCTCACCTCATCTCCATACAACTATATACGCATCTTCCCGCCATCAACGGCAATATCCGGAAATATCCCCATACCTGGGGAGGGATGCCAGACATTCCTCATATATCTTCCCCGCGTCCGCTCCCTCCAGCTCCGTATCGTCGGGAAGGAGTGCCTTCAAGCAAACGCCCTCCACATCCAGGGTAAAGGCCGTATGCGCCCAAAGTTTTCCCGTGCGCGCATAATCCGATTTCTCATCCCGCCCCACGAGCCTTCCGTCTGCATCGTAAAGATACTTCACGACCTCCACAGGCATCTCCTTCTTCCTGTGCTTGGCGAGAATGCACCGGCTCAAGTCATCATAGGAATACTCGCTCTGATCTCCGCGGTTGTCCTCGACATGCACCAGGCGATCCTGTGCATCGTAATCATAGTGCCGGATTTGGATGCGCCCCCTGGTGCTTGTCTGCTCCTGGGGATCCAGCCAGATACGCTCCTCCAGGACATTGTCATTGTCATCATATTTCCACCGCCGCAGCCGGAATTTTCCGGGAGCTTCCTTTTCATCCTCCCAGGCCCTGCGCTCTTCCGTCATCCGTCCGCCGATATCATACCGGAACCGCGCCAAAAGTGCCTGGTCTTCTGTCCGGCGAACTTCCTCAAGTCTTCCCTTGGCATCGTGATGAAACAGGATACCGCTCCGGTCTTTATATGTTCCAGTTCCTATTTTTATTACAGATTTTTTCTCGGGATTCCCGGGAAAATCAAAGAAAGGGGCTTCTTTCCCATCCAATTCCTTCCCCTGAAAATCATACGTATAAGTCCGGCAATTCTTCAAGGCGTCTTCTTCTCTCGCCACGAGATCCAGGACATTATAGCTGATGAGCCGTTCCCCGGCAGAACTCTGTATGGCACGCAGACGAAACACCTTGTCATAGCGATAGCTGAACTTTGCCCCACAGGGAGTTTCCATCAAATGGGGCATCGGCGAGCCAGCCTCATAAACATACTTTGTCTTGTTCCCGTTTCGGGAATAGGAGAGAATCCTGCCGACCATATCCCTCTCCCATGCCTCTTTTCGCCATGCATGACCTGTGAGCCGCGTCTTCTTCTCGATGAGCCAGCCATTTGAATTCCATCGGTATTGCTCCTCCCCATCAAAGTTGTCATGCATCCTTGCAAGCCTGCCCAATTCATCGTAACTGTAATCGAGAATCAAGCCATCCTTTCGTTCTTCCCTTACAGGAAGACCGTTTCCATCATATTCCCATCGGGTCTCCTTATTGGAACGGTCTTTCTTGTAGACCACTCTTCCCTCTGCGTCGTATTCAAATCGTTCTTCCATGCCATCCTCATAGACGAGCTTTTCGATCTGGTTCCTTCTGTTCCAGTAATAACTACGAAATTCCAGAGACTCTTCCTCCAGGACAAGGGTGCGGAAATTCTGGTCAAGATAACGATAGACATATCGCTCCCCGCTTTGCAGGGAATACCTTACCACACGGCTGTAATCATCATAAGAAATCCGGAAGACCTGATCGCCATTCCTGTCCCTGCATCCTGCAAGGCGCCCCATATCATCATAGTCGTATTCCGCACTGCTGTGATTCGGATAGATCACCTTCCATAGGAATCTGTCCTTGTACTGATAGAGCAGTTTGCGCCCCATAACATCCTCAACGCAGGAAAGATGGCCATCCTCAAAATGCAGGGAAATTTCCTGCCCGCTGGACAGTACAATGCGCACAGGCGTATCCCCATAGTACTGGATACACCGTCGAATGCCCCCTCTTTTCTGCAGGGAAACAAGATGCCCCCTGGCATCATAGACATATTCTGCCGGCAGATGCAGATCTCTCAAAAGAAAACCATCCCGCCGTTCCTGCAGCTGATACCGCCGATTTCCTTCCGCATGTTCCCAGCGGCCTTCCTGTATACAAAAAGCTTCCCATCGGAAATCTCCTATGGGAAGCTGAAGCCGTGCGCCTTTGCGGACAAGCTTCCCGCCGAAACTCAAAAGCCACCGGCTTCCCAGCATCTGCATGTTCGCCTTGTCCCCTGTCATGCGTCCGGATACATAATCGCGCATCAAAAAGAACGGTTCCCCAAGATCCCGCTGCCCGTAATCCACCGCCCTGAGCGACAACACGCCCGTAACAGGATCGATACATGCCTCCCCAAGATCCGGGACAGTGCTATCCACTCTTGGAAATCCGTTTATTGTCATTGACACCGCGACCTCCTTCCTTGAGACGGGAACGATCCTCCGCTCCATGCTCGGCCTTGATGCTGGTGGACCGGTTCTGCGGTTTTCCCGGGCCGATAGCAGCAGGTGCGCCGCTCCCTACTCCCGGACCCGGGATATAGGCTGCCGTAAAAAGCACCTTTGTCTTGATATTTCCCTTGGACACCTCAATGCTGCTGTCCCCTACCTTAAGCAAAAGTGTGGAACCCGCCTTGATTTTCAGCTTGCCGGAGCCGCCCGAACCGCCACCGGAGGATTTTTTCTGTTCCTGCGCCTTGGCTCCTGATTTCTTGTCCAGTTCTTTCGCCAGATCAGAGATCTGCACCTTCTCCTCGGAAGCGCCGGAAGATTTCAAGGAGGAGGCATTCTTCCCTATCATGCCCCCCATGGGATTCAGCATGGTGGACGGCGGTTGTCCCGCACACGCTGTATACATTCCAAACCCCACCATATGCGTGGCCGCCATCTGGGTCTGCTTGCTCATGGTCTGCCCGGCAGACGCCTGCATCACGATATCACTGTCGCTTTTGATCACGACATCCTTCTTCGCCTTCAGGGAAATGCCCTTGTCCGTCGACTCCTTCAAATAGGCACTCTGCGCCTTCTTGCCTGCCACAAAGGAAAGTTCCTTGGACTGGAATTCCATGAACTGGTCTGCAGAGAGAAAGCTTCTGTTCTCCGGTTTACAGTCCTGAAGACGGGACTGGGCAGACCGGTCCGTTCCCCGAAGACTCCCGATGGCTAAAATCGTCCCGTTCTCCTCGAAATACACGGAGACGCGGTCCCCCTCATCCGGCATGGAGTACATATAATTGTTCACCACATTCATATAGGGAATCCAACGGGCATCCTTCTTGTCCTGGCTCTTGTCACAGTCAAACTGCACCTTGACACAGTCATCCCTCTTGCTGCCGGACTTGTCCTTCCCCTGGGCCTCCAAGACCTTGCCTGCCAGATACTTTCCACGATTCGCCTCGCGGAGCTCTGCCCTTGCATCCACCCTGCAGCCTTCCTTCGGCACAAGGGTGACCTGGTTCACCAGCGTGCTATGTTCTGTCACGATACGGCTCTTTTTTACGATCTGTGCCTTGTTGTCATAGGTAAAGCTGTAGCCCACTCCTATCCCGAGATCATTCGTCAGGATGTCTGTCTCGATGAAATATGCCGTGCGCGCCTTGCTGTAGGTATTTTTCTGGATACATTCACAGCATTCCACAGGAAGGTGCCTTCCCAATTCAAGAAGGGCATCCCCCTGTTTCCCGCCTTTAAAAGGAACCGGACCTACACTTACCCTCAGTGCATCCGTCTTCCCGTCCACGAACAGGAATCTCCCCATACTCTCTGCCAAACGATGCAGAAATTCCCAATCCGTTTGCTGATCCTGGTACAGCATCTGGGAAATCTTCTCCTGCTCCGCATCCCCGCCCTTGATATCCGGACTGCTGCAGCCGGAATTAGAAGCTACATCGGAAAGGACCTTCTTCAAGGTCTTGTCCGGTGACTGGAAGGTACGGCTTTTCCTCGTCCGATCAAGCTGGCAGGAAAGGGTCTGGGCCACAACGCGCAGGAGATGTACATCCTCCCGATCCTCCTGTATGATGCGTACCATCATACCGCAGAAAATAATCCCGCCCTGAGGGGACTTCAGCGTGATCTTCTTCTGCTGCCCCATGGATAAAAGTTCCGATGACTTCAATGCCTGCGGAATGACAGCATCCACATGGCAGATGCCATGCTGTCCCGCTTCTTCCTCAATCTGCAGGCTCAAGATACGGGAATAACTGAACCCCTCCAGCTTGATTTCCCGCAGGGCAATCCGCTCCGATGCCTGGGACATGGAGGCTCCTCCTCTCTTTGGCCCTACTCGAACTTAATGCTCCCGCCCATCATGCAGGTCAGGCAGCTATCCTTTTTGAGTGCCGGAGCACCCCCCACAAAACAATGCGTATCCCCCTTCGTCCACGCCAGGGGCGTCACCGGTATGCAGACATTCGCTCCCGGAGGCGCCGCCGGTTTGTTGCGGCAGATCCCAAAAGGCAGGATATTCACCATGGGAATATGGTCATTGGCATTTACCAAAGGCTTGCCCTTGGACTGCACGCCATGCCCCACAGGAAGCAGCAGCGGAACAGGGTTCAAGCCCGCATTGCACCTGATCATCGCCATGGCCGTCATATATCCTTTTGCCATAAAATCACTCCCCAGCCTGTCTCACTTCTTCTTCATTGCTCTCCTCCCCTGCAGCAGGGAGGATCCCCTCTGCCGCAAGCCGCTGCTCTTCCAGATAGCGCCTTGCTTCATTCTTTATATGCAGGACATCCTCATCCCAGTACATCTTTTTTTCGTTAAAATCAAATTTTTTTTCCATCAGTCAACAAAGACCTCCCGGCGTCCCCTCCGGGCGCTTCTGATTTCACGGCGGCTGCCCCCCTGAATCTCCCGAAGCACCGTGCAAAGTCCGTCATATAATCCCCTGTTATCCCATTCCTGCGCTTCCAATCGCAGACGACGCTGCAAATAAAAGCTGATCTGGTCATAGGAAATCGGAAGATTCTGCAGGGCCGCCAGACAAAAGGTCTGGTCCAGGGGATCCAACTCATACCCCATGGCCTCCCTCGCAAATGCCGCCACGATTTCCGGAAGCAACGTGCTTCTGCCCACCGCTGCATAGGGGCAGGAAACGGTATTGACGGTATCGAATTCCGTCACTCTGTCAAAGAAATCCACATACTTTGTCCGAAGCACTGCACCCGACTTGAGCTTGAAACGGCAAAGCTCCATCTCGTCCTCTTTGATGCCCATATCATCGGAAATCTCCAATCGGACACTGCGCAAGCGGAAATTCTCGCTTTCCTCCTCCATGCCGAACTTCAGCTTCAGCATGCGGTATTCCTCCGTGGGCTCATAAGCCACCAGCATGGATTCCTTCAGGAAATACATGAAGCCGCCATAGCGGACAATGCCCGGAAGAACTGCTATGGTGTCCTTCTCTGTCTGGAGACAGCAGCCGCTGACAATGCCGTCACTGTAACCCTCATAATAAAGGGGCAGCAAATCAAACGCCCGATCCCTTATGCTGCACAGCGCAGATGTCCTGAGCACATGCAGTTCCTCCAAAAGAGGGTACCTTTGTTCATTCATGTCCAACACATCCTAAAAAATCGCAATCGCATCCGATTGCATGGTTACATCGACACCCAGAATGCCGAAATGCATCTCCCAGAATACCCGGACCTCCATATCCATGGGCAGGAAAGTATCGCGAAGCAGGTTCCACCGCTTTTCCAGAGCGACATCCCGCACCCGGTCCAAATAGACATAGAGAATCTGAGGATGCTTCTTGACCTGGTAGATAAAACATCCCGGAAACAGCTGCCGCATAATGCGGCAAAAGGAATCCAGGCATGAGCCCATCTGCATGGTATTGAGCAATTCCTCCGCCACGGCAAGTTGCTGCTCCTTGTTCAAGGTGAGGCAGGCTTCCCTGGCCGTCCTTCCGAAAACACCCCACAGGAGCTCCCGCCGGATCTGCCGAACGTAAAATTCACGCTGGGTCATACCATGGCAGAGATCAATCTCCGTCAGTACATGCACAAATGCATCAAAGACATAGAGGATGCACTGCTGGTTTTCTGCCTCCAGGAAAAAGAACACATCGGGATGAAGGAGATACTGGAAAATCTCGGCGAAGCGCATGAGGGGATTGATCTCCACACGCGCCTCATCCACATGAGACTGGTTGAGACAGGAAAAGGACTGCTCATAGCAGGGACTCGGATCCTCCGAGGGCTGGAAGAACAGCTTGTCGAGAGAAAGCCCATCCCGTTCGGCCTGCAGGGCAATATCCCATATGAAATTCATGATGATACCCCCTACACCAATTTCCCCATGCATTCATACTCCGGAAAGAAATGCTGCAATTCCGTCATGAGAAAGCTCATGATATCCCGGTTCAGATAGAATTCATTGTCCCTGGGTCGGAAGGACACCTCCAGGGCCCGATCCCAGTTCCCGCTGCGGAATTCATACTCAATGAAATTTTCCATGGAATACGTCTCCTGTTTCCCGGGATTGGGCACGACCTTTGCATCCACCAGTTCAAGAGCCTTCCCACAGGGAAAGGATTCCACAAGCCGGATCAACTCTGTTCTTGTCTTGATACGCTGCCCATAATATTCCCTCATATTGAGAGAAAATGTGTCATACTGCACGTTGCTCATCAAGGGATAAGGATAACGCACATTCTCCGGCACCTGATGAAACTCATAGAAGTCCCAATCTCCCGGCGTCTCACCGTCGCAAAGAATGTAGAGATCCCCCTCCAACCATCGGATCCCCCGAAGTGTCCAGTCGCTTTTCCGCAGCAGATAGGCAGCATCCTCCCGGAACTGGCTCCTGTAGAGGCAGTGCTCGTAATAGCCCCGTTCCAGTGCAGGCTGGGGATAGGCATTCGCCATGATGCTGACGGGAACGACATTCCAGAGAGGCACGATGTTGTAACGCACCTTCTCCGCGAATTCCTCGAATTCCACCGCAATCTTCTTCACCTGCTGCTCATCATCCCATTGTTCAATCCGGGTGACATAGACATCAAAGAGCTTGTAGAGATATGGGCTGTTGATGCTGCGCCAGGGGACACAGTTGAGCCGCGCCATGGGATAAAGGGCTTCCAGCTGCTTCTGGTAGCTCTCATTGGGCCGAAGGATGAAATCCGCTGCCGTCTCCCCGTATTCATTCTCAATGATGCCGTGAAAGACCCGATCCTCCTTTACCAGATTCCGAAGGGGCAAATAGTCCTCCTGTATGAAACATGTGTAGAGAAAGAAGGGTTTCTCTTCCCTGACAGAAGAAAGCATCTCCTCCACGGAAACCGTTTGCTCCTCCAGATCCTCCGGCCTCATTGCATGCATGTATTTGTCCGTGACATCGTACTCCTGAAGAGAGGCGATTCCCGTAACCACATCCGGCATCCGCATCGCCACAGGAACCTCCCGGAACACCCGATTCTCCAGAAATTGGTATTCCTCCTTCACATGCTTGTAAAGGCCGTTCATCATGTCGGCAACGATCTCCTTGAACAGCTCCCTGTTCTTGAGCTGGTCCATCTCCATCAGGCGCTTCCGAACGTATTCGTCGATATCAAATGCGTCATCGAATAATCCCATACAGATCTCCCGCCTTTATCTCCTTCTCGTACTTCTTGTACACCTTGTCCCGTTCCTTTTGCTGATTCCGCTCCACCACTGTCTTCAGATACCTGGCGTAACGATCGCTCTTGGCCTGGTCCTTGTCCACACCGTTCCCCCACTGATAGGCCTGGATAAGCACCTCAAGAGAAAGGGGGTCCTTATCCGAGCTCTTTGCAAGCTCAACGGCCTTCTTGTAGTCCTGGGTCATTCCACGCCCCGTGTAGTAAGCGGATGCGATATAGGCGATGGCCATGGTATCCTTCTCCTCTGCGCCAAGCTGGCTCCAACGCACAGCATCCTTCACATCCTGGTCCACATACTGTCCCACATGGGAACGCCGGCCCGAGATGGCAAACAGGCGTGCCAGGGGGATGACCTTCTTTCCGTACTCCCAAGGCAGGAAATTCTTCACCAGAGGAATGTTCTGGTCCGCAGCGCGGTTCTGCCAAACCATGGCCATATTGGGATCCTTTGGCACCTTCTGCCCCGTCTCATAGGCATAGGCAAGGATGCACTGTGCCTGGACATCTCCCTTTTCGGCCCACTCCTTCACCATGCCGATTGTTGTCGTTGGATCCTCCACGGCAGTCCCGTCCTGCTCTGCCTTCTTCTCCTCCTTTTCCATTTCCTTTTGGGCCTTCTCCATCTCCTTGTCCTTCTTCTTTTCCTCCTTTTTCTCCTTTTCCTGCTGCTTTTCCTCGTCCGTCTTCTGCGGACCAAGGCCGAAAACAGGTGCCAGTACATCCGCAAGGATCTGCGCCCCGGCAATTTCCAGGATATCCCTGGCCGTATGCTCAGCCACACGCATCACCTTCCCACGGGCAGCGCAGGGCACAGGAAAAAGGATGCTTGTGCAGAGGAAAGCGACGACGAATATCCGTGCCATGCGATACATAGGCTCACCTCATTTCGTCCCATCGAAGAAATTACTGGCCCATTGGTCATCCTCAAAACTGAAGAACTGCTCTCTGCCCATACGAAGGGTCTCCACATCACGATAGATGGGAGCCACCAGGAAGCCCCATTCCATGGGATCTGCCCAAACAAAGAATTTGACCTCCCGGTCCACGATGTTGTCCGTATCGTCCTGCGGAATGTTCTCACCATATAGCTCCTCAATTTCTTCCTGGCGCTTCGGTTCAAACTCCTCCAAGGTGCAGTAATAGACAAACTCATGCCGCAGAGTCTCCCGGTCATCCTTGAGATAAAGGGTGAGTGTCAGATCGTCCATATTACGGGAAATCACACCATGACGGATCCCCTTCCCTCCATGAATCATGGGAATCTCTTTGCCCGTATGGGTAAAACCTGTCAGGATGTAGGGAAGATGTGGCTCCCTGTTGCGGATGGTCACATCCGCATAACCAAATTTCTTATCCCGCAGATATTTGAGCACACCATCGATGCAGGACATCTTCAGCTCGCTGCTTTCTGTCTGCTGCACACCATCCTCCTGCTTCGTCTCCCTCCGTGACTTGATGACTTTGCCCGGAACGAATTCCTTCAGGGACGTGCGGAAGAGATCGATCTTACAGGACTGCCCGCTGAGCTTGATGATGCTGTACTCATCCAGTTCCCCGCTCTCGTACAGCGGATCCATGAAGCGATGGACGGCACTGTAGATATCGGGAGCCAGGAGAAGATTGATCGCAAAGACGCTGAAAGAAAGATCCGGCAGGTCATGCAAAACCGACAATCCCTCCGAATTCCGGATGGCAATCTTCCACTTGTCCATGGGCAAAACAATGGTGTTGTCGAAATTACGCGCATACTTGCAGAAGGTCTCCCAATCCTTTTGTGCATGGTTGCCCTCCGCAGATAACAGGACTCTCAATATGAACGTGTTTTCAAAAAATTCCTTTTTGATCTGCTCCGCGCACTGGAACAGGAAATAGAAGTTATTCCGCACCTGGAAATACTCGTTCCTCGTCCTGGTCTCCCAGTCCTTGAACCTTGTGGGCAGGATTTCCTCCGCCTGGGCATAGGCTTTCTCAAAGTTCCGATAGATGGATTCCGTGCCGTTCTCGTCCACATAACGGAAAACCTCCCGGTCAAAGTCCGCCAGGAGCCGCTGCCTGGATGGAATTGCAGAAGCAACTTCACGATCCCATTCGTCAAAGCTGGGCTTTTTCCCATAGAAGTTCTGCCGGGCCTCCCAATTGTTCTGGCCCATCTGTTCCATATACTGCCGGTAGAGGATTTCCACGATACGGAGCTTGAGCAGCTGGAAAATGCGATAGGTCAGATTATTTCCTCCAAAATCCGTGCTGCCGTTCTCATAGCTGGTCTCAATGTCAATCTTGTAGGCGACCCGCCGATCCTCCACCTGGAACACGCAGGAAGAAATATCCATGGTTCCACCGCCGCAATCGATAATGAGAGCACTGACCTTCTGGTTCTTCGGTACCTTGCCGGTCTCTATCATCTCACTGATGGTATTGTAGAGCACCGAGACACCTTCATCGATCATGTCCCGCCGTTCAATGGCATATTCCGGCAAAACCTCCTGAAACAGCCGCTGGAACTTATGCTTCTGTTTCACCGGGCAGGAAAGATGCACATAATGGACCCGATGCTTGATGCGATTCTCCAGAGAATGAATGATATAAAGGAAATACTCCCGAAGGATATCCTTCCGCTTGACAAAGGCCCTTCGGCCATATTTGTCGAGAAGTTCCTCCTCCTTTTCGTAATCCGCAATCCATCGCTTGATATCATAGAAGAGACAGAATCCCTCCTCAACATAGCCAAAGAGCGCCATGTTTTGGGCCTCATACCCGAAACAGTACCTTGGATGGGCTGCATCTTCCAGGGACAGTACCCCGATGAGGCTCGGCACGAGATGCGTTGGCTGATAATCCTTCCGGGGATCGTAAAAGATCGCATACTGAACCTTCTCATGGTAGATGCCCGTCTGTCCCTGCCGCGTGCTCCCCAGATCCAGAATCCCCGCCACAGTGTTGGAGGTTCCAAAATCAATAGCCGCCGGCATCTTCAGCACATCCGGTTCCTTCACCGTAAAGTCCAAAAGCTCTGCAAAGACGGCAGGGATGTTCGACGGGACATAGGTAATCTCCCCATTGTAGAACCGGAAGATCTGCTCCGAATAGTAACGTTCCAGGAACAACAATGTATAGCGCTTGACGGATGCCTCATGGCAGGGAAATGCCGCCCCTTTCCTGAGATACAGACGGCTCCTGTCGCTCCCCTTCGATTCCACGCTGAAAACAGCGCACAGATTTTTCTCGCTATCCACCAAAAAAGCATTCGTCTCCCGAAATTCCGGACGATAGCTGATGGTGATCTCATCGTAATAATCCACCGCCAACCCTTGGTAGACTGTGATGCGGGCACTGCAATCCAGTTTCACATCCTTCCGTTCCTGGAAGGTCATATGATGGAAGGTCTCTTCCAATATCTCGTAGTCCTCTGCCCGGTACTCACGGATGAGGAGCGCATTTTCCGCCCCCCGATAGCGCAGGATGGTATCGACAAGCAGATCCTTGTCCAGCGGATTCACAATTCCATGAATGATGCGCTCCCGCTTCGCAATCTCCCGGAGCTGGTATACCGTCATGAGTTCCAATTCCTGCCGATGATATCGCTTTCCCTGCCCATCCGTGCTGCTGGGCAGACCATCCCTGCTGAGCACGTATCCGAGCCGCTTCTCCATACTAACGATCCCTCCCCGGGAACTCGGGACGTTCCCCTATTGCAAATTCTTGTCAATGATGGCATCCATATCGATCTGACTGATGAGCATATTCATCTCATCCACCTTGGCCTGATTCCCCAAAGCCGCATACATCTGCTTCGCCGACAGGGCAGCCTGCTTCGCCCCGGCATAATCCTTGCTGGAATAGAGTGTCTTTGCCTTGGTCTCCATGTCCTGGGCATCCTGCTTGCTCTGCATGCTGGCACCCTGCTGCTGGACGGCATTGTCCAGCTTCGTCTTCATCTTCGAGGCCATATCCAGTTCATCTAAGGCAGTAAACTTATCCATGGCACTCTGATAATAGATCTGGGCACTGAGATAATCACCGCTGGTATAGGCATTGTCCCCCTTCGTGGCGGCATCCGCTGCTATCGCATACTGGCGGTTCCTCTCATCGATAAGCTGTTTCTGCGCCTCTGCGTCCTTTTGCTCTTTTTCAGCCTTTTCCGCCTTCGCCTGATGCACCTGCTCCATGCCCTTCATGGCATCCGCCCGGCTGTTGGAGTCACCGTTGGAGTTCGCGATGGCACGCGCCTCCAGATATGCCTTCTCTGCACCTTCGATATCTCCCTGCTGCAGGAGCTCATCGCCCTTCTTCATTGCATCGCTTACCGCAGATTCTCCGGCTTTCTTGATCTTCGCATCACTGTCAGCCTTCTGCTTTGCCTTCAGGTCATAGAGCTTGTCCAAAGCATCCATGGCCGCCTTGCGTCCACTCTCATCATGAATGACGGAAGCCTTGTCACGGGCTTTATAGAAAGCAGACTCTGCCCGATCCAAATCCCCTGCATCCATGGCCTTGTTTCCAAGACTGATGAAATCCGAGACAAAGAGGAACTCCTCCGCCTGGGCCATGCGCCGTTCAATATAGCCCATACCCATGAGATCTGCATTCCTGGAATTCTCCATCGCTGTCATATAGCCGTCATAGGCCGTGGCATAATCCTTTGCCTTGAAAGCGTCATCTGCAGCGAGGATGCTGTCCACCACCATGAGATACGAACGCATACGCGCCTCATCCTCAGTCTTTTTCAATTCCTTCGCCTGATCCATGGCAGACTTGCAGCTCTCCTGTGCCCTGGTATAGTTGTCAGCCTTCAGGAACTCGATGGCTTCCTCCTCCGTCTTCTCCATGTTCTCCACTTTCTCCTGATAGCGGTGGTACAGATAGAAGCCAATCAGGCCCACAATAAGCAGAATGATGAAAACAATGATTGCCATCTTGATGTACATCTGCCGTTTCCGCTCCCGTTCCGGGTCACGGTAGATCTTGTTGACGAAGATGCTGGCAACGGTGTAGCTCTTGAGATTCTGGGGCTGACGGGACAGCAGGAGATCCTCCAGACTGTCCAGTGACTCCCTGGGGTCATTGGATGCCTCATGGAAGATTTCGTCGATCTCCTGTGCGTCAACATGCTCCCAAAATCCGCTGGTATAGAGCGCAAGAATATCCCCGTCCCTCAAAGGTGTCTTATTGGACACAAAGGGATGGAAAAAATCCGGCTTTCCAAGATAGGCATACAGATTATGACGCTCCTCATGCCGGTCCAGCAGGGTGTCCGTCTCTCCCCGGTCCACAAGCTTCCTGGCCAGGGACATATCGGAGGAGCCCATGTAATTGCGCCCCTGCCGGTACATGCGCAGGCGCACATTTCCCGCACTCACGTAGCGGAAATACTCATAGTTTGTGACGATAGCAACAATGGAGGCCTTGAGACGCTCCGTAGCATTTGCCGTCTCCAAAAGCCTCCGGTTCGTCTCTTCCATATATCTCGTCAAAGTCTTCATGCCCATGGTGGGCTTTTCCTGAAAACTCAGCACAAAATGCTCCACCGCCAGCTTGGCTGCCTCCGTGGACCGGAAATCCGTGATGCCGGATGCCAGCACATAGCAGGCATAATCATCCAGTTCCACATAGGCAAAATAATCATTGTTGGCAAGCTCGCCGCCAGCTTCAGACACGAAAGCTGTCTTGAATTCGCTGTTGGATTTTCTCACATTGGATACCTCGATTAGTTATACTAGAGCCCGTTAAAATTTGCCGCCGGCAAAGCTTTTACGGGCTCTGCATATACCGCGTGCAAATGGTAACAAGATAAAGATTTCATTGTTCGCGAGTATAATTCTGGTAGAGCAGTACGCTGGCATTGTCCTTATCTTCCACGTTGCTCCTGTTCACGGCCTCAATAACATGACCGGCCATCTCATCCGGCGAACCGCCTCGCCTGAGAGTGTTCTCTATCTCCACCCATTTCAGGGCATGAGACACCCCATCCGTCATCATCAGCACCACGTCGCCTTCACAGAGAGTCAACGGCTTGCTGAAGAACTCAATATCATGGAAGTCATCCTTGCCCAACACATTGTAGAGCCGCTGATCCTCCAGGAGTGCCCGGGCCGTCTGCTTGCTGATGCGCCCTTCCTCATAGCGGCGGCAGGCAAGCACATCAATTGTTTGCCCTTCACTGACAGGAATCAGGTCCCCATTTCGATAGACAGCAATCCGGACACTGCCCACCAATGCGTAGTAAAGGGTGCTGTTCCGCACAAGAGCCACGGCAGCAGAGGCCATCCCCTGACGCTCTTCCAGAGTGTTCAATATCTTGTGGTTTGCCAGCTGATAAGCCCGGCGGAAATAGTACTGCGGCTTGTCGAAGGCCTGATATTCATTGTAGAGATCCAAAAAAGTATCCACAGCAATGCGGGCTGCAATCTTTCCGCCTTCCCTGCGCCCCATGCCATCGGCCAGCACCATGATAGCGCCTTCGTCCCCAAGGGCGCTGCCAAAATGATCCTGCTGCAGTTCCCTCTCCCCAATGGTCATGGAACTTCCGATGGGATTTGGGGCTCTTCTTTCAACCTCCGGCTGGGATTCCCTGGAACGGAGAACGAGCAGAATGAGAATCAGGATGGCCAGGACGGCCAAAATCTCCTCATACATGGGCTATCCTTTCTGTGCCTGCAGGGTTTCCAGTTCTGTCTCCAAAGCGGGCTTGGCATCGTCGGCAGGGCTGTCCTCCCACCGGAAATGGTCGCCGCAAAAAGGTATGAACAGGAACTTGCTGGCTCCAATCTCAATGACATCATAGACACTCAGAACCACAGGAACATAGACTGCATTGTCATTATGATAGACAAGGCCATTGGAATCTCCCGGCAGGAGCACCGTTTCATGTTTTTTAGGATCATAGACAAAAATCGCGTGGTTCCGGCGATTGATCTTGTTGTCTCCCAGGACCTGGATATCCATATCATCAGCCCGGCCCACGAAGTTCTTCCCTTCATGGATCTTGTAGTCCTTCCCCTGTCGCGGTCCCTCGATGCAGACAATCCACCCGCAGACAGGCTGGATCTTGTTCATGAACAACATCTCGTCCACATCCACTTCCGTCTGCTGAAGTGTTTCCTTCTTTTCCTGTGTTGCCGTCTCCACATTGCAGTATGGGCATATGGTTCCGTAACGGCGGGAGCTGAACAGATGCCCATTTTGGCAACGTATCAAACCATTCATGCGTATTCCCCTTTACTTCTCTGTGTTTTTGATCATCAATGCAGCCGCAAGCGGTTCAAGCCGATAATGATAACATCCCCCGTGCGCAGCTTGCAGGGCTGATCCGGGCTGAGCCTGTACTTGCGCCCATCGGCTGCCTTCTGCACAAGGACGCCGTTCTTGCTTCCCAGATCCTCCACATACCAGTCTCCACCGGCATAATTCAGGACGGCATGATGGATGTCCACCAGGGATGCATATTCACTCCGGCCAAGATCGATATCCACCTGGTTTTCCTTATAGTCCCTGCCGATGACTGCGCAGGTCTTCTCGTAGATATCCCAGGAAGCTGCCACCGTCTCCTCTTCGTTGATGAGGTCAATCCGGGTGATCCTTCGCCCCTGTGCGGGAGAAGCCGGCCATGACATCTTCTCCACCTCCCGTTCCTCGGCTCTCCACTCGAAATACAGAGTCAATGCCGCCCAAAGGAACACCATGGCTCCGAGAATCCCAAGAAAGAATCGTCCCGTTCCCGAAAAACCGCTCTGGACAGCCACCAGTGCGAACAGCACCCCAAGGACGCCAATGCCTGCGGTAAATAACTGTTTCCGGTACATGACGATCCCCCTATTTCTTGAATCCCATGAATCTCTCAAACATATCCGTCGTATCCAGCGGATTTTTCTTGCGGTCCTTCTCTACAAAGGTGTTGAGCTTCTCCTCATTGGTGACCTGTTTCGTCTTGGGGTCATATCCCCAAAAACTGGCAAAACTTTCATTGAGATGCTGAAAATTGATTCCCTGGGCAGATGCGCCCGGCGCCTTGGGCTGCGGCTTCCTGACCGGACCGCCCGCTGTCCTGCCCCTGGCCGCTGCAGTCTTCTGCGTGGCAGGCCCCTGTGCGAGCTGCCTGTCATATTCCGCCCTCGCTGCATCGTCGGAAAGGACACGATAGGCTTCCCCCACAGCCTTGAATTTCTCTGCGGCCGTCGGGTCGTTCTGGTTATGATCCGGATGGTATTTCTTCGCCAAGCGGTAGTATGATTTCTTGATGTCCTTCTTCGTGGCATTCTGCGCCACCTCAAGGACTTCATAATGATTTTCCATCGCATTCCTCTCCCCTGCATGGGAACTGGCCCGTTATCACCTTGACAGGAAACACCCAAAGGGAAAGGCATTCCTCCGCCTTTCCCTTTGGGCCGACAGCCAGGATTATTCCGTGAATCCACCTGTCACCATAACATCCTTCAATTTGTTCTTTCTCTGCTTCAGCACCAGCGTAAAGGTTCCTCCGCCCTCCTGATTGTCAAAGTCCTCGAAGTAGTCCACCACGAAGGCATCCGGCAATTGGTATTTTCTCGTGCTGATGCCGCCTGCCTTTACTGTTACCACCACATTTTTGTACGCTTCCTTTTTCTCTGCCGGGATCGCGGACCACTCCAGAAGCTTTGCCGTGCTGTCGGCAGGTTTTCCTACCTCGGCGGAATCCGACAGGATCTTGCCGGTGATGATCATCGTGACGCCCACGTCCTTGGTCCTTGCGCTGCTGTCCAGCGGGATGTCCGTCCGGAACTCCACCCTGCGGGTGCACTCCGGCTCAATCGAAATTTTCGGATCGTTGATATCTACATGGAATGACATTTGTCTCACGCCTCCTTGAAATTTTCAGTTTGTGCTTTCTTCTTTACGGTTCCTTACGACAATTCAAAACCGCCCTTGAGTTCCACTTTCGGGTTCAGATCCTTCTTCTGGCGCAGATGAAGATAGAAGTGTCCTACGCCTTCCTCGTCGTCCAGATTCTCGGAATACTCCACAATGAAAGCATTGGGAATGGTGTATTCCCTGACCACCTGACCGGAAGCCACAACCTGAATAACGGCCTTTCTGTAAGCTGTTGCTACGTCGGATGGCTGGAGTGCCCAGTTCGCCATAGTCACCGTGGAGTCCTCAACCTCCGCCCCCAAGGAGAAGTTGATCCTGCCCCAGATCTTCACGCCCAGTCCGATATCCGTTGCCCTTGCGTTGCCCGATCCCGGAGCTGCCGCATAATCAATGTTCTGGATGGACAATCCGTCTCTGCCTTTGCCGAAAGCCTTGCCTCCGCTCGGCGTGTTGGACAGGAACTGCACCTGCGTGAGCGCATCTTCCTTGAATTCAATCTTGCTGTCTCCATCGACTGTCAACCGAAAACCCATTTTTCATCTTCCTTTCTTGTTTTGAAAATCTTGCCTATCCTTCATTTATTGAGATTAGACATGAGTGGACGAAGTGGAGCGACTGATCTCGATTTCCATGTTCTTCACATTGCCATTGAAGGTAATGCCCAGATCGCAGATGCCGTTCTCCTCATCAATCGTATAGGAGAGATCGTCCCCGTTGCCGATGATGGCATTGATGCAGCCCTGCTTCGCCATCCACTGGCTCTTCTGGCTCTGCGGATTGGTGCTGAAGAAGCGAACAAGACGATCCTGCTTGAAGTCGCCGGTGAGGTTCCGCATGATGCGCTGGATATAGGTGGTGACCTGTGTCTTATAGATGGGCTCATAGACACCGAGATTGTCATCGTAGAGCATGTTCCTGGACTTGTAGACCATGATATTGGTGATGGGAATGCCATTGAAGCTTGCGTTCTCCGAGGAGAAAATGAAGCCGAAGCTCTTCCTGTTGATGTTCTCCTTCACGGAACCGGTGAAGCCCGTGATCTCCTTTGCCAGAGTCGTATAGACCTGCAGACCGTTGTCGTTGTTCTCCAGATCGAAGCGGACACCGGGAAGTTCCGTATCCACATTGCGCTTGAAGACCTGCTTGAGGTACTCGGGATCCTGATAGGCTGCCACAAGCCCCGCTGCCACATAGGCGGCTCCCACATACACGCCATCGATCCAAAGTTTCATGATGTCCTGCTTGGCATCGGAAAGCTGGGCAAGATTGTTCTCGTTCAGCGTCATCTTCGTGTCAAGCGCCACACCGGACTTGTCCTTGGGAATGATGGTGAAGTTCGGCAGGCAGGGAATGGCAAACTCGCTGTAGGGCTTCGCAGCCAAGGCCTCGCAGCGGTCCACATACTTGTCCACTCCCGTGGTGGAGAGGGAATTGAAGGTATTCTTGTCGCTGGACTCGAAGCTGAAGAAACACTGCACCCGGTAATCCTTCAGGACATTGAGAATCATGACCATGGATTCCATGGTATTGACGCTGACGTTGGTTGCCTCCTTGTTTCCCTGGAAGCGCTGGCGGGTGAGCTTCTTCCCCGAGGATGCGCCAAGGGCCACTGACGGGAAGATTGCATACCAGATGCTGTGGGTAAAGTCATTCTTGTTGTTCACTGTATTGAGATAAGCGATGAGACGCGGGATGTTGGGCGTCTTTGCCATCATCTCGTTGCTGACGTTGGTGATGAGGAGCTTCGGACGCATTCCGCGGAGATTCTTCGGGTACTGCTCAAAGAACAGGCGCACGCCCAGGATCTTCTCGATCAGGGGCTTCACCGTCTTGATGAAGTCATCCTTTGCATCCTTGTAGAACTGGAGATAGCTGTTATAGTTATCGATTTCCTTCGCCACATCGATATCCGTCACCATGGTGGAGGGCAGCGGGCAGAAGGTACGGACAACCAGGGACTTCACATAATCGTTGTGGTTCTCCTCGTTGAGTGCCTCATAGTCCTCGCCAATGACCTCGATGAGTCCTTCGTTCACCTGGTCGTCCAGCGTGACGAGAGCCGTGCTGCTCTCCTTCTTCGGGGCCTCGATGACCTTGAGCTCGCCCTCCTCGCCCATGGTCAGGACACCAAGAGCCAAAGGCGTATCGCTGGATCCGTCGCCCCCGCCGGAGGTCAGGAGCAGACGGGTCTTGATATCCTCGATGGCGAGAGGCAGCATGGCCATGATGTTGTTGTAGTTGGTGCTGGCCTCCTCCATCATCACATTGAGCTTGTCGCCGATGTCCAGCTTCTTCGGATCTCCGTCGTCAAGCTGCACATACTGGGAATAGACATAGCGCAACTCCTTGCGGTTCTGCTTGATATCCTCCATGACCTTCCTGGGGGAGATCAGCTCGGTCAGGTTCTCGAACTTGAAGTCCACATTGAGCATCCCCTGGGAACGCTTCGTGTCCACCAGTGTCAAGAGCATGCGCAGGAAATCATTATACAGGTTGAGATGGATCTCTGTCAAAAGGTCATCCGGAATCCCTTCCGGCTTTTTCAAAGTGTACATGACCTTCTGGTTATTGGCATTGTAGAAGGAATAGATCACGGGATCGAACTTCTCGATGAACTCGTCGAAACTGGAAACGGAAAGCTTGTCCAGGATCTCCCGCACCTTTTCATCCGAAAGGCTGTCATCGGATTTGACATCTCCCACCATCGTCAGGAGATCCAGCTTCTCCGGGTTGATTTCCTCGAAGAGCATCGTCCCATTGGTCTGGCTGATAATCTTTGCCACTAAAATCACTCCTTAAAAAATAGTTGTCACTTCTCATTCGGCTTCAGGCTCTTGTATATCATAATCAACTCCGATTTCTCATCAGAGAATGCTATGTGAACCTTTTCATCATAATAGAGATCCACCTGTCTGCCCTTGAGCAGGATTTCACCCCGCTTCGTGATGGTACAGTCCGACTTGTTCTGCAAATAAACGCCATGCCGCAAAGGGCCGACGATGATGTCCCCGGCTCCCGGGAAACGAAGCTTCACCCCGCACCCCTTGAGCAGTTCCGCCAGGCTGATCTCCTGTCCGTTGGAACGCCGGAAAAGATTGTAGTCCATGGGTGGGATATCGCTGCCATCCGGCGTGGCCGTCACATAGAAGGCCAGCTTGCCCCTATAGTGGTTCGTTTCCTTCTCTTCCTGCATGGGCTCCGGCTCGATTTTTTCCTCCGGTTCCGGCTTCTCCGCCGCCGTCCCGATGACGGGCGGGGGAGCCGGTTTCTCCTTCACCGGGGGAACCGGCGTGGGGACAGGGTTTATCGCAGAGACCTTCTCACCCTGCTCCTCCTGCTTCCGCTTGTGCAGCCAAAGCAGGAAGCCAAGCAAGGCAAGCCCGAGCCCTGCAAGGAGCCATGGAAGAATTCCACGCCTCGGCACGGAAGTCCTTGCCATATTCGTCCCAAAGAAATGAAAACCCAATTCCTCGAACCGAATGTCCTCCACAAGAATCTCATTCGAATCCGTCTCCGGCAGGATCGCACAGATCACACCGTCCTGCACCGTGCCTTCCGTTTCCTGCCCATTCAAGGTAAGGTGCACAGTCTTTCCTTGGAAAGACTCATCCGACAGCAAGGAAGTCCCGTCCGTCTCACTGACCGTGGGCGTGATGCGAACCGTCACGCCTCTGCCCAACCGCGAAGGATCCGCCTCTGCCTTCAGCACCCCGTCCACTGCGGGAACAACCACCAGCTTCAGCTCCGTATCCGCCGGATAGTCTGCCTGCAGATTCAGCGTATCTCCCTGGACAGCGGAAAGCTGCTGTGACTGCACTCGTTCCGGCTTCTGCGGGAGCTGTCCGCCAAAGGCCACGCGTCCCGGCTTCGAGGATATGACTGTCACCTGAAGGCGCGCCGCCCCCGGCACGGGAACCTTTGCCGTCAGGGAAGAAATCTTCCCTGACGCATCCATCTTTTTCTCAATCTCAAGTTCCATGCCGCAGGTGTGCAGTTCGTCCCGCATGAGCTCCCATGACTTCATGACGATCTGACCGACAGAAACCGTCTCCCCTTTGGCATAGCCCCCATAGAGCTTATATTCCCAGTCATCCGGTCCATTTTTGATGGTGAGGATGTAAACGGGAATCCCTTCCCTGGATGCCCGTTCCATGCATTCCGCAAATTGCTGCGATGATCGGAGCGTCCCCTCCGAATCCGGCATCATGATTTCGCCGTCCGTCACAAGGACAACACTGCGCTGTTTCCCATTGCCTTTCTCCAGCGCCACCAAGGCCTGGGTCATGGCATCTCCCGTATTGGTATAGCCCTGATAAGCCACACCCGAAAGATCCGGAAGCTGCCCAGGCTGCACACCGGTCAACGGGAGAACCGGCGTCGTCCATGTGCTATACGTGAAAATCCCTGCCCGATCCGAAGGCTCCAGTGATGCCATCATTGCCCGTATCGCATCGGGCACCGTCCGTATCGCATCGGAATCGTTCATCGACTGGCTCGTGTCCATGAGGAACATGACATCCTGACAAAAGCCGTGATGCATCCCGGTACCCAGCCAGGATGAGACGCCAAATGCCGCCGCCACCAAAAGCCGCGCCAACCGGGCACTCTTTTTCCTGCTGATATGATCACCCCATCTCAATGATGGATAAAGAGGAAGGAATTTACTCCCCTTCAGAACCGCCTTCCTGTGCAGCCTCCTGTGCCGCAGGCTCGCCGGCAGAATCTCCGGAAGGCTCGCCGCCGCTTTCCTGGGTCGGCTCCGACTTGTAGGCAGCCGTTGTCATCTCGTAAAGCGGTTTCTTGAGATCTTCCACCGCAGTCTGGATCTTATCGGCATCGCCACCGTCAATGGCTCCCTTCAGCTTGCTGATGGCATCCAGTACCTTGTCGGCAAGCTCCTTGCCCGCCTTCTCTCCAAGGTCCTCCAGACTCTTCTCTGCCTGGCACACGAAGGCATCTGCCTTGTTCTTTACCTCCACGGCCTCCTGCCTCTTCTTGTCATCCTCTGCATGAGACGCGGCTTCCTTCACCATGCGGTCAATTTCCTCCTTGCTCATGCCGCTGGAGCCCTGAATGACAATCTTCTGTTCTTTGCCCGTGCCCATATCCTTCGCAGAGACCTTCACAATGCCATCCGCATCCACCTCAAAGGTAACCTTGATACGGGGCACACGACGAGGCGCCGGAGGAATATCCGTCAAGGTGAACTTGCCCATGCTCATATTGTCTGCCGCCATGGAACGCTCGCCCTGAAGGACATGCACCTCCACCGAAGGCTGGTTGTCGACAGCGGTGGAGAATTCCATGCTCTTTTCGCAGGGAATGGTGGTATTGCGCTCAATGATCTTGGTGAATACCCCGCCTGCCGTTTCGATGCCCAGGGAAAGGGAGGTAACGTCAAGAAGCGTCAGCTCCGCCTTCACTTCACCGGAGAGCACGCCGCCCTGAAGCGCTGCGCCTTGTGCCACGCACTCGTCCGGGTTTACTCCCTTGGAAGGCTCTTTATCGAAATAGCTCCTGATGAGCTCCTGTACGGCGGGAATACGGGTGGAACCACCCACCAGAAGGATCTTGTCGATTTCCTCTGCCGTCACGCCGGCATCCTTCATGGCCTGCTCCACCGGCTTCTTGGTACGCTCCACCAGGTCCTTGGTGAGTGCCTCGAACCTTGCCCTCGTGAGCGTCACATCAAGGTTCTTGGGACCCTCCGAGTCCACGGCGATAAAGGGCAGATTAATGCTCGTCTCCTGCATATTGGAAAGCTCGATCTTGGCTTTCTCCGCAGCCTCCATGAGACGCTGCGCCGCCATAGGATCCTTGGAGAGATCTATGTCATTTTCCTTCTGGAAGTCCTTGACCAGCCAGTCAAAGATCGCCTTGTCGAAATCATAGCCGCCCAGGAACGTATCACCGCTTGTGGATTTCACCTCAAAAACGTTGTCCATCAGTTCCAGGATGGTCACATCAAAGGTACCGCCTCCAAGGTCAAAGACCAGGATCTTCTCATCGCTGTCCTTGCCGAGGCCATAGGCAAGAGCGGCAGCCGTCGGCTCGTTGATGATGCGAAGCACATCAAGGCCGGCAATCTTTCCTGCGTCCTTCGTCGCCTGACGCTGGCCATCGTTGAAATAGGCCGGCACGGTAATGACCGCCTGTGTTACGCTTTCTCCCAGATAGGCTTCCGCATCCGCCTTGAGTTTCTGGAGAATGATGGCAGAGATTTCCTGCGGCGTGAACTTCTTGTCGCCAATGGTGACCGTATAGTCCTTCTCGCCCATGTGACGCTTGATGAACTCCACCGTACGATCCGGATTGGACACCGCCTGACGGCGCGCCAGCTGCCCCACAAGGCGCTCGCCGTTCTTCTTGAAGCCAACGACAGACGGCGTAGTGCGGCTGCCCTCCGGGTTCGTGATGACTGTAGCCTCTCCGCCCTCCACGACGGAGACCGCCGAATTCGTTGTCCCAAGATCAATCCCAATGACTTTTGACATGGCATTTCCCTCCAATTTGCATACCATAGTTTATGACAGTGATGCCAAACATCAATGCAGTCTATACATAAGGTTTTTCTCCAAAAAAATCCATTTTCCTGCTATTTTCCTATGAATATTGAATACAATTTTATTACATCTGCGCCCAAAGCCTCTGATATTTCTCCATTTCATCAATGGCATGCAGCAGCATGCGCCGTTGGATGAGAGGCTCGTTGTTCATGAGACGGCTCATTTCCTCCAGCGGAATATAGAGAAGGGTCGCATCCTCGCTCATGACCTCGACAGACAAACTGGAGCGGCGGGTGGGCAGCAGGCACGTCTCATTGACCCAGGAATTCGCTTTTTTAAGATCCAGTAAATTATACAGGCCGTTTCCCAATTTGATGTTGCGGGACACAGTTCCCTTAAGGACAAAAATGCAGTTTTCCTCCATTTCCTTCTTGGGGATACGGTCCCCCATAAAACACGCAGCAATCCGGGGATGAAGGATATCCCTCCGCAACGCAGACAGGTCGATTCCTTCCATAAAGTTTATTTGTGAAATGAGGCTGTGAACAGGAGGACTCGCCGCGCTTTCTTTGTTGCGCAGAAAAGGTTTTGCACCTTCGTCACCGCGGTTTTCCCGTTCAAAGATGGAAAGCGGCTGTTTCCAGTCCAAAAGCACCTGCTGCAGGATATGCGCGTAACGTTTGGCCAAAAGTTCCATGCCGTAAGGCTTGAACCGGCTTTCGTCGTAAATCATCGTCATGGAAAACTGATCCCCATTGGCATGGAAATAGATGCCGAGACCAATCCCCTGAACTGCCCAGACGTTCTGTGTCACGACGTTCCCTTCAGGAAAAGCTTCTACCGCAGAATAGGCCCTTTCCCCATGGAGGAAATCGTAAAAACTGAGAAGATGATTGAAACTCAGTTCTTGGGAGGGTCCGCGACTGCACTTCATGGACTCCCCGATTTGCGCGAGCTGTGAGGCCACTGTCTTTTCTATGGATATCTCTGGAGTTTTCCGAAACCGGATCGGCAGCACGCGAAGGAAGCCGCCTGTCCCATGAGACGGCAACAGCAGTGGGAAATAGGTGTCAGAGCCTTTATTGGTCTCCAGAAGCAAGAGCCCCCAGGCGCTTTCGAGAATACCCATGAGAAGATCACGATTGCCGGAAGCGAACTTTTGGAGGCTAAGGGAGATATTCCGGGGCAAACCGGTGCGATAGAAGCCCTGCCGATATTCTGCTCTCCTGGATTTCTCGTAGGGAAGCGCGGGGACAGAAGGAAGGTTTTCCAGCAACTGGTCCCAATAAGATGCCTCATCATCCTCCTTTTCCGTCATGGAAGAGGAACCAAAGGGAACATCCTCTGAAGCCACGCCATCCCCCATCTCCCGGAAAATCTTGCGGAAATCAAAACATCCGGCGACGATCTGGCTCGTGACTGCCAGAACCGCATATTCTGACGGTCCTGTGCGAAAGGCAGAGAGACGGAAGGGCGCACCATGCACGAGATCGATTTCCTGCCGCATATTTGCTTCCATGATCTGCTGCAAGGTCTTGTCCAGTGCGTCACCCTCCAATTGGCTGAGGTCCTGGCAGATGATGTTCGGCGATTCTTTGGGCTGCATCAGGATGACTTTCTGAACCTCCCGGCCAAGGCGGCAGTAACTGGTGCGAAGACACTCCGTGCGACTCACGGCTTCCTGTACGGTCCGGCGGAAATCCGATGGCTCCAGTCGCCCTTGGAATTTGTACAGGGTCTGGACGTGAACATCAGAGGAAGGAAGCCCATCCGGGAACAACGCCCTCACCTCATCTCCGGAAAGACTCTCCACGGCTTCGATTTCTGACTCCGGGTAAATGCGTCGCAATACGACCTGCTCCTCCACGGAAAGATCCTGGAGCCCCCGCCGCAATGATGCTTGGCGCATTGCCATTCCTTCTTTCGCAATCATGTCCCTTGCCGGGATCCCTTTATATTCCATCGGCTTGCTCGTCCTTTCCGTATGCTGTGTTCAGAGTGCTTTCCTGTATAAATATTTTATCGCGTCTTCTATCCTGTGACAAGAGCTTCCTTTTCACAAAAAAAGCCGCCAGACCGTTCCTCAACGAACGGCCCGGCGGCCTTTGTTCTACCTGACCGGATCAGTCAAGCGCGCGCCTATCCGACTCCTGGATATAGGCATCCTTCATCCCTGCCAGGGAAGCATCCTTCACGGAAATTGCCTTCTTGGAAAACATCTCCTGCACAACTGTCTGCACCTCAGCCTCCGTAAGCCCCTCCTTGGGATCCGCAAGGCTGTAAGTGATCGTCTTATTGTCCGTAAGAGACAACACGATCTTAAGCACACCTTTCATTCCGTCTCACCTCCTTTCCCTCAAAGCATCGCCACTCTCACTTACTCACTCAACCCTGCCGCATCCGTGCGGGTCACAGACACAACCTCATGAGCCTGCAGTGCACCAAGCATCATGCCGATGGTATAGGCATCCTCATCGGAAAGTGTCGGGCTGATGTGCGTAAACGTCCGCTGGCTGTAGGTGACCTTGCCGTCCTCGCCCGCAATCTTGACCTTCAGTGCCAGCTTCGTCGCCGCGTCCTTCTTCACTGCCATGTTCTCACCCCCTTTCACTCCCCTACATGCAAAAAGGAGGCCGAAAATCAGCCTCCTGAAAAACAATGCCACTTCAAATCGATACGGAAATCTTCCATATAATATATATGGATATGGTATAATAATAAAATAACATCCATGGAGGTGCCCCCATGAAAAAATCCCGCAACCTGCCCATCGGGGTGGATGATTTCAAAGACTTGCGCCAAGGATATTATTTCGTTGACAAGACAGGCTTCATCCAGAACCTGATCGACGGCCATAGCAAGGTAACGCTTTTCACCCGCCCCCGCCGCTTCGGCAAGACT
>CADCIX010000027.1 GCA_902801565.1 uncultured Veillonellaceae bacterium | reverse complement strand
GACGGAAACCATAAAAAGTAAAGTAACCAATTGGATTGCCAGCCAGAGCAGGTATATCAAGGGATTGTTTCAAAATTTATGCTGGGAAAGTTGAGTTATATATTTTGCCTTTGGCAAAATCTGAATCCCCTCCGGGGACTAGTTTCGCGTCGCAATGCGTTATGACACGGCATATTCCGTGTCGAAACGTCAATTTGTATATTTTGCCTTTGGCAAAATTTGAACAATGCGTTATAATAATAACGTTTGATGAGGGTGCAACGTGTGGAAATGCCGCATATGCGAGGAGGAAATGACGTGATCTTGGTTTTTGATATTGGGAATAGCAATATTGTCATGGGAACGTATGAGGGAAAGAAACTTCTGAAACACTGGCGCATATCGACGGACCGCCAGAAGACGGGGGATGAGTACGGGATGCTCATCAATGACCTGTTTCGCTATCAGAACGTGAACATGACGGATATTGAGGCCATTGTCATTTCTTCGGTTGTTCCTCCTCTTGTCGTCCCGATGGTCAAGATGTGCGAGCGTTATTTCCATTTGCATCCCCTGGTGGTGGGACCCGGCATCAAGACGGGAATCCGCCTTCACTATGAGAATCCGCGGGCCATTGGCGCTGACCGTATCGTGAATGTGGTTGGCGCTTACGAGCAGTACGGCGGCCCCTTGATTGTCATCGACATTGGTACGGCGACGACTTTCGATGTGGTGGCGGAAAACGGGGATTTCATGGGAGGGGTCATCGCTCCCGGCATTGGAACCTCGGCGGATGCATTGTTCCAGTCCACGGCAAAGCTGCCACGCATTGAGCTGGTGCCGACGAAGCAGATTGTCTGCCACAATACGATACAGGGCATGCAGGCAGGCATTGTCTATGGATATGTGGGGCAGATTGACGAGATCGTGACGCGGATCAAGGCAGAGATGAATATGGAGATGAAGGTCATTGCCACAGGGGGCTTTGCACGCATGATTTCCAAGGAATCCCGCACGATTGACAAGGTGGATCATTTCCTGACGCTTACGGGACTCAGGGCCCTTTATGAACGCAATATACCGGACAAAGGACAGGCGGAATGAGGATTGGCAGCCTGGAATTTGATGCGCCGGTGTTCCTTGCCCCCATGGCGGGTGTCACGGATATCGCTTACCGCATCCTTGCCCATGATCTGGGCTGTCCCCTCTGCTATGCGGAGATGGTCAGTGTGCAGGGCATCCACTACCGCAACGAGAGGACGCTTTCCATGCTCCATACGGAGCCGGGGGAACGTCCCATTGCCATACAGCTTTTCGGCCCGGAGCCCGATGGTGTGGCTGAGGGGGCGAAGTATCTGGAGGACCTGGGGACAGCGGATATCATTGATTTCAATATGGGATGTCCCGCGCCGAAGATCGTGAACAATGGAGAAGGTTCCGCATTGATGAAGGACCCGAAGAAAGCCTTTGCCATATTGAAGGCATTGCGCAAGGCCGTGAAGCTTCCGGTGACGGTAAAGATGCGGAAGGGCTGGGATGATGCTCATGTGAATGCCGTGGAGATGGCAAAGCTGGCAGAGGAGGCCGGAGTGGATGCCATTGCCGTGCATGGGCGCACCCGTGAGCAGTTCTATAGCGGCAGGGCGGACTGGGATATCATCGCACAGGTGAAAGAGGCGGTGCATGTTCCCGTCATTGCCAATGGGGATGTGCGCACCATTGAGGATCTGGAAGGGATTCGAAGGCAGACGGGCTGCGACGGGCTCATGATAGGCCGCGCGGCCCAGGGGAATCCATGGATTTTCCGGCAGTTTACGGAATACCTGCGGACAGGGAAACGGCTGCCTCCGCCCACCATGAGGGAACGGGCGGATATGATTCTCCGCCATCTGGACCTGCTGCTTGAATTCAAGGGGGACTACATTGGCCCGCGGGAAATGCGGAAACATGCCACTTGGTATACGAAGGGGCAGGTTGGCGGTGCGGAATTGCGCAATCTCTTCAACCGGGCGGAAACGAGAGAGGATTTTGTGGAGATTTTGCAGCGTTATTTTTATGGATAGGAAGGACGAGGCATATGTCAGAGCAAAAAGTATCGGAGCAAAAAAATGATCCCAAGAAGGATTCTGTTTGGAGCCAATACACGGAAGAAGACAAGCAGGCATTGGAGGCCTTGAACACAGGCTACCGTGAGTTCCTGTCCCGTTGCAAGACGGAACGCGAGAGCGCTGCCGAGGCGGTTCGGCAGGCAGAGGCGGCGGGGTATCGGAATCTGGCGGATATCCTTGCGGCTGGGGAAAAGATCCAGGCAGGGGACAAGGTTTATGCCGTGAACATGAAGAAGGCGGTGGTGCTTTTCCATATCGGCACGGAGCCATTGGAAAAGGGCATGGCCATTCTTGGGGCCCACATTGACACCTGCCGCCTTGATGTGAAGCAGAACCCCTTGTATGAGGATGGCGGCCTGGTCTATCTCGATACCCATTATTATGGCGGAATCAAGAAATATCAGTGGGTGACGCTGCCCCTTGCCATTCACGGCGTGGTTGCGAAGAAGGACGGCACGGTGCAGGAAATCGTCATCGGCGAGGATGAGAGCGATCCGGTGTTCTGTGTCACGGACCTGTTGATACACCTTTCCCAGGAGCAGCTCAAGAAAACGGCGGCAAAGGTCATTGAGGGCGAGAACCTTGACATCCTCGTGGGGAACTATCCTTTGAAGAAGGATGACAAGGAATCCGTAAAGGAAGGCGTGCTCCAGCTCATCAAGGAGAAGTACGGCATGGAGGAGGAGGACTTCCAGTCGGCGGAACTGGCTCTTGTGCCGGCAGGAAAGGCGCGGGAGCTTGGCTTTGACCGCAGCATGATCCTGGGCTATGGGCAGGATGACCGGGTTTGCGCCTATACGTCCCTGGTTACCATGCTGGAGACGAAGCCGGCCAAAAGAACGGCGTGCTGTCTTCTGGTGGACAAGGAAGAGATTGGCAGCGTCGGCGCCACAGGCATGCAGTCGCGTTTCTTTGAGAATACAGTGGCGGAATTGATGAATGCCATGGGTGACTACAGTGAGCTGGGGCTTCGCCGCTGTCTTGCCAACTCCAGGATGCTTTCCTCGGATGTGTCCGCGGCTTATGATGCCCTCTATGCCTCCGCTTATGACAAGAAGAACGTGGCCTATCTCGGCAAGGGCATGGTGTTCAACAAATTCACGGGAGCACGGGGCAAGTCCGGCTCCAACGATGCCAATGCGGAATACCTTGGCGAGCTCCGCGCCATCCTGGAGAAGCATAACGTTCATTACCAGCTGGCAGAGCTCGGCAAGGTGGACCAGGGCGGCGGGGGCACGATTGCCTATATCATGTCCCTCTACGGAATGCAGGTCATTGACAGTGGCGTTGGCGTGCTCTCCATGCATGCACCCTGGGAGGCTGTGAGCAAGATTGATGTGTACGAAACGAAGAAGGGCTACACGGCATTTTTAGAGGAAGCATAAGAAGTTTTGGATTTTCTGAAGAAATTCCTTGACTTTGCATATCGTTTTTATTAGAATGGTTCTATGTGATGTTACGCGCACGGCTTTCCATTAGCCCCGGGAGCCGGGACGGAGTCACGACAGAAACCAAAACGAATGATTAGGGGGGAATCGCATGAAGACAACGTTTATGGCAAATGCATCCAATATCGAACGCAAATGGTACGTTGTAGACGCTGAAGGCCAGACTGTCGGCAGGCTTGCTGCTGAGGTCGCAAAAGTTCTTCGCGGTAAAAATAAACCGACATTTACTCCGCATGTTGATACGGGTGATTTCGTCATCGTCATCAATGCAGATAAGGCAAAATTCACTGGAAAGAAGTTAACGGACAAGACTTACTTCCGTCATTCCGGATATCAGGGCGGCACGACCTTCACGTCTGCAGGCCTGATGATGCAGAAGTTCCCGACGCGTGTCATCGAGCATGCTGTCAAGGGCATGCTTCCGAAAAACCGTCTTGGCGCGCAGATGTACCGCAAGCTCAATGTCTATGCAGGACCTGAGCATCCACATGCGGCGCAGAAGCCGGAAGAACTCAAGCTGAATATCCGCTAAGACTGGAAGGAGGAACATAATTCATGGCACAAGTCAGTTACTATGGCACTGGCCGCAGGAAGACGTCTATTGCCCGTGTTCGTCTGGTTCCGGGTGAAGGCAAGGTCACGATCAACGGTCGTGATATGGAAGAATATTTTGGTCTCAAGACATTGGAACTCATTGTCCGTCAGCCCCTGAACCTCACGGAGACGGTGGACAAGTATGATGTCATCGCCAGTGTGAAGGGCGGCGGCTCCTCCGGTCAGGCAGGCGCTATCCGTCATGGCATTACCCGTGCCCTCATGGAGATGGACGCAGATCTTCGTCCGGCACTCAAGAAGGCCGGTTTCGTTACGCGTGACCCGCGTGAGAAGGAGCGCCGCAAGTACGGCCTCAAGAAAGCAAGAAAGGCTTCCCAGTTCTCGAAGCGTTAAGCCATTCTGCTTCAAAGTGTATCAAAAACCTCGGAACCGTTGGTGTTCCGGGGTTTTTATTTTTGATATACAAAACCACTGGCGGGCTTTTTGTTTACTTTTTTCACAAATGACTGTATAATAAGAAACTGTGTGAGCGTGTCAGATTGATTCTTGGAGGCGGTGTTTATGGGGTGTATCGTGCCTTACAAAGCGGTTTTGCCGAAAATTGAAGCAGAGGTGTTTGTGGCTCCTACGGCTTCCGTGGTCGGTGATGTGACCATAGGGAAGGGCTCCAGTATATGGTTCGGGGCGGTCGTCCGTGGGGATTTCCAGCCGGTGCGCATAGGTGAGTATTGCAATGTTCAGGACAATGCCACGGTGCATGTCATGGGGGATGTGCCGACGGAGATCGGGAACTATGTCACGATCGGGCACAACGCCATCGTCCATTGCCGGAGCATTGGCGACAACTGCTTGATAGGCATGGGCTCCATTGTGCTTGGATACTCGGAGATTGGGGAGAACTGCATCATTGGTGCCGGGACGCTGTTGACCCAATACAAGAAGATCCCGGCCAATTCTTTGGTCTATGGCAACCCTGCCAGGATTATCCGTGCACTCAGGGATGATGAAATCGAGGCACTGAAGGAATCCGCCATGAACTATCACCTTGTGGCGGAACAGTATGGAGAAATGAAATAATAATTTAGGAAGAGGATGGTATTTTATGGAAAAGACTCTTGTGCTGATCAAACCGGATGCTTATACGAAGGGACACAGCGGCGACATCATAAAGATTTATGAAAAGGAAGGCTTCCGCATCGTGGCCATGAAACTCATGAAGATGACGAAGAACCTGGCTCAGAAGCATTATGTGGAGCATATCGGAAGGCCTTATTACGAAGAACTGGAGGAGTTCATGACTTCTGCACCCCTGGTTGCCATGGTGCTGGAGGGCGAGGATGTCATTGCAAGGGTGCGCAAGCTCAACGGCAAGACGAATCCCGCGGAGGCAGAGGAAGGCACCATCCGCAAGCTTTATGCCGAGAGCGCGGGCCGCAATGCGGTTCATGCTTCCGACAGTCCGGAAAGCGCCGCGCGGGAAATCCATATCTTCTTCAATGAGACAGAGATCTACGATTGAGGTGAATTGCCATGGGTGTCTATACAAAGACAGGGGACAAAGGTGAGACCGGACTCTACACGGGAGAACGGGTGAAAAAGTCGTCGCTTCGGGTGGAGGCATACGGAACGGTGGATGAACTGGATTCTGCACTGGCCATGGCAAGGGCATTTTGCCGCAAGGAGGAAATCCGGCAAAAGATTTTTGCCCTTCAGAAGCTGCTGCCATTGCTCATGGCAGATCTTGCAAGCATGGGACAGGAGCCGATGATCAAGAAGGAGCATGTGGACCAGCTGGAGCATGACATGGACGAGATGGAGGCGGCGTTGCCTCCCCTCAAGGCATTTTTGATTCCTGGAGACACCCAGGGAGGCGCATCTCTTGATGTTGCCCGTACCGTTGCCCGCCGTGCAGAACGCTGTTTCTGCAGGTTGGCGGAAGCGGAAAGCACACATGAGGAAGATCGTATTTTCCTCAACCGTATCTCGGATTATTGCTTTTTGCTCATGCGCACGGAAGAACAGTGAAATTGGCATCTTTTGACTTTTTTCGCTTGAATGGTTTACAATGCCTTTTTCAAATGATATAATGTTATTTGTTAATTTAAGCCGGTGTTCAAAGAGTGGGTGCAAACCCACTCTTTACTCTTATGTCCATGGTATTTTATTTTGTAGGCGAGATGGAGGTGCTGCATGGCTGCAAGGCAAGTAGAGGAATCCGTGGAGGAAATCGTGGCAGGTCTGCTGGAAGGGCAGGACGTGATCGAGCTTGTGGATGTGGAATACGTCAAGGAGCGCGATTGGTATCTTCGGGTTTTCATCGACAGGGAAGGCGGCATTGAAATCGATGACTGCCAGAATCTCAGCGAACGTCTGGAGGAAGAACTGGACAAGCGCGATATCATCCCGGACAGCTATATCCTGGAGGTATCTTCTCCTGGGCTGGATCGCGTCCTCAAAAAGGACAGGGATTTTCAAAGAGAGATGGGAAAAACAGTGGATGTCTCGCTTTATGCGCCAATGGACGGGAAAAAGCTTCTTGTCGGGACTTTGACGGCATATGGTGATGGAAAGATTACCCTGGATGAGTCACAGGAGATTTCCATGGACAAGGTTTCCCAGGTGCGTCTGCACATCGACTTTTGAATGGGAGGATATAGACTTGAGCAGCAAGAAAAGCAAGGCAAAAGATGAGGGCCAGGGCTTCCTGGAAGCGTTGAAGGAGCTCGGCAGGGAAAAGGGGATTGCCCCGGAGATCCTGTTCGATGCCATTGAGGCAGCGCTTATCTCTGCCTACAAGCGCAATTTCGGCTCTGCGCAGAATGTTCGCGTGTCCTTGAACCGCGATACGGGCAGTTACCATGTGTATGCCATCAAGACCGTGGTGGAGGAAGTGGAGAACGACGTTACCGAGATTTCCCTGGGACAGGCCAGGGCCATCAAGCCGGACTATGAAGTGGATGATATCATCGAGATCGAGGTGACCCCGGCGAATTTCGGGCGCATCGCGGCACAGACGGCGAAGCAGGTAGTGGTGCAGCGCATCCGAGAGGCGGAACGAGGCATCATCTATGAGGAATTCATGAGCCGGGAGAGCGACATCATCACCGGATTGGTACAGCGTGTCGAGAACCGCAATGTGTTCATCGATCTTGGCAGGACGGAGGCGGTCCTGACGCCTGCGGAGCAGATTCCCACAGAGACCTATAACCATGGGGACCGCATCAAGGCGTATATCGTGGAAGTCAAGAAGACGAACAAGGGGCCACAGGTTGTGGTATCCCGTACCCATCCCGGTCTGTTGAAGCGGCTCTTCGAGCTGGAGGTTCCCGAGATCCAGGAGGGCGTTGTGGAAATCAAGTCCGTGGCCAGGGAGCCCGGCATGCGCTCCAAGATAGCGGTCTATTCCAAGGATGAGAATGTTGACCCCGTGGGTTCCTGCGTGGGACAGAAGGGCATGCGGGTGCAGGCCATCGTGGATGAGCTCGGCAGTGAGAAGATTGATATCGTGAAGTGGAATGAGGACTCCGCGAAATACATCGCCAATGCACTGAGCCCGGCAAAGGTCGTCTCCGTGGCGGTCAATGAGGAAGAGAAGGTATCCCGCGTCGTTGTTCCCGATTACCAGCTTTCCCTTGCCATAGGAAAGGAAGGGCAGAATGCCCGTCTGGCAGCAAAGCTCACGGGATGGAAAATCGATATCAAGAGCGAGTCCCAGGCAGCGGAAGAGGTTCTTGACGAGAACATGAACGAGGTAGAGGTCACCGGGGACGAGTCCTTTACGGCAGAAGGTGAATGACTTGGCAGTGAAGAAGATTCCGGAACGGATGTGCATGGGCTGCCAGGAGAAACATCCAAAGAAGGAAATGATCCG
Organism: uncultured Veillonellaceae bacterium; assembly: GCA_902801565.1. GTDB lineage: Bacteria > Bacillota > Negativicutes > Selenomonadales > Selenomonadaceae > UBA3796. Next base: position 31,909 of record CADCIX010000027.1, on the reverse strand, counting down.
CATCGTGCGAAGTCCTGAGGGAGACTATTCTGTGGATGATACGGGAAAGAAAGCGGGACGAGGTTCCTATATCTGCAGGAAGCGGGAATGCTTTGAGGCGGCGAGGAAGAACCGTGGCCTTGAGCGATCCTTCAAGAGCAGTATTGACCGTGCTGTATATGATGAATTGGAACAGCAATTTCTTGATATGGAGAAGACCTGATGGAGGCAACGGAGCAGCGGATCATGAATCTGCTTGGCATGGCGCAGAAGGCAGGACGCATCGTTTCCGGCAATTTTGCCGTGGAACAGGCCATCAAGGGCGGCAAGGCAAAATATCTCATAGTGGCAGCGGATGCTGCGGAAGAATCCAGGAAGGACTATCAAGAACTTGCGAATAGATATGGAATCCCTTTTTCATTATGCCTGACCAAGGAACTTTTGGGCAAATGCCTCGGCAAGGAATACCGGGCAGCGGCGGCTTTGCAGGATGAAGGATTCAGCAAGGCACTGACGAAGCTGATAGGCGAAGGGAAATATTGATGGGGGTGGATCAATGTCGAAATATAGAGTCTATGAATTGGCAAAAAAGTTTAATATAGAAAGCAAAACTGTGCTGGAAATCTTGAAAAAGAAGAATTTCAAGGTGGCGAACAATTTCACGAGCGTTGGGGACGAGGAATACAATGCCGTGAAGGAAGCACTCACCAAGAAGACGGCTCCTGCATCCAAGCCGGCAGCGGCGCAGAAGAAGGCAGAGGCAAAGCCGGTGGAAAAACCTGCTTCCAAGCCGGAGGCAAAACAAGAGGAGAAGCCGGCAGCAAAACCGGAGGCAAAGCCAGTGGAGAAACCGGCAGCAAAACCGGCAACGAAACCAGCAGAAAAACCGACAGAGTCCCGGGCCGAAAAGCCCTCCGCCCAGAGCAGCAGCACGCCTGCCCGCAAGCCCCAGGAATCCTCTGCAAAGCCGAGGGAGGGTTTCAACCGCAACAACAATGCAGGAGCCGGTCAGAATCGTTCCCAGAATCATAGCGAGGGTGGTTCCCGGCGCGGAGCACCCAGCCGTGGTGACAGTGGGAGTGCGAAAAATGGCGCAGGTCGTCCTGCAGGCAACGGGACGCGCACGGACAGGGATCGCCGGAGCCGTGACAACAATAATCGCGGCGGACGTGACCGCAACGGGCGCAATGGACGCGATGACGGCAGGAACGATGTGCGGAACGAGCGCCAGGGAGGAAATCGCAAGGATCGCCGCAACAAGCGTGCAGCACAGCCGGTGCCGCAGAAGGTGGAGATTGCCCGTCCGAAGCATATCAAGGTCGGCGAGTCCATTGCGGTAAAGGATCTGGCCAGCAAGATGAGCTGCACGGCAGCAGAGGTCATCAAAAAGCTCATGCTCATGGGTGTCATGGCCAGCATCAACCAGGAAATCGATTTCGACACGGCTGCCCTTGTGGCATCCGAATTTGGCGTGACGGCAGAGGAACTTCCGCCGGAGGTAGACCCGACGGAAATCCCCGACATCGAGGACGATCCGAAGACCTTGAAGCTCCGTCCTCCGGTTGTTACCGTTATGGGACATGTTGACCATGGCAAGACCTCGCTTTTGGATGTCATCCGCAAGACTTCGGTTTCGGCACATGAGGCCGGCGGCATCACCCAGCATATCGGCGCTTATCAGGTCATCTGCAAGGACAAGAAGATCGTCTTCCTCGATACCCCGGGCCATGAGGCATTTACCGCCATGCGTGCCCGTGGCGCACAGGTTACGGATATCGCGATTCTCGTGGTTGCGGCGGACGATGGTGTCATGCCCCAGACCGTTGAGGCAATCCATCATGCGAAGTCCGCAAATGTCCCTATCATCGTTGCCATCAACAAGATCGACAAGCCGGGGGCGAACCCTGACCGCGTGAAGCAGGAGCTCATGGAGAAAGGCCTCGTGCCGGAGGAGTACGGCGGAGATACCATCATGGTGCCTGTCTCTGCAAAGAAGCAGATGGGAATCAATGACCTGCTGGAAATGATTCTTCTGGTTGCAGAGGTGCAGGAACTCAAGGCAAATCCGAACCGCGAGGCGAGAGGCGTCATCATCGAGGCCGAGCTGGACAAGGGGCGCGGCCCGGTGGCAACGGTACTGGTGCAGAGCGGTACGCTCCGCATCGGCGATTCCATTATTGCGGGAACGACCTACGGCAAGGTACGCGCCATGGTCAACGACCGTGGCGACAGTGTGAAGAAGGCCGGTCCTTCCGTGCCGGTGGAGGTCCTTGGCTTCAATGATGTCCCGGCAGCAGGAGACCTGCTTGCCGTGCTGGATGAGAAGCAGGCACGTTCCATTGCGGAGGCACGTGTGGAGCGTCAGCGCACGAAACTCATGAAGTCCAAGAAGGTTTCTCTGGATGATCTCTTCCAGCAGATCCAGGAAGGCAGCATCAAGGATCTCAACATCGTCGTCAAGGCGGACGTGCAGGGATCTGTGGAAGCGTTGAACGGTTCCCTTCTGTCCCTCAACAAGAATGATGAGGTGCGCGTGAGCATCGTCCATTCCGGCGTCGGTGCAGTCAATGAGTCCGATGTTATGCTGGCATCGGCATCCAATGCGCTCATCATTGCGTTCAATGTGCGTCCCGATGCCAATGCGCGTCGCATGGCAGACGCAGAGGATATCGATATCCGCACGTACAGGGTCATCTACGATGCCCTCAATGACGTGAAGGATGCCATGTCCGGCATGCTTGCGCCGAAGTACAAGGAAGTCGTCCAGGGGCATGTGGAGATCCGTAAGGTCATGAAATTCTCCAAGGCACTTGTGGCAGGCTCCTATGTGTTGGATGGCAAGATCTTCAATAATTCCAAGATCCGCATCATCCGTGACAATATCGAGGTTTTCGACGGGGAGATCGATTCCCTCCGCCGCTTCAAGGATGAGGTGAAGGAAGTCGCTGCCGGCTATGAGTGCGGCATCTCCATTGTGGATTTCCGCGATTTCCGTGAGGGCGATATCATTGAGCCCTACACGATGGAAGAGATCGAGACCTCCATCACGGAGGCGAACAAGGCTGCTGCCAAGCGCCGTGAGGAGGAGCAGCAGGCAAAGGAAGATAATGGGACAGAACAGGATGCGTAAGGATTGGAAAGGAGGCGGGGATTTATGGGCCAGCTTCGGGTGGAAAAACTTCAGGAACTCATGAAACAGGAGATCAGCCAGATCATCCTGCAGGAACTGAAGGATCCCCGCATTGGCTTCGTGACGGTCACCCAGGTGGCGGTCACGGGAGATTTGCGCGAGGCAAAGGTGTATGTGAGCCTCATGGGAAATGAGAAGCAGGTGGAGGATTGCTGGAAGGGGCTGCAAAGTTCCCTCGGCTATATCCGCCGTGAAATCGGCCAGCGGATCCGTCTGCGGTTTACCCCTGAAATTTCTTTTGCGTTGGACAAGTCCCTGGATTACAGCGCCCACATACAGGAATTGCTCCTGAAGGTTCAGAAGGAATCGGAGCAGAAAGAAGAAGAAAAATGAACATTTCATTGGCGGAAACGGCAAAGGCTCTTTCGGGAGCCAGGAAACTCGTGCTCACGGCCCATGTGAATCCCGATGGCGATGCCATCGGGTCCGCTTTGGGGCTCGGACATGTGCTCCGCGGCATGGGGAAGGATGTTCAGGTTTTCATCGATGACGATATCCCGGCAATATTTTCTGTATTGCCGGGATATGAGGTTATAGAGAGACCTGAGAAAGAGACGCGGGAGGAGAAAATCAAGGCAGATCTTTTGGTCGTTCTTGATACGTCCCTGGACCGCATCGGAGATGTAGGAGATATCGTGGATGCCCCCGTTTTCAACATTGACCATCATGTCACGAACAAGGGCGAGGCAGAGCGGCTTTATCTGGATTCCAATCGGGCAGCGACGGCGGAAATCATGTATGAGCTCATCAAGGAGATGGGGCAGGATTTCACCCAGGATATCGCCATGTGCATCTATACCGGGATTGCCACGGATACGGGATTTTTCCGTTATTCCAATACTACCCCCTTCACCATGAGGGCGGCAGCAGAACTCATGGAATATGGCGTCAAGCCGAACATCATATCTGAGGCAATGGAACAGAAGTCCTATGATGTGGTCAAGGGAATGGCAGAGGCCATGCAGACCATTGAGCGGTTCTGCGATGGCAAGGCTGCAGGGCTTTTCCTGGATCAGGCGCTTACGGCGAGCATCGAGAATACGGAAGGATTCATCGATATGGTGCGCGTCATCGAAGGCGTGGATGTAGCCGTTCTCCTCAAGTGCAAGGAAGAAAGGCTCTGCCGTGTGAGCATGCGCTCCAAGGGGCTCGATGTAGCGAAGATTGCCGACGGCTTTGGCGGCGGCGGTCATGTTCGTGCCGCGGGATGCACTCTGGAGATGTCCTTTGCCGAGGCGAAGAAGACCATCATGGAAGCGATCGGCAAGGCTCTGGAGGCCGGGATTTGATGGATGGATTCCTGAACGTACTGAAATCGCCGGGCATGTCATCCCATGACGTGGTGGGGGCTGTGCGCAGGATTCTCCAAATCAAGCGCGTGGGACATGCGGGGACTCTGGATCCCGCTGCCGCAGGAGTGTTGCCTGTGGCAGTGGGGAAAGCCGCGCGGCTAATAGAATACCTCGCGGCCTCGGACAAATCCTATCGGGCGGAAATCCTGCTGGGAATGGCAACGGACAGCGGGGATGTCATCGGGAAAATCACGGAACAGTCAGCAGATTTTCCCATGCCATCCGAGGCGGAGCTCTGCGAGGTGTTGGATGGATTCTGCGGAACCATCCCCCAACGTCCTCCAACGTTTTCTGCGGTCAAGGTGAATGGGCGCAAGGCGTGCGATATGGCGCGGCAGGAGAAGGATGTGGAGATTCCCGAACGGCAGGTGGAGATCAAGTCCCTGAAATTGTTGCGGGTTTCTCCGGAAGAAAGAAAATTTCTCATAGATGTGGATTGCTCCAAGGGAACCTATATCAGGAGCCTTTGCATGGATATCGGCAAGCGATTGGGGATTCCGTCGCTGCTTTTCTTTCTGCTCCGCACACGGGTCGGGGATTTCCGTCTGGAAGATGCCTGTACACTGGAGGAACTGGAGGAAATGGGTGAGGCGGCATTACTTTCCCCGGAAGCGTATCTTTCCCACATTGCTGTCTATGAATTGCCGAAGGAGCGCATCAAACCCTTCTGCAACGGCCTGCCGACAGGGGATCGCACAAAGCAGTGGCCCTCCCTGCTGCGGGTGTACAGTGAGGGAGAGTTTTTGGGAATCGGGCGTTATGATTTGACGGAAAGGGCAATCTATCCTGTGAAAGTATACAGGGAACACATATGAAGACATATACGAAGATTACTGATATCACAAAAGAATATCCGAGGATCTCTGTGGCACTCGGCATGTTTGACGGCATGCACATTGGCCATCAGAGCATCGTGCAGAGAGCGATGGAACTGGCAAAGGAACAGAACGGCACAAGCGCTGTGTTTACGTTCAATAATCATCCCCTTTCCATCCTGGCAAAGGACAGGATGCCGCTCCAGATCGGCAGTCCCGAATTGCGGGCATCCATTCTTGAGAAGATGGGCGTGGAAGTGCTGTTCAATATTCCCTTTACCAAGGAATTCTCAAAACTTTCCCCGGAAAAGTTCCTGGAGCTTCTTCGGAACAATCTCGCGCCAAAGTATGTCGTGACAGGAGCGAATTTCACCTTTGGCCGTCAGGGCAAGGGGAACCAGCGTCTTCTGCAGAGGGTGGGGGAGGACTATGGTTTTCATGCGGAAATCTGCCCCACCGTACTGGCAGGGGGGCATCCCGTCAGCAGCACCCGCATTCGCGAGCTTCTCAAGGAAGGGGATTTGGACAGGGTCAATGAGTTCCTGGGACGTCCTTTTGTTTTCACGGCACGGGTGATCCATGGGGACCGGCGCGGACGCACGCTGGGCTTTCCAACGGCAAATTTGCAGATCTCGGAGAGTCGGGCTATGCTTCCCAATGGTGCCTATGCCGTGCAGGTCATCTACAAAGGCACCTGCTATGACGGGCTGGCAAATATCGGCAACAATCCCACCTTTGAGGGCAACAATCGTCGTCTGGAAGTGAACATACAGGAGTTCCGGGAGAATATCTACGACCAATTGTTGCAGGTAGTTTTCCTGGAAAAGCTGCGGGAAGAAAAGAAATTCCCATCGGTGGAGCATCTTGTCCGCCAGCTGCATAACGACAGGGAGAATGCCAGAAAAATCTGGGATAAATACCGGCCATGAGATTGGAGGAAGGTGTACGCTGCCTGAAGGGGGTTGGGCCGAAAAAGGCGGAACTGCTGGAAAGGCTTGGCATCCATACGGTATATGACCTCCTGACCTGGTATCCGAGAGCCTATGAAGACAGGAGCACCCTCACATCCATTGCGGATTTGCGGGCAGGAGAAAAGGCATCTGTGTCCGGCGTGATCATGAGCCTTTCGGAAAAGCAGGCGGGGAAGAGGAATATGACCCTCCTGACCGCCATGGTCAGCGACGGCACGGGATTCTTGCAGGTGACATGGTTCAACCAGAAATATCTGAAGCAGAAATTGAAACAGGGAACGAGGATATTTCTTACGGGAAAGGCCGCCTATGCCTATGGCGGCCGGGGAAACTATGCCATGAGCCAGTTGTCCTCCTTCCAGATCCTGGAAGAGGATGAGACGGCGGATGCCTCCTGCGGAATCCAGCCCATCTATCGGGCAACGGAGCGGCTCAACCAAAAGTTCTTCCGGCAGATGATCCAAAAGCTGTTGGAGGATATGGAAGGTCTGCCGGAGGTTGTCCCGGAGGTCGTTGCGGAAAAATATCAGCTCATGCCGCGAATGGAGGCCTTCCGGAATATCCATTTTCCTGCAGATGCGGCAGCAATGAAAGCCGCAAGGAACCGCCTTGCCTTTGAGGAGCTTTATCTCATACAATGCGGTCTTATGGTGATAAAGAAAAGGAACCGGGAAGGAAAACGAGGCGTGCGCCATCTGCAGGACAGCCGCCTTATGAGGCAGGTTGCCTCCTCCCTTCCCTTTGCATTGACGAAGGATCAGCAAAAAGCATGGGAAAGCATACGAAGGGACATGGAAAGCACGGTGCCCATGCGGCGCCTGGTACAGGGGGATGTTGGTTCCGGCAAGACCGTCATCGCCATGCTGGCTCTTGTGAAGACGGTGGAGAACGGCTGTCAGGGAGCACTCATGGCACCGACGGAAATCCTGGCGGAACAGCATTACCATACCTTTTCGGAAAGCCTGGGGAAATTCGGCATCCGTGTGGGATTCCTGTCGGGACGTCTGACGAAAAAGCAGCGGGATGAGGTCTATGAAAAAATCCGTTCCCATGAGATGGATATCGTGATTGGTACCCATGCACTCATACAGGATGGCGTCAGTTTTGCCCATTTGGGGCTTGTGGTGACGGATGAGCAGCATCGCTTTGGCATTGCCCAGCGGGCAGCCCTGGAGAAGCAGGGAGATCTTCTGCCGGATGTGCTGGTCATGACGGCGACACCGATTCCCCGCACCATGACGCTCACGGTCTACGGCGACCTGGATGTTTCTCTGATCAAGGAACTGCCGCCGGGAAGAAAACCCGTCAGGACCTTTGTGCGCCACCCGGAACGGCGGACGCTCATCTACGACTACGTGTTGAAGCAGATTCGGGAAGGCCGGCAGGCCTACGTGGTATGTCCGCTGGTGGAGATGAACGAGGAACTTCCCCTGCCTTCGGCAGAGGAAGTCTATGAGGAGCTTCGATACGGCATCTTTCGGGGGATTCCCTGCGGGCTCATCCATGGGCGGATGAAGGCGGCAGACAAGGAAGCCGTCATGCAGGCGTTTCATGCCGGAAAGATAAAGCTTCTGGTATCCACAACGGTCATCGAGGTGGGGGTCAATGTTCCCAATGCCAGCATCATGGTGGTGGAGCATGCGGAGCGTTTCGGGCTGGCGCAGCTTCACCAGCTTCGCGGGCGCATCGGGCGTGGTCCCTACCAGTCCTTTTGCATTCTCGTGTCCGACAGCAGGACGGAAACGGCAAAGGAACGCCTTCGCATCATGGAGAGCACGAATGACGGGTTTTTGCTGGCAGAGGAGGATCTGAAACTGCGAGGACCGGGGGAATTCTTCGGTGCCATGCAACATGGCCTGCCTGACCTCAAGATTGCCGATGTCCTCACGGACCTGGATATCCTGCTGAAGGCAAGACAGGCAGCCTTGGAGACGATGGAGAGAGAGCAAGACATGAGGCAGGTCCTGTCGCTTCTTTCCCTGCAGTACAGGGAGCATTTTTCACATATCATGGAAACATGAAACCTATTTGTTACATAATTTTAGCAGGTACTTTCTGATGTATGGCGAATAAAATAAGGATAGGCATGTTTGTTTATCGATGTTGGGGGAGTGAAAAGATATGTATGCAGTTATCGACGTGGGTTCTAATACAGTTCGACTGAATATCTACAAGATGGAATATGGAAGGCTGTCTCTTGTGCTCAACAAGAAGGAATCCGTGGGACTGGCCTCTTATGTGAAGAATGGGCAGATGATGCCTTCCGGTATCATGCGTGTTTCCGGTGTCCTGAAGGAATTCAGGGAGCTGCTTGTTGACCTTGGCATTCAGGATGTCCATGTGTTTGCAACGGCAGCCCTCCGAAATGCTAAGAACAGCAAGGCCGCCGTGGATGAGGTGGAGCAGCGTTCCGGCCTCAAGGTGAAGGTGATTTCCGGTGAGACGGAGGCGGAGCTGGACTTCATCGGGGCATCCCATGCGGCGGATGTCCAGGACGGGCTCCTCGTGGATATCGGTGGCGGCAGTACGGAGCTCGTTCCCTACAAGGACGGGAAGATACTGCATGCGGTGAGCATTCCCTTGGGCTCCCTCAATACCTATAATAATTTCGTATCGAATCTGTTGCCAACGAGGACGGAGCGTAAGGCCATCAAACAGGCAGTGCTGGATGAGATCAAGAAATTCCCTGCGCTGACCAAGGGGAAGTATCCCATCATCTGCGGCGTGGGAGGAACGGCGCGCGCCGCCAACAAGATGAATATCGATCTTTTCCAGCTGGATTTGGGCAATTCGAAGATCAAGGTCCCCAACCTCAAGAAGATGATCAAGCTTCTGGAAAACGAAGAGGGGGCCACGGTGCCCGTGGAGACGCTGGACGTTCTCCTTCGTGTGGTGCCGGATCGCGTGCGCACGCTGCTTCCAGGCATGATCGTTCTCCAGACCATTGCCAAGCATTTCAAGAGCGAGGCCATCGAGGTGACGAATGCCGGTGTCAGGGACGGCTATCTTTACAAGTTCGTGCTGCCGGAGGCAGAAAAGGCGGAACAGTCACAGGAGGTAGAGGCAGATGCGCCTGCTACAGGAGAAAAAGAAGGAAATTGATACAAGCTATACGCAGAACCGGGAACTCTCGTGGCTGAAATTCAATACGCGGGTGCTGGATGAGGCACTGGATGAAACAGTGCCTCTCTATGAACGTATGAAGTTCGTGGAGATATTCACCAGCAATCTCGATGAATTCTTTATGGTCAGAGTGGGAAGCCTTTGCGAGCAGGAACGCGTGCATCCGAATCTCAAGGACAACAAGAGCCTTATGACCCCAAGGGAACAGTTGGATACCATCTACTCTTCCTGTCGGGGGCTTTACCGAAAAAGGGAGAAGACCTTCCATTGGCTGCAGGATCTGCTGAGGGACGAGGGGATTGTCCATTGTTCCATGGAATCTCTGGACGAAGATCGGAGAAACTATCTGGACCGCTATTTCACGGAACAGCTTCTGCCGGTCCTGTCTCCGCAGATCATAGACATGCATCATCCCTTTCCACAGCTCCAGAGCAAGGGGCTTTATGTGGCGGCGCTTCTCAAGTACAAGCGAAAGGTGACGCTGGGACTCATCCCCTTGCCGCCATCCCTCCAGCGATATGCGCTCCTTCCGGGGAACAGCATCGAATATGTGCTGCTGGAGGAAATCATTTCGTGGTTTGTCTATAAGATTTATCCGTCTTACCCAATTATCGACAAGGCGGTGTTTTCTATCACCCGGAATGCGGATGTCAATCCCGATGATGAGGAAGTGGAACTGGGAGAGACTTATCTGGAACAGATGAGGAAGGCACTTCGGAAACGGCGCAGCATGTCTCCTGTCCGCCTGGAAATCCAGTGTGACGGGGATTCCCTTGTGGCACCGTATCTGAGGCGGCGTCTTGGACTGGAGAAAAAACAGGTCTTTGTGACGACAGCCCCGCTGACACTGGATTACTTCTATGCCCTGGAGGACAATTTCACCAGGGCGGAGAAGGAGAAGTTCTGCTACAAGTCCTGGCATCCCGTGACGCTTTCCGAGCGTTTTGGGGAAAATGCCTCCATGATGGCAGAGATCCGGAAGCAGGATGTGCTTCTTTCCTATCCCTACGATGATTTCGGCATCTTTCTTGCTTTGATCAAGGAGGCTGTTCACGATCCGGAGGTCGTTTCCATCAAGATCACGGTCTACCGCATCGGCAAGGGGCATGTGAAGCTCATGAGCTACATGATGCTCGCGGCAGAGATGGGCAAAGATGTGACGGTTCTTCTGGAGCTCAAGGCGCGTTTTGACGAGGAGAACAATATGGGATGGGTGGACAGTCTCAAGGAGGCTGGCTGCCACATCCTCTATGGATTCGACAATTACAAGGTGCATGCCAAGGTCTGCCTGATCACAAGCCATCACGAAGGCCGGCTGGATTACATCACCTATGTGGGAACTGGGAACTTCAATGCAAAGACGGCGGCTCTCTATACAGATACCGCCCTCCTGACAGCCGATGAACGCATCGGGAAGGATGCAGTTCTCTTCTTCCGCAATATGGGAATCTCCAATCTCAATGGAAGCTATGCAGATCTTTTGGTGGCGCCTGTGAATTTCAAGCGTCACATGATCGAGTTCATCCGTCGGGAAACCGGCAAGGCACGGCGCGGGGAAGATGCCCGCATCATCCTCAAGATGAACTCCCTGACAGACCGGCAGCTCATTGATGAACTGGTGGAGGCAGGACGCGATGGTGTCAGGATTGACATGATCATCCGCGGCATTTGCTGCCTTGTGCCGGGGATTCCGGGAAGCACAGAGAATATTCATGTACGCAGCATCGTTGGAAGGTTCCTGGAACATGCCCGTATCTTCGTTTTCGGGGTGGATGAGGAAGCCGCTGTATTCATTTCCTCTGCCGATTGGATGACCCGCAACACGGAATACCGGGTGGAAGTGGCATGCCCCATTCATGACAAGGCGCTCAAGAAGCAGCTTTTGGACATGCTGGAGATACAGCTCCAGGATGTGGAGAAGGCCCGTGAACTTGGAGCTGATGGGGTTTATCACGTATTGGAAAAAGGTGAGAATCCTCTGTGTGCCCAGGAGTATTTCATGGAACATGCAAGAGAATAAATCATATTTTTATCTTTTTATGTAAGGAGTGTTTTGTTTGTTTCATAAGCTTAGCCAAACCTATCAGAAAACCGCGCTGATCAAATTGATTGCGTTGGGGCTCTGCATTGGCATCGTCATTGCCCTGGCGGCACCGGGGCTTGTTCCCCTGGTTTCCGTATTCGGCGAGGTTTTCGTCATGGCATTGAAGGGCGTGGCGCCCATCCTCGTCTTCATTCTTGTCATGAATGCCATGGCGCAGAAGAGCGCGGATGCCAGTGCGGCGATGAAGCCCATCGTGCGCCTTTATGTCATCGGCACATTCCTGGCATCTCTCGTGGGTGTCACGATGTCCTTCCTGTTTCCGACGACCCTGCATTTGCAGGTGGCGGATACAACCCTGTCGCCTCCGGGTGGCATCATTGAGGTGCTGCACAATCTCATCCTGAAAGTGGTGGACAACCCGATTCATGCCCTTGCGGATGCCAACTATATCGGTATCCTGGCATGGGGCGTGCTTGCGGGACTTGCCCTTCATTCCGCATCGGATGGAACGAAGAATTTCCTTTCGGACGTAGCGAAGTCAGTCACGAAAATCGTGCAATGGGTCATCCGTTTCGCCCCCTTCGGCATCATGGGCCTTGTGGCAGATGCCATTGGAACCAGCGGCCTCAATGCGCTTCTTGGATATGCACATCTTCTGGCAGTCCTTTTGGGAGCCTTCTTCCTCGTGGCACTCGTCATGAATCCGTTGATCGTGTTCCTGCACATTCACCGCAATCCTTACCCTCTGGTCCTGACGACCTTGCGGGAAAGCGGTATCTACGCATTCTTTACGCGCAGTTCTGCAGCGAATATCCCTGTGAACCTTTCCCTTTGCAAGCGTCTGGGGCTCAATGAGGATACCTATTCCGTTTCGATTCCCCTTGGAGCGACCATCAATATGTCCGGCGCGGCCATCACCATTGCGGTGCTTTCTCTTGCGGCGGCACACACCATGGGTGTGGATGTGGATCTTCCCACGGCGCTTCTGCTTTCGATTATCGCGACGGTGGGAGCATGTGGCGCCTCTGGTGTTGCGGGCGGTTCGCTCCTTTTGATTCCCGTGGCCTGCGCTTCCTTTGGCATTGGAAATGATATTGCCATGCAGGTCGTTGGCGTTGGTTTCATCATCGGCGTTTTGCAGGATTCCTGTGAGACAGCCCTCAACAGCTCCAGCGATGTCTTGTTTACCAGCACAGCAGAGCTGACAGAGCGGGCAAAGACGCGGCCCCTTACGGCAACAGACCTCGTGCCCAAGGATTGAGCGCAGAACCGGATTACAGGAAATCCGTTTACCGATACACGAAAAGCAGAAAAAGGGAGGAATTGTTCATGGCGAAGAAAACTTTGATTGCGTATTTTTCCATCAGTGGTACAACGGCGCGAGTGGCGAAGTTCCTGTCGAACTTCGTAGAGGGAGATCTCTATGAAATTAAGGCGGCTCAGCCTTACTCGAAGAAGGACCTGGACTGGCATGACAAGACTTCCCGCAGCACCGTGGAGATGCAGGATACGGCGGCGCGCCCTGCCATTGATGGGACAGTTCCCAACATGGAGGAGTACGAGGTGGTATTTGTGGGGTTCCCCATCTGGTGGTACCTTGCCCCGCGCATCATCAATACCTTCCTTGAGAGCTACGACCTTTCCGGCAAGATTGTCGTGCCATTCTGCACTTCAGGTGGCAGCGATGTGGGCAAGACGAACGAGTATCTCCAGCCTTCCTGCAAGGGTGCTGTCCTGAAGCCTGCCCGTTGCCTGAACAAGGTGACGAGGGACATGGTCTCCCGTTGGCTGGATGGGCTGAAACTGTAAGGTACAAGTATCAGGATGTCGTAAAAAAAAGCAACGGGCCATTGTACCCGTTGCTTTTGTCATTCTGTGAATCAGCGGTTGAAATAGTCGATACGCATGGCGCGCTTGACATCGGAAAGGGTTGCGGCGGCAGCTTCCTCTGCCTTCTCGCAGCCCTTTTTCAGCATGTCGTAGACCGCAGGGATGTCTTTTGCATACTCTGCACGGCGCTTGCGGATGGGCTCCAATTCTTCCTGAAGGACGGCTTTGAGGAACTTCTTGATTTTCACATCGCCGAGACCGCCCCGCTGGTAGTGTTCCTTGAGCTCGTCGAGGTTCTGGTATTCCGGCAGATAGCGTCCGAACTGCTCCGGCTGGCAGAAGGCATCCAGATAGGTGAATACCGTGTTGCCCTCGATATGGCCGGGATCGGATACCTTGATATGGGTGGGGTCCGTATACATGGACTGGACTTTCTTTGCCACTTCATCGGCGGAGTCGGAGAGATAGATGCAGTTGCCGAGGGACTTGCTCATCTTCGCCTTGCCATCCGTGCCGGGAAGGCGGAGACAGGACTTGTTGGAGGCGAGAAGGATGTCGGGCTCCACGAGGACAGGCGCATAGATTTCGTTGAACTTGCGCACGATTTCCCGCGTCTGCTCCAGCATGGGCTTCTGGTCCTCGCCGACAGGCACGGTGGTAGCCTTGAAGGCCGTGATATCCGATGCCTGGCTGATGGGGTAGCAGAGGAATCCTGTGGGGATGTTCGCCTCGAAGTTCCTCATCTGGATTTCCGCTTTTACCGTCGGGTTGCGCTGCAGACGGGCCACGGTCACGAGGTTCATGTAATACATGGTGAGTTCCGTGAGTTCGGGAATCTGGGACTGGATGAAGATGGTGGCCTTGGAGGGGTCAAGCCCTGCACCGAGATAGTCGAGGGCAACCTCCGTGATGCTCTCGCGGATCTTGTCCGGGTTCTCGAAGTTGTCCGTGAGTGCCTGGGCATCGGCAATCATGATGAAGATTTCCTTGTATTCCCCGGTAGCCTGCAAGGCAACCCTCTGCTTCAGGGAGCCCACGTAGTGCCCGATGTGCAGTTTCCCCGTGGGACGGTCGCCGGTCAGAATGATTTTGTCGCTCAAGATATATACCTCCATATATGAAAAGATATCTTTGTTTGTCATCTACTATATTATAAGGGTGTAGATGGTTTCTGGCAAGGAAGGAAATTGCGAGAACAGGCAGGAAGTTTGTGGATGGATGTAGAATATGCCATATAGCGTATAAAAAAAATACTGGGAGATGAGCCATTATGAAAATTTACGGAATAGCACGTTCCCACATCAACTTGAAGGATGACGCAGACTATGCCCAGCCGGATGTGGAGCTTCGGGGTCTCAGATTTGAGGACAAGGTCAGGAAGATGGGACTGTTCGTTGCAACGGACGAGTCCACGGGGGAGGAATATGTCGGGATCATTCCCATGTATCCATGGGACAATGCCCAGCATATCGATGATATCGACACCGTGGGAAAGGCAAAGCGTTTCATTGGCCGCCAGCTCATGCGCATCGCGACGAATGAACTGGATGACCTGAAGGCCCATATCGGCTTTGTGGATAAGTGACAGAAGAAAACAGCCCAAGGGATTGCAGAAGGCGATGCCCCTTGGGCTGCTTTTGCATCTTGACAGAACCTCCCGGACAGGCGAAAATATATCTATCGGATGGTTTTTGCAAGAAACTGTGCAGGAGGAATATATGGGGTATCAGTACAGACTTTTGGCGCTGGATTTGGATGGGACGACCCTGGATTCGCAGAAACGATTTCCTGCGGAGACTGCGGAGGCCATTCGGGAACTGACCGGGAAAGGAATCCATGTGGCTGTTGCCACGGGGCGGGGCTTAGCGGAACTCTCCGATTACAGGGAAGAGCTTTCCAGTACAAGTTATGCCGTTGCCATCAGTGGCGGGTTGGTCTATGATTTTCGGCAGGAAAAACCGCTTTTCCTGCAAGCGCTTCCCCTGGAGGCATCCTTGGAAATCATCGCTGCCGGCGAGGCAGAAAAGGCAATGGTCCATATCTTGAGCGTACGGGAATCTGTCTGCCGCACATCGAATATAGAACGGATGAAGGACTTCCATATGGAGGTCTATCAGGATATGTATGAAAGGATCTGCCGGCGTCAGGATGACCTTGCAGGCTATGTGAGAGAACATGCGGATGAGGTCGTGAAGATCAATCTCTACCATCGTTCTGTCGAATCCAGGCAGCGCAACTGTGAAAAGCTGGCCAAGCTCGGCCTGACCTGGATGTTTTCCGAGGTGACAGGCCTTGAGATGTCCCCCAAGGGAATCACCAAGGCGAAAGGACTGGAAGTGCTTTGCGGGCATTTGGGGATTGGACTGGAGAGCGTTGTGGCTGTGGGGGATGCTCCCAACGATGTGGATATCCTGAAGCTGGTCGGCATGCCTGTGGCCATGGGAAATGCGACTGAAGAAGTCAAAGTGATCTGCCGCGATGTCGTAAGCGATAATGACCATAATGGGGTCATGGAAGCAATACGGCGATATTTCTGATTTATTGGATTTGGAGGACAAGGCTTTGAGCGATACGGCGAAAGAAATGATTCTGGTTCTGGATTTCGGAGGGCAGTACAATCAGCTGATTGCACGCCGGGTGCGGGAATGCAATGTGTATTGCGAGGTGCATCCCCATACGCTTTCCCTGGAGAAGATTCGGGAAATGGCTCCCAAGGGGGTCATTTTCACCGGCGGGCCCAATAGTGTATATGAGAAGGATTCGGCTCTTTGCAGCAAGGAGCTGCTGGAGATGGGGGTTCCCGTCTTGGGCATCTGCTATGGCTCGCAGCTCATGGCCCATATCCTGGGCGGTGAAGTGAAGACCGCGCCTGTCAGCGAGTACGGCAAGACGGAAGTCACCGTGGAGGACACCTCCTCCCTGATCTTCAAGGGCGTGGAAAAAAAGACTGTCTGCTGGATGAGTCATACGGACTACATCTTCCGGGTTCCCGATGGATTCCATGTCACTGCATCTACTCCGGTCTGCCCGGCAGCAGCGATGGAGGATGCCTCGCGGAAACTTTATGCGACGCAGTTCCATCCGGAGGTCATGCACACGGTGGAAGGCAAAAAGATGCTCCACAATTTCGTCTTTGAGGTCTGCGGATGCTCCGGAAGCTGGAGGATGGATTCCTTTGTGGTGTCTACCGTAAAGCAGCTCAAGGAAAGGATCGGCTCGGGAAAGGCACTCTGTGCCCTGTCGGGCGGAGTGGATTCCTCGGTTGCGGCGGTGCTTCTCTCCAAGGCCATCGGCAACCAGCTCACCTGCGTGTTTGTCGACCATGGGCTCTTGAGGAAGGACGAAGGGGATCAGGTAGAAGCTGTTTTCGGACCTGACGGCCCCTATGATGTGAATTTCATCCGTGTCAATGCCAAGGACCGTTTCTATGCGAAGCTGAAGGGAATCACGGAGCCGGAACAGAAGCGTAAGATCATTGGCGAGGAATTCATTCGCGTCTTCGAGGAAGAGGCGAAGAAGATCGGCAAGGTGGACTATCTTGTCCAGGGAACCATCTATCCCGATGTCATAGAGAGCGGCTTGGGCAAGTCTGCCGTCATCAAATCCCATCATAATGTCGGCGGTCTGCCGGACTATGTGGATTTCAAGGAAATCGTGGAGCCTTTGCGTCTCCTGTTCAAGGATGAGGTCAGGGAAGCAGGCCGGCAACTTGGGATTCCCGATTATCTGGTGGACAGGCAGCCTTTCCCGGGACCGGGACTTGGAATCCGCATTATCGGCGAGGTCACGGAGGAAAAGGTGAAGATTGTCCAGGAGGCCGATGCCATCTATCGGGAGGAAGTGGCAAAGGCTGGAGTGGCAAAGGATCTGGGGCAGTATTTTGCGGCCCTCACCAACATGAGGTCTGTCGGCGTCATGGGGGATGGACGCACCTATGACTATGCCATCGCCCTGCGTGCAGTGCTCACGAGCGACTTCATGACCGCAGAGAGCGCACAGCTCCCGTGGGAGGTCCTGCAAACCGTGACAACACGTATTGTCAATGAAGTCAAAGGTGTCAATCGTGTTCTGTACGATTGCACGGGAAAACCCCCGGCAACGATCGAGTTCGAATAAAGGATAGCCGCCATCTGCCGTTTTCGTTGACTCCATCCCCTGATGTGTGCTATACTTCAATCAATGCGGATGTGGCGGAATTGGCAGACGCGCTGGATTTAGGATCCAGTGCCGCAAGGCGTATGGGTTCAAGCCCCTTCATCCGCACCAAAAATCGCATGGTGAAGCCCGAGGGTCCACTAGGACGCTCGGGCTTCTTTGGGAAAGGGACAGATGGCAGGGGGGAAGGCATGACAGAGATTGTGGAGGAAAAATTGAAGCTCCTGCCGGATTCGCCGGGAGTTTATCTCATGAAGGATGCCCATGGGAAAATCATCTACGTGGGCAAGGCCGTCGTCCTGAAGAATCGGGTGCGCCAGTATTTTCAGAAGAATAAGGGCCACACGCCAAAAGTCCGGGCAATGGTGGCAAGGATTGCGGATTTTGAAACCATTATGACCTCTTCCGAGGTGGAAGCCCTGATTCTGGAGTGCAATCTCATCAAGAAGCACCGTCCGCGCTACAATATCAGCCTCAAGGACGACAAGAGCTATCCCTATGTAAAGGTCACCTTGCAGGAAGAATATCCCCGCGTCTTCGTCACGCGAAGGGTATTGAAGGATGGTTCCCGCTATTTTGGGCCGTATACAAACGTGACGGCAGTCCATGAAAGCCTGAAGCTCCTGCGGCGGTTGTTCCCCCTGCGTTCCTGCAGGCAGATGGGGGAGAGGCCTTGTCTCGAGCATCATATAAAGCGCTGCCTTGCGCCCTGTACAGGAAAAGTGGACAAGGATGAATATAGAAGCATGATTCGTGCTGTCTGTCTTTTCCTGGAAGGGCGGACGGAGGATGTGGAGCGGGAACTGGAAAACCATATGAAGGAGGCTGCCGAAGCCTTCCAGTTCGAGCTGGCAGCAAGATTGCGGGACCAGCTTATGGCAGTTCGCAAGGTGGCGGAAAAGCAGAACATCATCACTGGCTCCGGTGACCAGGATGCCATTGGCATGGCCCGTTCCGAGCTGGGTGCCTGTGTGCAGGTATTTTTCATACGCGGCGGTAAGATGACGGGGCGGGAACACTTTCTTCTCCGCGGTAGCGAGGAGGAGACGGATGAAGCTCTCCTGACCGCCTTCCTTCAGCAATACTATCATCAGGCTGCCTTTGTGCCACGGGAAGTCCTGCTTCCCTTTGCGATGGAGGCATCCAGCCTCATCGAGGAGTGGCTTGGGGGACGCAAGGGTTCCCATGTGCAGATCTTCGTTCCGCAACGGGGCACGAAGCGGGATATCGTGAAAATGGCGGAGAACAATGCGGAGAAATATCTTTCCGATGAAGCGGCAAGGCTCAAACAGGCCAATGCCCAGACCTTGGGCGCTATGGAGGAGTTGGGACGGTATCTGGGGCTCAAAAAACTTCCCAATCGCATGGAATGCTTTGATATTTCCCATATCCAGGGCTCAGAGACCGTGGCCTCCATGGTGGTTTTTGAAGGAGGGCTTCCCAAGAAATCGGATTATCGGCGCTTCAAGATACGGAGCGCTGAGGGGAAGCCGGACGATTTCAAGTCCATGCGGGAGGTCACGCAGCGGCGCTACGGGAAGCTCACAGAGGAAGAGCTGCCGGACCTCATCGTGATCGACGGAGGCATGGGACAGCTATCCTCTGCCCTTGAGATCATCCGTGGAGCAGGGCATCATGAGGTTCCCGTGGTAGGGCTTGCCAAGCAGTTTGAACTCATTTTTGTGGAAGGCTCCTCGGAGCCTGTGGAGCTTCCGCGGCACAGCCAGGCACTTTATCTCATCCAGCGCATCCGCGATGAGGCGCATCGTTTTGCCATTACCTATCATCGAAAGCTGCGTGGAAAGAGAAACCTTGTTTCCGTGCTGGACCATATCGTTGGAATCGGCCCAAAGCGCCGCAAGATGCTCTGGAAACATTTCGGCAGTCTGGAGGCAATTAAGGTGGCTTCTATGGAAGAACTGGCCTCAGTGCCAGGAATGAACCGCCCTGCGGCGGAAGCAGTCTATCATTTCTTTCTAGCAATGAAATCATAAACATTATTTATTGAGAAGGAGTGTGTATGTAATTGAGCGCAAAATTTGACACTGTTGTCAAAAAATTTATGGTTATCTTTCTGATACTTACCGTATCAGCCGCAGGGTATTGCGGTTTTTTCGTAAAGTGGGCATTTCGTGACGGGGCATCGGGCATGGGATTCGAGGCAATGCTGGAGGGAACCGCGACGCGGCCCGCTGTCCATCGGCAGTTGTTGCCGCAAACGGTTTTGTATCTTACAGACATCATGCCAGAAGAACCCAAGGAGAAACTGGCCAAACGACTGATAGCAGATCCTTCCATAGAAAAACGCTATGCCCAGGCACATATCCCGGAAAAATACGTCATAGAATATTATTTGATGTATTTCATCAGCTTCCTTTCTTTTTTTGCCGCCATCTGGGTCTTGCGTTCCTTGCTTTGCGAAATCGTCCAGGACAAGGTGGCCGGAACCCTGGGCGCAGTGCTGTTTGCCGTGATATTCCCGTATTTTGAGGTATTGGGCGGGTATTTTTATGATATTGCCGAACTTCTGTTCATGTTCCTGGTAGCACGCTTTGCCCTGCATGGAAATTGGATTGGGGTTCTGGTTCTGGCTCCCATTGCAGAATTCAACAAGGAATCCTTCTTCTTCTTTCTGGCCACCCTGCTCCCCCTTTTCTGTCGGCACTACGGGTTCAAGAAGTCGGCGGTCATTACATTGGGCTCCATGTTTTTGGCGGGGGTTGTCTATTTGTTCATTCGGGAGGCCTATGCGGGAAATCCCGGCGGCATGACCGAATGGCATGCATGGGATCATCTGAAGCTAATGTTCCAGCCCAAGGCATATTTCAAGACATCGTCTATTTACGGCCTTCCCCTTGGCAGCGGCATGTTCCTGCCGCACATGATCTGCGTTGCCTGGATTGTCAAAAAGAATTGGCATTATCTGTCGGATATGTGGAAGAACCATGCCAAGATAGGACTGGTCTTGAATTCAATCCTGTATTTTTTCTTCGTTGTGCCGGATGAAATCCGTGATTTGAGCATACTCTATATTTCCTTTCTGAGTCTGACAGCGTTTTATATTCGACATCTTATCCAGCAGCATTATGGCGTCAAATAGAGATGGAACGGTGGTATAAGAAATACTGGGAGGCAGAGAATGGATAGAAGCAGGGATATTGATTTGCATGTGCATTCCCTTGTGTCGGATGGAAGCTTCCAGCCGGAGGAATTGGCAGGGGAGGCACAAAGGCAGGGGCTCAGGGCATTTGCCCTCACG
Source organism: uncultured Veillonellaceae bacterium (assembly GCA_902801565.1). GTDB lineage: Bacteria > Bacillota > Negativicutes > Selenomonadales > Selenomonadaceae > UBA3796. The sequence goes on along the minus strand of CADCIX010000027.1, from coordinate 11,191 downwards.
GACCATGATTCCATTGCAGGAAATGCGGAAGCTGCCGAAGCGGCACGAGAAGCGGGCGTCGGGTTCCTGCCGGGGATGGAGATGTCCGTGGAATATAAGGGCCGGCAGCTTCATATCGTGTGTCTGGGATTCGATGAGGAACATCCTTCCTTTCAGCGCATGTATCGCTGGGTGAGGTCGGTGAAAGAGGGAAAGATACCGGAAATCATCCATCATATACGGCAGAAGGGAATCGAGATTTCCGTGGAGGATGTGGAAAAATATGCCTATGGCCGCCCCATGGACCGGTATGCAGTCATGCGGTATATGGTATCGCTTCATATGTATGAGCGCGCCCAGCCCATCTGGGACAACTACCTCAATCCGGCAGTGGCGGAAATGGGACTCAATATCAATGTCACGGCAGAGGAAGCCCTGCCTGTGATCCATGAGGCAGGTGGCATCACATCTTTGGCGCATTATCACAAGAACATCGGCCTCAAGGGAATGACGCGTGCGGAGCAGGAGAAGGCCATTGTACGTTTACACGGTATGGGGTTGGACGGGATGGAGCAATGGTATCCGAATTATTCAGAAGAGGATATGGCCTTTGCAAACGCGATGATCGAGAAGTACCATCTTTTGCCCACAGCGGGCACGGATTTTCATGGGAAGAACCGTCCGGAGGTGGAAATGGGGCATGGCATCAAGGACAATATGGCAGTGCCGTACCATTTTTTTGAGAATCTTTTGCCCCATTGCAGAAAATATATCTTGCCGAAAGGATTTTCGGCAGGGAACGGCGAATAGTTATACCTAGAGAAATATAAATTTTTTCTGGGAGGGTTTTGTATGAAAACTTGGGTATGCACAGTTTGCGGCTGGATTTATGATGAGGCAAAAGGTGATTCGGAACATGATCTGGCACCGGGCGTAAAGTTCGAGGATCTGCCGGATGATTTCGTCTGCCCGCTTTCCCGCCTCGTTCATATCCATAATAATTGCCCGATATGCAGCCATCTGCGTTGTCATCGTCAGTTGGCGTAGCCACCGCTACGCCGCCCTCCTCTTCCTGGCATCTGACTACATCTCGAACAATTATTTTTATGTTTCTGAACGATGTGGGACACTAGACCTTTGAAAAATAAATAAAATTAATGGTAGAATAAAAAACGAATTGATTTTTTTTCTAGCATTTGTTATAATTTACACGTACTTGAAAGATTGGTTCGCGGCAGTAAGGTGTACCCTTGAATGGGCAAGGGACATCTATATTATAAGGAGGCTATATCATGAAAGTAACAGTTGTTGGTGCAGGTAATGTTGGTGCAACCGTAGCAAATGTGCTGGCGGTAAAGAATTTCTGCAGCGAGGTCGTTCTCATTGATATCAAGGAAGGCGTGTCGGAAGGCAAGGCCATGGATATCATGCAGACGGCACACATGCTGAATTTCGATACGACTGTGGTCGGCGCAACTTCTCCGGTAGATGCTCCGGATTATTCCGCAACGGCAGGCAGTGATGTTGTCGTTGTTACTTCCGGTATGCCGCGCAAGCCTGGCATGAGCCGTGAGGACCTTATCGGCGTCAACGCAAAGATTGTCAAGGGTGTTGTGGATCAGGCATTGAAGCATTCGCCGAATGCCATCTTCATCATCATTTCCAACCCGATGGATGCCATGACCTATCTTACCTTGAAGGATTCCAAGCTTCCGCGCAACCGCGTGCTCGGACAGGGCGGTATGCTCGACAGCAGCCGTTTCCGTTATTTCCTCTCCAAGGCATTGCAGAAGGCCGGCTATCCTGCAACTCCGACGGATATTGATGGAACTGTTATTGGTGGACACAGTGACAAGACCATGGTTCCGCTCGTGAGCCTTGCAACTTATCGTGGTATTCCCATTACGCAGCTCCTTTCCAAGGAAGAGGTTGATGATGCTGTTGCCCAGACGAAGGTCGGTGGCGCTACGCTCACGAAACTCCTCGGCACCTCTGCATGGTATGCTCCTGGTGCAGCTGCTGCAGCTATGGTTGAGGCAATCGCTCTTGATGCAAAGAAGCTCATTCCTTGCTGCGTTGCTCTTGACGGCGAGTATGGCGAGAAGGATCTCTGCATTGGTGTTCCTGTCATCCTTGGCAAGAACGGCATGGAGAAGATTGTCGAGTACAAGCTTGAGGGCGATGAGAAGGCGAAGTTCGCAGAGAGCGTTGCTGCTGCTCGCGACACCAACTCCAAGCTCGGCGATGCATTGAAGTAAGATTTCCATACGGAATTCTGTCGGCATGATCGGTATTTTCATATCGGTCATGCCGATTTTTCAAATGAAAGAGACAGATATTTGATGGAACGGACAGTTTATCTTGCAGATCAAGCGGGAGAGCGTCTGGATGTATTTCTTGTGCGACAGCAGCTAAGTATTTCCAGGTCGCATATCCAAAAATTGATTTCTGACGGCAATGTGCAGGTGGATGGGATTTTTCGCAAGCCGAACTACAAACTCAGGGGCGGAGAGCAGGTATCATTTTCTCTTCCGGAACCGGAGAATATTGCCGTGGAACCGGAACAGATTCCTCTTGATGTCATTTATGAGGACGAAGATATCATTGTGGTAAACAAGGCGAGAGGAATGGTGGTTCATCCGGCAGCAGGCATTTTCCATGGAACCCTGGTGAATGCTCTGTTATATCATTGCAGGGATCTTTCCGGTATCAATGGAAGGATACGGCCGGGAATCGTTCATCGTTTGGACAAGGATACGTCCGGTGTCATGGTGGCGGCAAAAAATGACAAAGCACATCTTTCTCTGGCTGAACAGATAGGAAAAAAGACAGCAAAACGCATCTATCAGGCCATTGTTCATGGGAATATCCCTGAGGAAGGGGGTGTCATCAAGGGCGATATTGGCCGTCATCCCGTAGACAGGAAGAAAATGGCAATCGTTCACGAAAACGGGAAGCCCGCTGTCACAGAATTTCGCGTATTGAAACGTTTTGGAGAGTACACCTTGGTGGAATGCTCCCTGAAAACTGGGCGTACCCATCAGATCCGGGTGCATATGACCCATATCGGCCACCCTCTCGTGGGTGACCCGAAATATGGGCCAAAGAGGAAAACTGCCTTTGCGATTCAAGGCCAGGCACTGCATTCCATAAGTCTTGAACTCACTCATCCAACCACAGGGGAAAGAATGTTCTTTGAGGCTCCCTTGCCAGAGGATATGGAAAAGATCCTTCGGGTATTGGACAGTAGATATCCTAAATGCTGACCCCGGACGAAATTGTCCGGGGTATTGATATCTCTCTGATTATTTTACTTCCGATAATTTATACTTTTACCATGACCGCCCTTCAATGCCCGTATTATCTGGGGGCGGTTTTTCTTTGCTTCGGGAGGTAAGAGAGAATCTGCCAGTTCCCACGCAAACCCATCACAGTACGTATACTCTCGCATGGTATTGTTTTCAAACGCTGTTCCAGTTTCTTGTTCAATGCGTAATCAATGTGTTCCACAAGACGCCGGTACCGATCCTGTTGCAGGAAATATTTCATGGAACTTGATAAACGAATAGCCCCTGTGCAGTTGCACAGGGGCTATCGTTAGTCCGGGGGTACGGTATCCCGATTCCCGGATCGCTCTGTGCATATTATAGGATAATCAATACCTATTTGTCAATATTATCCTATGTCGGTTCCATATAAAAATAAGGCGCATATCTGCATAATGCAAATACACGCCATCCAAAAACTCCCGAAGAGCTTTTTCTCGTGCTTATAGTTTACATTATGCAGAAGATATTGTCAATTTCCTCCCGCCCGCCCTTCGGGGCGGCTTTTGTTTTTCTTCCGTCTATGGTATACTGTTCCCGGAAGCCCGGGCAATGATCCGCGGAGGCTTTTTCCCTGCGGACACCGGCCGTGCCCGATGAGGCGCGGTCTGGATTCAACAGGCCCCTGTAGTAAGCCGTGCCACTATCCGGCACAGCGCCGAACCTGGGGCCTCATCGCATCAGATAAAGTCAACCTGTGAAGGTTGGCTTTATTTTTTTCGACCGACATGAATGCCAGCCACAGGGACATTCCCGCCTCCCTTCGGAGCGGCTTTTTAGTTTGGCAGCTTCTTCTTTTGCTCACGCTCAATCTGCTTGATACTCTTTTCCGGGGTGGGCAGGTCTTCGGGCATCGTTCCGCCGAGGTCGGCTATTGTCTGGCGCACCTTTCGACCTACCTCATAATGCGTCGCATTGGCGTTTTCCTTTCCTTGCACTTTTTCCCGGCGTAGCTTTGCTTCCGTCTGTGTTGCGCGGAAAAGATTGGCTGCCAGCTCCTCCGAATTCATGTGGTTCAGTATCTTCTGGCTTTTCTTGAGCCCCTTGCGCTGGTGGATGTCCTTCTGCCTCAATCCGCCATAAAGCCCCATGTAACCATGGTCAGTGAAGATGGCGTATTCCTTTGGCGACTCTACACCTGCATCCTTGGCGGCTGCGTAGAGGGATTTGTTGTGCTCTTTCATCTGCTGCCTTATTGCAAGCCGCTTTTCTTCCTCCGTCAATCGTTCGTAGTTTTCGATAAGTTCCTGCTGACGGGTCTTGACGGCAAAGTATGTCTGCGCCAGGGCAATGGCCTTTTTGCGTGGATCGCCGTTCATGGCGATGAGGTAGCAGGCGTAGCGGGAGAGGTGATAGTCTTCCACAGGCTTTGATGCAGCTCCTGCCTTTACGATTTTGCGGACGTCCGCAAAATGGTCAGATACCTTGCCACCACTGGTGTTGCATGAATCCTTTGCCTTAGTGATTACATCGAAAAATTGCCTCCATTGCTTATACTCCAAAACTGGCTGCAGTTCCCTTGCCGTCCAATACTCCTGCCCATATTCGTTGATATGTTTGATGGATTCAAACAGGCTTTCGCTGATGTTTTCTATTTCGTTCATACAGTTCCCCCTTCTGCAAGAGATATCATTTTGTTGACACCAACAAAATGATCAGATACCCCATGATTACTGCCTTCCGCCCTTCGGGGCGGCTTTATTCCTCATAGTGGCCTTTGCAGGAAATGACCTTTATTTGGTCCCCCGTGACTTCGTATACCAGCCTGTTCTTGGCGTCAATCCGGCGGCTGTACTCGTTGTCCGCGTATTTCAGCTTTTCCGGCTTGCCTTCCCCGGACATGGCGCCATCCCGTTCGATGCTTTTCAGGAGCTGATTGATCTTCCTTAGTGTCTTTTTGTCCTGCGATTGCCAGTAGACATAATGCTCGAAACCAAGCTCTGTAAAAAGTATGTCGCTCATTCTGAAGCCATGGCCTCCAGTTCTTCCATTGTCTTTTTGATGACCTTCCCTTCCTGGAGCTGTTTCCTGCTTTTGTCAAGCATGGCCAGGTACTCTGCGTTTCGTGCGGCCTTTTCAGAGGCTGTCCGTATAAACTCCTCTGCCGTTGTGTTTTGCGCCATGGCCTGTTCCTTGATCAATGCCATGGCTGCAGGGCTGAAATCAATCGTGATTGACATAAGTATCATCCTTTCTTTCTGCCGCCCTCTGGGGCGGCTTTTTTAGTTTGGCATGCAACAATCGTTTATGATATACTACTGATGTTACCCGCCCCTACACTGGTAGCAGGAAGGGGGTGTCCTATGTTGTCCCATAGTGAATTCGTGCTGACAGTCGTGGCGACCGTAGCTGCCTACTACGTCGTCAAGTGCTTGGACTGGCTCATCACACTAATCACAGGGTAACCAAGCCCGGTCTGGCGTAGCCGTATGAATACGCAAAAAGCCCCCGGTGGAGTTGCGACCTCTACCGGGGGCTTCCTGTTTTGTCCTATTGTCCCATAGGAATTTGCCTTACAGAAAGTATACCACGATAGAGATGTTTTTTCAAGCCGCCTTCGGGCGGCTTATTTGGCGGTGCGGTGCATCTGCACCATGGCCCATTCGTCGTCGGTGAGGGCGTGGGGCTCCTTGGCGGGGGCGGCGTCCTTTGGCTTTGCGGCTTCCTTGCGGTCCTGCATGATATCGTCTGCCAGCCTCGCCATGACCTCCCATCCATGGGTATCCAGACGGGAAAGGGCGAGGGCGAACCGCTTGGGGAAGGATTCGTCATCCTCGTGGGCGAGGCGGTCAGCCCATTGGAACAGCTCGTTGTTGCGGGCGGTGTTGTCGAACATCTCCCCTTCCCCCGTGCGGAGCCATGTTTCGTTGACCTGGAAGGTGCGGCAGATGAGGGAGACGACGGCAGAGGAAGGCGTAACTCTGTCTGTTTCATATCTTGCTATTGCATTTTGCGTGCTACCTATTTTATTCGCAAATACTTGTTGCGTGAGGCCTTTAGCCTTACGCATTTTTTTTATGCGTTCTCCTATTGTCATTATTATCATCCTCCTTTTATGTATCATATCAAAAAAAATAGCATTATGCAATAAAACTTTCTTGATAGATTACATAATGTCATATATTATAATATCATAATGCAATACGAAAGGAGGCGAGAACATGGCGGCAACGACCAACAGGGAAAAAGAGCTGATCGAGAAGTGGACGGAGGTGGCGAAGAAAGCCACGCCGGAGGAGCAGGAGCGGCTGATTATGGCGGCGGACCTTCTCTGCCTTCTCGGAAAGTACATCTATGAGCCTGGGAAAGAGGCGGTGACGGCGTGATGGAAATTGACACGCAGATGCTGAAAGCGTCTTTGAAATACCACAAAAGAACCTATGCGGAAATGGCAGCCGTTCTTGGTATCAACAGGGACACCTTCGCAAGACGATTGGCAACACAACACTTCACGATAAGGGATGTGCACCTGCTCATGGATGCTGTCCCGCTTACTATGGATGAAATGGAGAGGATTTTCTTTGCAACGGGCACCATTGGGCCTATCACCATAGAAAACCTCACGATAGAGGAGCGCATCGAGCGGTACCTGGAGGAGAAGAAAAGGCAGGAAGGAAGGGAAGACCATGGAGAGTATCAGTGTACAGGGGCTGGATGCCCTGCTGGAAAAGGGACAGAAACTCAGGGAAATCCTGCGGGAAACGCCTGAGATCATCGATTTCCTCCAGTTGGTGAAGGATACGGGAGGAAAAGCCTCCATTGTTCCGCTTCAGACAGACCGCCTGATCCGGGCAGGGGAGGCCGCATCCGTCCTTTGCGTGGACAAAGGGACAATCTACCGCTACGAGCGGGAAGGGAAGCTTGAGGCATTCTACACGGACGGCTCCAACCAGAAAAAGTTCTGGCTGTCCCGGGTGATGAAGCTGCCGAAAAGAGCAGCAAGGGCGGAGTGAAAGGGGGGGAAACAGATGGACGCACTTGATTTGGTAGGAAGGCTCGAAGGGGACGGGCTGGACAAGATATGGCAGGATTTCCCCGCGGATGAGAAAAAGCCATGGCGGATTGCCCTGGCGGACAGGCCGGGCAGGATGGTTTACCTCGTCTCAGGCACGGACAAGGAACCGGAGCTGTGCAGTGCCATCGTGCTGAGCTACAAGGAGCTCAAGAGGATTCTGAAAGCCACGGAAAAAGGGGATGGCAAGAATGACTGACACCATGAAAAACATCATCCAGAGACTGGAGCAGGATGGGGAAAGAGTTATCCACGATGAGCAGATGGAGAGCGGCTCGTTCTCCATGCGGCGCGTGGCGCTCGCCGACAGGCATGGAATGGTGCATCTTGTCTCCGAGGCGACGGACACGAAGAGCGGATTCAGCGATTTCAATGAGATGATATGTTCCGTCTCGAAGCTGGAAGAGATTGTAGAAAAAGCAAAGGAAGTGAGATAATGAACAATTTCGAATGGGGGCTCGTAAAAGCCCGGAAGAAGATGCAGCAGAAGCATGACCACGCAATCATCGAAAAGATGAAGCGCGGCACCATCATCGCCGCCATCGGAAAACTACAGGGCATTTGCGACAGGACTGCCAAAGGGAACCCCTGACCTGATAGGCTTCAGGACGCTCCCTGATGGCGTGGCGCAGTTTGCCTTCATCGAGGTCAAGAAACCCGGCGGACGAGTCCGGCCTGAACAGGAGCATATGATAAGGTTCCTGCTGGACAGGGGAGCTGTCGGAGGAATAGCACATTCTGCGGCAGAGGCGGTGGAGATCTTGAGATGAATACGCATGAATTTCTGGAGGAGGTTTTTGGGGGTGCGGATGGAAGCTTGTTTGCGCACCTTTGGACACTCCCGGACAAGAAAACATACTCATTCAGAGTCACAGACCTGGAAAGCATGTCTGACAAGGCCCTGCATCTGTCAGAAGACGGCAAGGAAGTATATGTCTGTGTAGGACTTACCAATAGCGCCCTGCCAGCCAATGCGAGAACCAGCACAAAGAACGTGGTTGCGCTCCCGGGGCTGTGGGCTGACATCGATATCCTGCATGAGGCACACAAAAGCAGGACGCTTCCAGGAACGATAGGAGAAGCGAAGGCCATCCTGCCGCCGCAGTTCCCTCCAAGCATCCTGGTTCACTCAGGGCACGGCCTTCAGGGATGGTGGCTGTACAGGGAGCCTGAGGCATCTGACGGCCTCTGTGAGCGCCTGCAGGCGGTCATGAGGGGCAGTGCTGCCCTGCATGGGTGGTCACTGGATGCAACTCACGACATGGCCCGCGTCCTGCGTGTTCCTGGCACGACAAACCACAAGTCCAAGCCCGTCCCGGTGCAGGTCGTTGAGGAGTCGGATATCAGGTACAACCCGGAGGACTTTGACGATGCCCTCCCGGAAGTCAGGCGCGCTGCCATTCCGGAAGAATCCCATGACTTTGAGCGCCTTCCTACGGATGGCGTTGCGGCGGATATCATTGCCAACTGCGAATTCATCCGGCAGTTCGTCAAAAACGTCAGGGAGCAGGATGAGCCGCACTGCATGGCGGCCTACAGCAACCTGATGCGCTCCAGTGACGGCGAGGCGTTCTGCTGGGGCCTGTGCCAGGAAGGGTTTGGGGAGAAGTTCGATGAGAAGAAGACCGGCGAGCGGCTGAACCACTACATGGAATGCGCCCCTGTCGGATGCGACTACATCAAGGAAAAGCTTGGCGGCCCCTGCGAGGGCTGCAGACACTATGAAATGAGAAATCCTGCATCCTGGGCACTATCGACTTTCGGGCAGTCCCTGGCATGGTGCAGGGAGATAACAGAAGTCACGGATGAGATGATAGAGGACTCCATCTGCAGGGCAAGGCTGTCCTATGTGATGCGGAAAAACATTGCGGAATGGGACAACGAGATCAAAAAGAAGTTCCATGGAAATCTCAGGCGGTTCCAGACTTCAGCAAGTCAGACAGGGCAGAGGAAAAGAAGCGCAGGTTTGACGTGTACGACGGGAGCCGCGACTCGACCGCCCCAAAGCTGGAACTGATGGAGCATGAGAGACAGGCGCAGTCATTTGTGGCGGATGTGTTCCCCGGGCTGATCCCGAATCTGGAACTGCCTCCCGGGTACACATTAAGAGCTACCGGCATACGCAAGGCAACACCATCCGGAGACCCTGCGCTGGTGACATCAACACCCGTCATCATCCCCAAGAATCTTGTCAACATCGATACCGGCGAGCATGGAATTGAAATCAGATTCTACAGGGATGGGAACTGGCACAGCATCATGGCGGCAAGGTCAACCATCTTTGACAGTTCGTCGCTCATAAAGTTTGCAGACAGGGGGCTGAACGTGTCCAGCACTACAGCAAAATACCTTGTCGAATGGCTGAACTCGCTGGACGGCCAGACGGTCATCCCTACGCAGGAGACCATCATACGGTACGGCTGGCATGGAAATGAGTTTCTCCTGCCGGGATGCGGCAAGCCTATCGATGATGCAGAGGACGGCGGCATGGGGAGAACCACGGAGCCGTCAGGGAGTCTTGATGAGTGGCTGGATGTGTACAAAAGCTGCCGCCAGTATCTGTCTGTGAGAATTGCCGTGGCCTGCGCCTTTGCTGCCCCGTTGCTGAAGGTATTCGGCCAGAGGACCATATGGGTGCATCTGTGGGGAAAGTCAGGGCGCGGGAAGAGCGCTTCCGGCAAGTTTGGGCTTTCCGTATGGAGATCCCCAAAGGCCATGAAGACATTCAATGCCACAAAGAACGCACTGGAGCGTGCCGCCAAGTATTCCAGCGACATGCTCCTCATGATCGACGAATTGCAGATGAAAAACAAGTACCTGGACGTGGATGACCTTGTCTATACCCTCGTCAACGAGCAGGGGAAGGAACGGGCGACGCGCCAGGGGCTGCAGAATACGGACTTCTGGCGCACGGTCATCCTTTCCACCGGGGAGCAGCAGCTTGCAGAATACTCCTCCGGGCAAGGGATGAGGGCGCGCACTCTGGAAATCCAGCTTCCGGACGACATGCCGCTCACGGATGCCCTGCGCCTGCATAATTTCGTGCCGGACAACCACGGCACAGCAGGGCAGCATTATATCGCATGGATGCAGGAGCACAACGGATGGGATATGGCCATGGGCATCCGAAAGGAAATTTTTGCTCACGGATTCCTATAAGAAGCGGCTGGAAAACCGGGAAACGAACAGGAAGAAGCCAAGCAAAGGACGCTTGATCTTGATATATCTGGATGAAGGGATGTGGGGCTATGGATGGGACAAAAAGGAGGACCATCATGGGAAGGAATGACTGGAGAGTGACCTGCAGGGACTGCGCCTGCTACAGCTGCACGCAGAGAGACAATTGCGCCATGAACGGATGCGATGGCGGTGGATGCACCAGGGACGACCTGGAGTATTTCAAGGCTGACTGCGACGACTACGAGAGCGAAGGCGGGTGGTGATTGATGCCCTGCCTGCCACACATGCACGCTGTGGGAACCGATTGCGGAGTGCTGCATAGCCACGATTGCAGATGAAGAGGGGAACACAGAGAGTGTATCCGCTTACGCTCGTGAAGACGAATCAAAAAAGGGCATGGACGGTTCTCAGATTACAGGAACGGCAAGCTCCTACGCTCGCAAGTACGCTCTCAACGGCATGTTCCTTATCGACGATACGAAGGACGCTGATACGGACGAATTCCACAACCAGACTACCCAGACATCGGGCAGGACGAAGCTCACAAAGACCTTCCTCAAGGAGCACGGCTCTGAGCGCATCACTGGTGATGAGATTGCAAAGCTGAAGAAAGCCTGCCTCAATGCAGGCGAGAGCATGAGCCTCGAGAGAGCTCTTACAGCCTGCAAGAAGAACTCGATCGAAGAGATTACCT
>CADCIX010000026.1 GCA_902801565.1 uncultured Veillonellaceae bacterium | reverse complement strand
CGTTACGCGACGGCACAAACATTGCTTAAAAAACAAATGTTTGTTTGACGCTGAAAAGTTCTCATTTTAATTTGCTTTAAATCTTGACATAGCACCAGTTTGTAAGATATAGGGAGGAGCAAGTTCATGTACTTAGAGAAAGTCAATAGTCCTCAGGATATTAAAGGTTTTTCCCCGGAGCAGCGTAAGGCATTGGCTCAGGAAATGCGGGAGGCTATGCTGAAGCGGGCCAGCATTCATGGCGGTCACTTTGGGCCTGATTTCGGTATTGTGGAGGCAACGATTGCCCTGCATACGGTGTTTGATTCGCCTAAGGACAAGTTTGTCTTTGATATTTCCCATCAGGCTTATCCCCATAAGATGCTGACGGGCCGCAAGGATGCTTACCTTTATGAAGAGCATTATGACGACGTGTCTGGCTACACCAACCCGGAGGAAAGCCCGCACGACATGTTCAATGTGGGGCACACCTCCACCTCCATCAGCCTGGCTACGGGTCTGGCCAAGGCAAGAGATTTGAAGGGGGACAAGGAGAACATTGTGGCCATTATCGGCGACGGCTCCATGAGTGGTGGCGAGGCATTGGAAGGGCTGGATACTGCCGGGGAAATGAAGTCCAACCTGATTATCCTCTTCAATGACAATGACCAAAGCATTGCTGAGGTTCATGGCGGCATGTATAAGGGCTTCAAGGAGCTGAGGGATACCAACGGCAAGTCGGAGCGAAACCTGTTCAAAGCCATGGGCCTTGATTACCGTTTTGTGGCTGATGGCAATGATGCCGAGGCAATGATTGCCGCCTTGGAAGAGGTTAAGGATATCGACCATCCCGTGGTGCTGCATATCGTCACCAAAAAAGGAAAAGGCTATAAGTTTGCCGAAGAGAACAAGGAAGACTGGCATTGGCATATGCCCTTTGACATTGAGACTGGTGAAGTGAAGGAGCCCATGGTTGACCCCTATGCCGAGCAGACCGCAGAGACTTTCCTGCGGTTGGCCAAGGAGGATAAGAAGTTTATCGCTATTTCGGCAGCTGATGAGCAATATCCCCAATCTTGTTTATCTGGCCCCCACTTCCTCGGAGGAATATCAGGCTATGTTGGATTGGTCTATCGCCCAGGAGAAGTATCCTGTGGCAATCCGGGTCCCCCATATGATGGTGGGAAGCTCCAGACGTCCTGTCCGCAAGTCTTATGACGAGCTGAACAAGTACGAGGTAGTACGCCAGGGCAGCCATGTGGCCCTTATAGGCCTCGGCAATTTCTACAATCTGGCCGAGGAAACGGCAGAAAAGCTGAAGGAACAGGGCATTGATGCTACTGTAATCAACCCGCTCTTTATCACGGGGCTGGATGAGGATTTGCTCAGCAAGCTGAAGGACAACCACGATATGGTGGTGACTCTGGAAGATGGCGTGCTGGAAGGCGGCTTTGGCGAAAAGATTACCCGCTTCTATGGTGCTGACAAGATGAAAGTGCTGAATTTCGGTCTGCCCAAGAAGTTCTATGACCGTTATGATTACGGCAAGCTGGCAGAGGAGAACCATCTTACCTCCGGGCAGATTGTCGAGGACATTTTGAACACATTATGAGTTGTGAAGGGAGACGAATCCATTATGAGCAAATCATTAGTTGCTTATTTTTCCGCCAGTGGCGTAACTGCCAGGGCTGCCAAGACCTTGGCTGAGGCAGCACCGTTATGTGGCAGTCGGCCAGTACCCTTTACAGCCCCCAGGTGGAATATCGCCGCCAGGGGCAGGAGGAAACAGAGGCCGTCCCTGCCAGTGAGGATTTCTTCACAGACGACGGCGTGACGAACTGCCAGTATGTGGCAAAGCTGGCAGGGCTGGCCCCGGCTACGGCCTATGAGTACCGTTTGGTTTCCGAAAACTCGGCCAGCCAGTGGCAGCCTTTGCATACGGCAGGGGAGGAAAGTTTTCAATGCCTTATCTTCCCTGATTCCCAGTCCAGCGATTACAGCGATTGGGAACACCTGGCCCAGGAGGCTGCAAAGCGTAACAAGGATGCAGCCTTTTTCATCAATATGGGAGATATCGTGGACAATGGTGAGGACCATACCCAATGGCAGGCCTGGTTCCATGCCGTGGAGGGCATTGCAAACCGCATACCCTTTGTGCCCGTCATGGGCAATCACGAAACATATGACCAGAACTGGAAGGTGCGTCTGCCGGAGGCCTATCTCAGATACTTTGCTGTGCCGGAAAACGGGAGCCGTGATTTTGCCCGCTATTACTATTCCTTTGACTATGGCCCTGTGCATTTCATGGTGCTGAACAGCCAGTGGGGAGAAACGGAAGATTTCAAGCCCGGCCTCAGGGAAGAGCAGATAGAGTGGCTCAGAAATGATGCCCGGCAAAGCACCAAGAAGTGGAAAATCGTGCTGATTCATAAGGATGTCCTGCAATACCGTATCCATAACCGTCCCGAGCGGCAGGAAGGGATTTCCGATGTGGGGGAGGCCTTTATGCCCCTCTTTGAGGAATTGGGCATAGATATCGTGTTTACGGCCCATCTGCATACCTACCGCAACCGTGGGCATATCCGTGGGGCAAGGCATGACAGCAGCGGCCCCCTCTATATTCTCACGGGGGTGGCGGGAAACGTGCGTTATCCCGGCCTTTGGATAGACCATGCCTTGGATGAGCGGGTTGCTCCCCAGCCGGAGACAGACAATTACCTCACCATGGATGTGACGAAGGAGCGGATTGTCATCAAGTGTTTCCTGCCGGACGGGCAGGAAATCGACCAGGTGGAAGTGGCAAAGAAGTAGTCAAAATTAAAAGAAGGAGCAGAAAGTATGAATTTGGAAACAATCAAGGAAAACAGCATATTCCCTGTAGGGGGCGAAAATGTCAACTACGCCCAATACTTTGACGGCAAGAGTTATCTTAATATGATTTCCATGGAGCAGGTGGTTATTGGCAATGTAACCTTTGAGCCGGGCTGCCGCAACCATTGGCATATCCACCACGCAGACAAAGGTGGCGGGCAGATGCTCCTCGTTACTGCTGGCCGGGGCTGGTATCAGGAATGGGGCAAACCTGCCCAGGAGCTGAAGCCCGGCGATGTGGTGCATATTCCTGCCAATGTGAAGCACTGGCATGGTGCTGCCAAGGACTCTGCTTTCCAGCATATTGCCATTGAGGTGCCGGGAGAGAATACCTCCAGCGAATGGTGTGAGCCCGTGGCTGAAGACGAATACAACAGGTTAAAATGATGAACCGCAGGACATTTATCATGGGAGGTATCGGTGCAGTGGGGATGTTAGTTGCCGGTGGCTGGTCTTTTACCAGACGTCCAGAGTTTGGCCGATTGCCCCAGGGGGAACGGCTGGCCCGTATACAGGCTTCGCCTCATTATGCAAACGGCCAGTTCCAAAATCTGGTGCCGGTGCAGGTTATGAACGAGGATAGCGGTGAAAACCGTCTGGTTGCTACGGCCAAGTTCCTTTTCGGTGATAAATCCGAGCTTTCTCCCCAGGAACCTATGCTTTCGAAAAAAACAGACTTGAAAGCCTTGGACAAAGATAAGGATGCAGTAGTGTGGCTTGGGCATTCCAGCTTCTTCTTGCAGATGGGAGGCCAGCGTATTCTTATTGACCCGGTGTTCAGCGATTACGCATCGCCGGTGTTTTTTATCAACAAGGCCTTTCTCGGCAGCAATGTTTATACGGCTGATGATATGCCGGAGATTGATGTGCTGGCCATATCCCATGACCATTGGGACCATCTGGACTATCCCACAGTTATGGCCTTGAAGCCCAAGGTGAAGCAGATTGTCTGCCCCTTGGGGGTAGGGGAGCATTTCGAGTTTTGGGGCTTTGACACGTCAATAATTCACGAGGAAGATTGGGATACGGAAATCCGGCTGGCAGAGGATTTTTCTGTGCATATCCTGCCCTCCCAGCATTTTTCCGGCCGCTTCCTTGACCGCAATCCAACCTTGTGGTGCGGCTTTGCCTTTGTGACACCTCAGCGGAAGGTTTATTATACCGGCGATGGCGGCTATGGAGAGCATTTCAAGGCCATTGGCAAAAAATTTGGTGGCTTTGACCTGATGCTGGGAGAAAACGGTCAGTACAATATGGCCTGGCATGCCATCCACATGCTGCCGGTGGAAACAGCCCAGGCAGCCTCAGATGTGGGGGCAAAAATGCTCCTGCCTGCCCACGGCGGCAAGTTCGCCCTCTCCCGTCATCCCTGGCAGGAACCATATCGGGAACTTACCCGCTTTAGTGAGGGGCGGGGCTATAAGCTGCTAACTCCTGAAATCGGGGAGGCGGCCTATCTCAACGAGGCTGCCTCAAAGAACTTTGAAGCCTGGTGGGAGAAAATGAAATAAGCACAAACAGGCGTCACTTGATGGTAACGCCTATTTGCGTTTTTCAGAGTAATTTGCTGACAGGATTTTGGTGAAGCAGTGCCTAATTCATGATAAGCACAGCTTATTGATTACCCGTAGAAAACGGATTGATAGCAGATGTTTTCCTTCTTATAATGAACCATATAGCGATAGAGCTGCCGTAGGCATGGTTCAATGACTAAGTGAGAATATTGCAGATGGAGAAGAGAGCCTTGATTAAGCAAATGAAATATTTTCAGGCCGTGGTGCGGTATGGCAACTTCACCAGGGCAGCGGAGGAATGCTATATTTCCCAGTCGGCGATTTCCCAGCAAATCCAGTCCCTGGAGCGGGAACTTGGCGTGGCCTTGCTGGTGCGGGAGCGTCGAAGTTTCTCGCTGACACCGGCTGGGGAACATTTCTACAAGAAGAGCCTTGTCATTGTCAGCGATTATGAAAGGCTCTGTGAGGAAACCAGGCGGCTGGCCAATGGAGGTAGTCAGGAACTAACGATAGGCTATCTACGCCATTATCAGGGCAGGGAGCTGAAGCGTACAGTGGCTGAGTTCCAGGAGAAGCACCCGGAAATTGTAATGCGTCTGAAGAAAGGAACCCATGAAGAACTGTATGAGGCACTAAAGGGACGCAAGGCTGACCTAGTGTTCAGCGACCTTAGACGGAAGCCATCGGATAAATATGTCAATTATTATCTGGCCAAGAGTAATTTCTATGCCGAGCTTACGGAGAAGAGCCCCTTGGCACAGATGGAATCCATCTCCATGGAGGATTTGAAGAACACGCCCTGTATTGTCATCGCTCCTAAGCATCAGGAAGGGGAAGAGGAAACCTTCTACCGGGAATCCCCGCAGCCTGAATGCCCTGCGATGTGTGAAGGAGGCTGCTGAAGGGCAGGAATCTGGCAAATAAGGAGTTAGGGCAGCATCAAACCGGGAAATCCGGGTTTGCATCATAAAGTCCCTTTAAGATTTTCAAAAAATCCGTGAGAATTCTACGCATGTCGCTGGCATGGGTGCAGATGACACAGGAGATTTGCTCTTTGCAGTCAAATGGCGTCCAGGCAAATTCATCGTTGTGGTCATTGAGGAAGCCCGGGGCAATGCAGATACCCTTATGGGAAGCGATGTTGGTAAGCGTAGTGGGGTGGTCATTGCTGTTGAAATGCTCCAGATGAAGTTTAGACAGAATACGGTTTTGCACGGCTCTCAGTTCCGGCTGGGAGCCGCCGCCTACCATAAGCCGACGCCCGGCAAGGTCATCGAGGACAACCAGGTCCTTTTGTGCCAGGGGGTCGGCTTTTTCGGTAATCAGATAAAGGCGGCTTTTGAATAGGGGATGAATCTTTAGGTCTGGGATACGCTTCATATCTTCTTCACGGGCGAATATCATATCCTGTTCCCCCCGAAGGAAGCGGTCATAGTTGTGCAGGGGGGTAAACTCTGGTGTTATGGATACGCCGGCATGGCTTTTTTCAAAAGCTTCGATTGCTTCCGGCAGGAAATGTATGGCGGAACGCATGGGCAGGCCAATGGTCAGGTTAGCCTGATAGCGGCTGCTAAAATTTTGCCCCTGTTCAATGGCCTGCTTCATTTCCCCGCGGAGTCTCCGTAAAGTTTGGCAGAATTGCTGCCCAGCCGGGGTAAGGGTGGCACCTTTGCCAGAACGATTAAACAGGGTAAAGCCGATTTCGTCCTCTACAGTTTTGATATGGTAGGTAAGGGTGGGCTGGGAGATATAGAGATTTTCGGCAGCCCGGTTGAAATTCAGGGATTGGGCAAGCTCCAAAATGCAGTCAATCTGTTTGGTGTTCATGGTCTGTTTCCTCACAATACCGATAGAATTATTCTATTGATAATAGAATAATACGATTAGACTTTTAATGCAACAGGAAGATATAATTAAGACAGATAAATCAAGAGAACAAAGTGAATCGTAATGAAGAGAACTGTGAGAATAGGAGGATATTTACTATGAAGACGATGAGCAAGAAGGTTTGGCAGTCAGTAGCATTGGGGCTTACCTTGTCATTGGGGATGTATGCAGCAACGCCGACGGAAGTGGAGGCAGCTAAAAAGCCGCTGGTAATCGAGGAGCAGGGTTCCTTTACCGTAGGCGGCACCTATAAAGAAAAACCGGGCAAGTTCACCCAGGAGAATTTCGTAGCCGAAGATGGCCAGCGGGCTTATGGGGATTTTGCCTATGTGGAGTACCAGAAGCCGGTAAAGGCCAAGAAACTGCCGTTGATTTTCCAGCATGGCGGTGCCCAGTCAAAACGTACCTGGGAATCCGGCCCTGATGGCCGGGAAGGCTTCAATACCATGTTTGTCCGGGCTGGTTACTCTGTATATCTCGTTGACCAGCCCCGCAGCGGCGAGGCAAATCTTTCCACGGAAGCTGTAACGCCAGATACTCTCTGGGCAGCCAATCCCATGTACGGTGACAAGACCCTGTATGTGCTTTCCCGCATCGGCCATTATGACGAAGGTGGCAATCCCGTTCCCAACGCCCAGTTTCCAGCAGGCGAAGATAACTATCAGGCATTTGAGCAGAGCTGGACGATTGGCTCCGGCCCCTTGGATAACGACCTCAACGCAGATGTGCTCGCTAAGCTGGTGAATAAGCAGCAGGACGGTGCTGTGCTGGTCACTCATTCCATGGGTGGCACCATTGGCTGGCGTACTGCCATCCGCACGGATAAGGTAAAGGCTATTGTTGCTTATGAGCCGGGTGGTACGCCCTTTGTTTTCCCGGAAACGGAAATGCCGAAAATCACCGATGCAAGATTCAAGGCCCTGTCTGCTTCGGCTATGGGAGTGCCCATGGGAGATTTCCTGAAGCTCACGAAGATGCCCATCGTCCTCTATTATGGTGACTATATCCAGGTGGGCTCGGAAAATGTCGGCGAGGATAAATGGGGCACAGAGTATGCAATGGCCAAGCAGTTCGTGGATGCCATTAACCGCCACGGTGGCGATGCAACCCTGGTTCATTTGCCGGATATTGGCATCAAGGGCAATTCCCACTTCCTCATGCAGGAGAAAAATAACGAGGAAATCATGAAGCTGGCACTTGACTGGCTCCACGAAAAGGGTTTGGACAAGTAAGAAAGGGGAACGGCAGGCTATGAAGGTATTATTGGTCAATGGCAGTCCCCATCAAAAGGGCTGCACGAACCGTGCCCTGGAAGAAGTGGCACAGGTTTTGGCCCAGGAAGGTATAGAAACGGAAATTTTCTGGATGGGGGTCAAACCAGTGGGAGGCTGCATGGGCTGCTTCCAATGTGAAAAGAAAAAAGAATGTGTTATAAATGATGCCGTAAATGAGTTCCGTCAAAAGGCTTACAAAGCAGATGGTTTTGTGTTCGGCTCCCCAGTGCATTATGCGGGAGTCAGCGGCAATCTGGTGGGTTTTATGAACAGGCTTTTCTTCTCGGAATTTATCGGCAACCAGAACAAGGCTTTTTATCTGAAACCGGCAGCAGCTGTCGTGTCCGGCCGCCGTGCTGGCACCACTACGGTGTTTTCCCAGCTTAATAAATATTTCACGGTACAGGAAATGCCGGTCATTTCCACCCGTTATTGGAATATGGTGCATGGCATGGATGCAAGGGAAGTGGAGGAAGATGGCGAAGGCTTGTGCAATATGCGTGTCCTGGGCCATAACATGGCCTACTTCCTGAAATGCCGAGAAGCGGCCAATAAGGCCGGAATCCCCCTTCCTGCCCGTGAAGAGCCGGTGTTTACGAATTTTGTGCGTGAATGATTGGGAAAGAGAGACTTCTTTATGGAATACGTAACTTTGAACAACGGTGTGAAAATGCCAAAGCTGGGCTATGGTGTTTTCCAGATGAATGATGCTGCCGAGTGCGAGGACTGTGTGGCTGAAGCTATTGCCAGCGGCTACCGCCTGATAGATACGGCTGCTGCCTACTACAATGAAGAGGCAGTGGGGCGTGGCATCAAGAAAAGCGGGGTAAAGCGGGAGGATATTTTCCTTACGACGAAACTTTGGATTCAGGATGCAAGCTATGAAGGGGCCAGAAGAGGTTTTGAGGATTCTTTGGCCAAGTTGCAGACAGATTATCTTGACCTCTACCTTGTCCATCATCCCTTTGGTGATTATTATGGGGCTTGGCGGGCATTGGCCGAGCTTTACAAGGAAGGCCGGATTAGGGCCATCGGCATATGCAATTTTGATAGGGCACGGCTGACGGATTTCCTGTATCATGTGGATGTTCGCCCGGCAGTCAATCAGATAGAGGTGCACCCCTTCCATCAGCAAAAGGAAATGAAGGCCATGGCTGACAAGGAAGGCATCCAGCTTGAAGCCTGGGCACCCTTTGCGGAAGGCATGAATAATATTTTCCAGCAGGAAAATCTGGTGAAGATAGGCAGGAAGTATGGCAAGAGTCCTGCTCAGGTAATCCTGCGTTGGAATATGGAGCGTGGCATAGTGGCCATCCCGAAGTCCGTGCATAAGAACCGTATGGAAGAAAACTTTGCTGTATGGGATTTCAAGCTGGACGATGAGGATATGGCAGACATTGCCCGGATGGACGGACAGCACAGCCTGGCTGACCTCAATAATCCTGAGCTGGTGCATGCCCTGCACAATCTGAAAGTACATGACTGATGGAGGGGAAACAATGAGCAGAAAAAATATTTCCAAGTTTGGCCGTCTGTTTATGGGTACGGTCATGGGTATGGCGTTATTGGCCAATACGGCAGCGGCATCAACCGCCGACCCGGCAGAAGCTACTTCCATCACTACCGAGCTTACGCAAATGGGGGGAGCGGTGCAGCCTATTGGTGCTCCTAATGATGGTTATGCGAAATTCTTTACCGGGCAAAGTTATCTGGCTAATCTTTCCACGGATAAGAATCTGCCTGTTTATAATGTAACCTTTGCCCATGGTGCCCATACTTTTTGGCACATCCATCATGGCAGCTGTCAGGTGCTGGTAGCCGAATCTGGACGAGGCTATTATCAGATTTGGGGTGAGAAGCCGGTGGAACTCCTGCCTGGCATGACGGCTACGATTCCTGCCGGAGTAAAACATTGGCATGGAGCAGCCCCGGGAGTGAGCTTCCAGCATGTTGCCCTGATGCAGCAGGGGGAAGGCATAACCACGGAATGGCTGGAGCCGGTGGACGATAAAGCCTTCAAATCCTTGAAGTAATATTCTTGGGAGAGAGGATTATCGAATGGAAAAGCGAAGACCTTTGCATGAGAGGTGTTAACCGGTCAGTTGAAATCTTTCTGTATGAAAGATAATCGACTGACCGGCTTGTTATGCTTGTGGTATTACTAATAGAAATATTCTATTGGTAATACAATATAACGATTGGACTTTTAATCTTATGGAAACGTATAATAAAAGCATAAGGAACACAGAAGTCAGCGATTAAAGATTTTTCTATTGAAAAGGAGCGTAAAATCATGGAATATGTAAAGTTTGGCAACACTGGTATGGACGTTTCCCGCATCTGCCTGGGCATGATGAGCTTTGGCAAGCCTGGCAAGGAAAATGGCGTATTCCCTTGGGCTAAGGACTATGAAGAAGGCAAGGAAATTTTCAAGAAGGCCATTGACTTAGGGATAAATTACTTTGATACCGCCAATGTTTACCAGATGGGCAGCAGTGAGGAAATCACGGGTCGTTACATCAAGGATTTCGGCTTGAACCGGGATGAGATTGTGGTGGCCACCAAGGTCAATTTTGAGATGCGTCCCGGCCGTCCCAATGGCGGCGGCACTTCCCGCAAGAATGTCATGGCCGAAATCGACCACAGCCTGCGGCGGCTGGGACTTGATTATGTGGATGTTTACCAGATTCACCGTCTGGATGCAAACACTCCCATGGAAGAAACCATGGAAGCCCTGCATGATGTGGTAAAGAGCGGCAAGGCCCGCTATATCGGTGCTTCCACCATTTTTGCCTGGCAGCTGGAGCGTATGCAGAATATCGCAGAAAAGCATGGCTGGACAAAGTTCGTATCCCTGCAGCCCCAGTACAATCTCATCTATCGTGAGGAGGAAAGAGAGATTATGCCCCTTTGCCAGGACAGGAAGATGGCAGTAGTACCCTGGAGCCCCTTGGCTGGCGGCCGTTGTGCCCATCCTTGGGGAACGGTGACAGAGAGGAATAAGATTGATGATGTATCGCCAATGGTTTGGAATACTACAAATGATGTGGACAAGGTGGTCGTTGACAATTTAGAGAAAGTCGCTAAGGCCCATGGCCGCACCATGGCTCAGGAATCCCTGGCCTGGATGCTTTCCAAGCCCTATATCACCGCACCTATTGTGGGGACTACCAGCGTGCAGCATGTGGAAGAAGCAGTAGCTGCTTTGGACATGAAGCTGGATGAGGATGAAATCAAGGCTCTGGAAGCTCCCTACGTCCCCCATATCAAGATAGGTTTGTTCTGAGAAGCAGAGGAAATAACCATAAGCTCAGCTAATGGAACGGAACGGAAATTCGAATTGATGTGGCCAGAAATGTGCCATAAAATAATGGTGTAAGCGAACGATGGAAAGGAGAATATGAAATGGCAAATATCCTGATTGCTTATTATTCCCGCAAGGGCCAGAACTACGTAAACGGCAGCATCAAGAACCTGGCCAAGGGCAATACGGAACGGGTGGCAGAGTTCATCCAGCAGGCTGTAGGCGGTGATTTGTTTGAGATTCAGACGGTCAAGGAGTATGCCGTTGACTATACCAGGTGCACGGAAGAAGCCAAGGAGGAGCTGAGGGTCAAGGCAAGGCCGGAATTGAAGGAATATCCGGACAGCCTGGACGGCTATGATACCATTTTCCTGGGCTATCCCAACTGGTGGGGCACCATGCCCATGGCCTGCTACACCTTCCTGGACAACTATGATTTGAGCGGCAAGACCATTATTCCCTTCTGCACCCACGAGGGCAGCGGCATGGGAGGCAGCGAGAGGGATATAAAGAAGACCTGCCCGGAAGCTGTGCTGAAAAAAGGCCTGCCCATCCATGGGGCTGAAGCTGCCGAATCTGAAGCCGAGGTTACTGCCTGGGCCAAGGCCAGCATCTGAAATCTATGGAGGAAATTGCGAAAATGAATGTTTTTGAAGAGATGCGTCAGGGGAAAGGAGCATGACAATGAAGAAGATACTCCTGTTGGCTTTGCTGATACTGGGGACTATGCTGCTGACGGCTTGTGGCAGTGACAATGCCCAAAAGCCTGCTGCCGATACAAAGACAGCAGTTTCTGCTAGTGAAAAGTCATCTGCTCCCAAGCAGCAGCCTGCGGGCAAGGGCAAAGTGCTGGTGGCCTATTTCTCCCGAACTGGCGACAACTACCAGGTTGGCTATATCAAAAAGGGCAATACCCATGTCATGGCTGACATGATAGCCGAGACCACCGGGGCAGACACCTTTGAAATCAAGACGGTGAAATCCTACCCGGAAGATTATCGGGAATGCACTGAGGTGGCTGCCAAAGAACGGGAGGACAACGCCCGGCCGGAACTTTCCGGCAAGGTGCCCAACTGGCAGGATTATGACACGGTGTTCCTAGGTTACCCCATCTGGTGGAGTGACATGCCCATGGCAGTCTATACCTTTATGGAAAGCTATGACTGGGCAGACAAAACCGTCATTCCCTTCTGCACTTCGGCAGGAGATGTGCTGACGGGCCGGGAAAGTGATATTCCCAGGTTTGCCAAAGGGGCAACATTGAAGGAAGGTCTGGGCCTGGAAGGAAAGCGTGTACAGGAACAGCCGGATACAGTCCGTCCCAAGGTAGACAAGTGGCTGGAATCCTTAGGATACAAGAAATAATGTATGAGGTGGCAGAACATGGATAAAGAAGTAATGATAGTAACCGGTGCCGGGCAGATTTCCCTGGCCATTGCCCGCCGTATGGGACGGGGCAAGAAGATAATTCTGGGTGACAAGAATCAGGACAATGCTGCAGCCATTGCCGATGTTATGAACAAGGCCGGCTTTGATGTGGAGACCTTTGCCATGGATATGGCAGACCGGGCATCTATTCAGGCCATGGTGCAGAAAGCTGTCTCCTATGGTGAGGTGAAAGCCATGGTCTGCGGGGCTGGGGTATCTCCTTCCCAGGCCCCCATTGAAGTGATTCTGAAAGTTGACCTCTACGGCACGGCGGTGCTGATGGAGGAGGTGGGCAAGGTTATCGCTAAAGGCGGCACCGGCGTAGTTATTTCCAGCCAGTCCGGTCACCGCATGCCTGCTCTTACCCCGGAACAGGACAGAGCCTTGGCCATGACCCCAACTGAGGAGCTTTTGAGCCTTGATTTCCTCCAGCCGGATAAAATCCGCGACACTCTCCATGCCTATCAGCTGGCCAAGCGGTGCAACGAGAAGCGTACCATGTACGAGGCCGTACGCTGGGGCGAGCGTGGAGCGAGAATCAACGACATTGCCCCAGGCATCATCGTCACGCCCCTGGCCATTGACGAGTTTAACGGTCCTCGCGGTGACTTCTATAAGAATATGTTTGCCAAATGCCCCGCAGGCCGTCCGGGCACGGCCGATGAGGTAGCCGATGTGGCAGAGCTTCTGATGAGCGAGCATGCCCAGTTTATCACCGGGGCTACCTTCCTGGTGGACGGCGGAGCCACAGCATCCTTCTACTATGGACCGCTGCAGCCTTGAGGCGGGGGCGAATGATGATTCATGTGGCTGGTCGGCGAAGGCTATCCTTTGCAAAATCTTTCCATCAAAGCATCCAAAAACACTTGGGAGGCTTTGGAAAATACCTGGTTCTTTTTCCAGGCAATATGAGGTGTAGAGAAAATATCTGGCTTTAAGGGGCGACAGCATATGTCGCTCCCTTTTGTATTGATGATGTTATCAAAAGCCAAAGCATAGCCTAACCCTTCCCGTACCATTAAGGATGCATTGTAAAGCAGGGTGTAGGAACCGGCAATATTGAGTTCCTCCAGCGGCTTGCCCAGCCATCTAAGGAGCTCGTCGCCGTGGGTGCTGGGGGAGAGGGTTTGTCGGGACAGCAGTAAAGGCTGGTTATGCAGGTCGGCAGGTGTAATGGATTCCTTTTGAGCAAGCTCGTCCTGATTGTTCATGAGTACCACCCAACGGTCCTGGGCGGGCAGGGCAAGCTGGCTGTATTTGGTGGGGTCGAGGTCACCGTAAACATAACCAAAGTCGATGAGCCCCCGGTTAAGGCGGTACATGGTGGTTTCCCCATCGCCGCTGATGATATGGAAGCGGATGTCAGGATAGGTGTTGCGAATTTCCTTGGCCACCTGCATGACCAGGCCGAAGTTTACCGATTCCCCAGCACCAATGCGGATATCCCCGGAAATGGACCGGTGGCTGCTCAAAAGCTCTCCTTCGGTTTTTTCCACCAGAGAGAGAATTTCCTTTGCCCGTCGGCGTAAGAGTTCGCCGTCATCTGTAAGCAGAATTCGGCGTGGCTCCCGGATAAGCAGCGTCTTGCCATATTCCTCTTCCATATCCTTTATCTGACGGGAAAGGGTCGGCTGGGACAGGTGCAGCTTTTCCGCTGCCCGGGAAAAGTTGCCTTCCCTGACCACTGTAAGAAAGTAATTCAAAACCCGCAGTTCCATAGTCGTTCCTCCTCCTGCAAAGCTCTTTAGGGTTATTATAAGGCTGTATATATATTACTGTAAAGCATAGATTGATATTTGATATAGGTATTGGTATTAGAAGAATCTGTTTGCTATACTCAAATCATCAAGCAAGAGTGAATCGAGCAAGGAGGATTCAAGATATGAGAAAGTCTTTGAAAATAATGATTGCTTCTATGTTGTGTGCTGGAGTGATGACGATGGGCATGAATGCTGAGGCGGCTGTACAGGATAAAAATGTAATGCAGAGTGCAGAAAAGCAGGGAGACCGTGCAATTAAGGCAGAGAAGCTGAACCTTACGAATAAATGGGACAAGGTCTTTGCCAAGAGTGACAAGGTTGACCATAAGAAAGTGACTTTTGTAAACCGTTATGGCATTACCCTGGCGGCGGATATGTATGTGCCCAAGAATGCTTCAGGCAAGTTGCCTGCCCTGGCGGTAAGCGGCCCCTTCGGTGCCGTGAAAGAGCAGTCCTCCGGCCTCTATGCCCAGGAAATGGCGGAGCGTGGTTTCCTGACCATTGCCTTTGACCCGTCTTTTACTGGCGAAAGCGGCGGCCAGCCCCGGTTTGTGGCATCGCCTGATATCAATACGGAAGACTTTTCGGCGGCTGTGGATTTCCTTTCCACTCAGGATAATGTTGACCCGGAACGCATTGGCATCATCGGCATCTGCGGCTGGGGTGGCATGGCTATCAATGCAGCGGCCATGGATACCCGCATCAAAGCTACAGTAGCTTCTACTATGTACGATATGAGCCGGGTTACGGCCAATGGCTATTTTGACAATGACAAGGATGCCGGGACTCTTGCCAGAGAACGCTATGCCAACCGTCAGGCACTCAATAAGCAGCGTACGGAAGATTATAGGAATGGCTTTTATAAGAATGCTGGCGGGGTGCCGGACCAGTTGCCAGAGGATGCTCCCTGGTTCGTAAAGGACTATTACACCTACTACAAGACCGAGCGTGGCTATCATCCCCGCTCTTTGAATTCCAATGGTGGCTGGAACCAGACCTCGGCACTTTCCTTTATGACTATGCCCCTTTTGGCCTATAGCAATGAGATACAGAATGCCGTCATGGTGCTTCACGGTGAAAATGCCCATTCCCGCTATTTCGGCGAAGATGCCTTCAAGAAGCTTCAGGGAAATAACAAGGAACTGGTCATCGTGCCCGGTGCTTCGCATATAGACCTTTATGACAACAAGGACAAGATTCCCTTTGACCGTCTCGCGACCTTCTTTGACAAGAACCTGAAATAAGCTTTGGCTGAGCCTTCCCTGCGGGGAAGGCTTTTGCAAACTGGGGGTAATGTTTTGGAACGCAAGAATGTACTGTTGTTTATTCTGGCAGCTGGGGTGTTTGGTATCCTGAATACGGAAATGGGCTTTATAGGAATTTTGCCTTACATTGCCGAAGATTACAATGTGACCATTGTACAGGCAGGCTGGCTTATCAGCCTGTTTGCTTTGGGAGTGGCGGTGGCAGGACCCACCATGCCTCTTGTCATGTCCAGGTTTAACCGCAAATATGTTATGGTATTTATTCTGGGGCTCTTTACCTTGTGCAATGCGGTGGCAATTTTTGCAGAGGACTTTTATGTGCTGCTGGCAGTGAGGGTCATTCCTGCTTTTTTCCACCCCGTGTATTGTGCTATGGCGTTCTCGGTGGCGGCAACATTGGCACAGCCCGGTGAAGAGCCGAAGGCCGTGGCCAAAATCAATGTAGGGGTGTCTGCTGGCATGGTGGCAGGTGTGCCGATAAGCAACTTTTTGGCAGAGCAGATATCCCTCTCTGCTTCCATGGCTTTCTTTGCCATGGCAACCTTGCTGGTGCTCTTGGCCACTTTATGGCTGGTGCCCTCCATGCCTACACAGTCTCGCATGAGTTATGGCAGCCAGATTTCTGTGCTGAAAAAACCTGCTTTGTGGGCTTCCATTGTGTCCGTAATATTTTTGAACGGCTCGATTTTCGGCGTGTTCAATTATCTGGCGGATTTCCTGTCCGTGGTCTCCGGCGTTGCTCCTGCCCTTGTCAGTATTTTGCTTTTTGCCTATGGTGCGTGCAATATCCTGGGCAGCGTGTTGGCGGGAAACCTGCTGACCATACGTCCCTTGCCTGTGGTTAAGGCTTTTCCCTTGGTTACGGCTATGCTGTATGGAGTTATGCTGGCCGGTGGCAGTGCTTGGCCCTTTATGGGAGCTATGATAATTCTGTGGGGGATTTTGGGTGGCATCAACGCCAATATCAATCAGTTTTGGATAGTAAAAGCCGCTCCTGAGGCCCCGGATTTTGCCAACGGGCTTTTTCTGACTGCGGCCAATATTGGCTGCGTTTTGGGGACAACGGTTGGCGGCTGGATTATTGAAGGCTGGGGAATGGAATTTGTAGTTATGGCTGGTCTTATACTTTGCGGTGCAGCGGCTCTGGTTGTCTGGGGGCAGTACTTTATGATGAACAGTGCGGTCCGTATGCGTGTGCAGGCTGAAAAAGCTTGATAAACAGTTCTTGACTTGGAGTTCGCTCCAGGTGTTAGAGTAAGAAAAGGGGGAAAGACATTGGGCAAGCTTTGGTTTATAGCTGCATTGGTGGCAGTGCTTTGTGTATCCGGCTGCGGTGCGGAAAGCAGCCGGGCAGAACAGAAAAATGCATCGGCTGTAACGATAAAGCTGAATATTTCTCAGCAGGAGTATACGGCGGTTTTGGAAGATAATCCGGCTGTCAGGCAGCTTATGGCAAAATCCCCCATGATTTTGGAGATGGAAGAGCTGAATGGCAACGAAAAGTATTACCAGTTTGCAGAAAGCTTTCCAGCCGCTGACGAAGATATAGGTCAGATTCATGCCGGGGACATCATGCTCTTTGCCGGTCATTATGTGGTGATATTCTACAAGGACTTCCCCAGTCAGTATCGCTATACCAGGTTGGGGCATATCGATAATCCCCAAGGCTTGGCCGAAGCATTGGGGCCGGGTAAAGCAGTAGTGAGTTTTCAGAAGTGATTGTGTATGAAGGAGAGCGTATGAGCAAGAATGTTTTAGTAACTCGAACTTCGCATACCCCAAATAGGCCAGCATCTATGTGTGGCTTAGAGCCGTGACTTCTGGAAAGCCTGCCTTATGCGCAGCGTTTCAAACACTTGTTCCACAGATTCGGCAGATTTTCCAAGAACAAATCGAGTATTCTGTCCAGCTCCTTTTCCATGAAAATCGTTTTTTCCTTTACTGTAGCGATAAGTTCTTTTAAGAGCAGCACTAAGGCATCGAGATAACGCAGGTCCTGCAATTCGTCATAGGCAAGAAAGAACAGCTCGCCTATGCTTCTTTTATCGACGTTCCGCCGCTGCTCTAATGACAGCATCATATACCTTGCAAATACAATGGATACATGTGATGTCATCGCATCATAAGACAGAGAGTGGCTTTCTTTTCCAAGTTTCAGGAAGGATTTGCACATCTTGAAGAAAACCTCGATATTCCAGCGTTTTCCGTAAGTCTGGATAATTTCCTCCTCGGACAAACTGGTATCTGTGGATACTAAGACAAGATAATCCTTAGGGTTGCTTCTGTTCCTTACGAAAACAAGTTTGACTGGCAGAGTTTTTCCGTCTTTTACCACTGCGGCCTCGACAGAAAGCAGATACTTTGAGCAGCCAGGGCGTTTTTTAGACTGACGAAAGATAGCCAGTACACTCTTCATGCGTCCGTTATGAAGAAAATGACTGCTTTCAGACTTTTTGATCATGGCGATGACATCGAA
Source organism: uncultured Veillonellaceae bacterium (assembly GCA_902801565.1). Taxonomy (GTDB): domain Bacteria; phylum Bacillota; class Negativicutes; order Selenomonadales; family Selenomonadaceae; genus UBA3796. The sequence continues at coordinate 56,280 of CADCIX010000026.1, read as the reverse complement.
GCCGAGTTCCTTGACTTGAACAAGGGAAGACGGCGAACAGAACCAGGTGTCGAAAAAGAGTATATTATGCTTATCAAATTATCATAATCTGGAGGACACGAAGATGAATGCCAAGAGAAAAGATGTTGTGGTTTTGGTAGGCTCCGGTTCCATCGGGCAAGCCATTGCCCGTCGTGTAGGTGCCGGAAAGCACGTTGTACTGGGCGACCTCAAACAGGAAAACGTCGATGCTGCGGCCAAGGTTTTGGAGGATGCGGGCTTTGAGGTCAGCACTAAACCCGTGGATTTCTTCGCGGGAATCTATCTTGAAGCTCATCGAGTACGCCCAGGGCATTGGCAATATCACGAACCTCATCAATGCGGCGGGAGTTTCGCCGTCCCAGGCCCCTGTCTCTGCCATCCTCAAGGTGGATCTCTATGGCACGGCGGTGCTTTTGGAGGAGTTTGGCAAGGTCATTGCCGAGGGAGGCTCTGGCGTGATTGTCTCCTCCCAGTCCGGCCATCGGCTGGGTGCTCTTTCCGAGGAGCAGAACAGGGAACTTGCGACCACGCCGACGGAAGAACTTCTGGAGCTGCCCTTCCTCAAGGAAATCACGGATACCCTCAAGGCATACCAGTATTTTAATCTGGATGAACTTGATAAATCCAGCGTTTTTACTGTTGGACCGGAGAACACGAAATACGCCCAGTATTTTGATGGTAAGAGCTACCTCAATATGCTGTCACTGGAGCAGGTCATCATCGGCAATGTGACCTTTGGGCCGGGATGCCGCAATCACTGGCATATCCATCATGCGGCTAAAGGTGGCGGGCAAATTCTTCTGGTGACGGCAGGGCGTGGCTGGTATCAGGAATGGGGCAAGTCGGCACTGGCATTGAAGGCAGGGGATGTAGTGAATATTCCTGCAGGCGTGAAGCATTGGCATGGTGCGGCGAAAGCCTCGGCATTCCAGCATCTGGCGATTGAGGTGCCGGGGGAAGAGACTTCTACCGAGTGGTGCGAGCCGGTGGACGAAGCTGAATACGGGAAACTCTGATGTTCGTGGCAGTGAAGAGAATGAAAAATATCATCATTATTCTGCTTGTCATAGGCATGGGAATATTGGGCAGGGAATATATGCGTGTGACGGAAGAACGAGATATGGTCATGCACAAGTATTATGAGATCGTTGTGCTATACAACCAGCAAGTGCCGCCATCCAGAAACCAGTTGCGGGAATTGGAGCAGGAATGGGGACACATTCGATAGGAGGCAGGGACATGGCAAACATGACGAGGCGCCATTTTGTGAAAATGGCAGGAGCCATGGCGTTCGGGGCAAGCTTGACAGGAATTGCAGGACTGGCTGGCGGGTGCGGCAAGGAACAGGCAAGCAACGATGCCAAGGCAAAAGCTATGGAGGTGGATGCCGGGAAAGGAGCGGCAACCGGAAAAGCCAAAGTCTATTTCACGAAGCAGATAGATGCCGAGCATCTGATCCGGCTCTATCAGCAGGTGAATGAAGGTATTCGCGGGAAAGTGGCCATCAAGCTTCACACGGGGGAGCCTCATGGTCCCAACATTCTGCCTCGTGACATGGTGCGCTCTTTTCAGGCACAGATACCGGATTCCACCATCATCGAGGCGAATGTGGCCTACGGCGGTGCCCGCTCCACCACAGAGAGGCATCGGGAAACGCTGAAAATCAATGGATGGGATTTCTGCCCCGTGGATATCATTGATGCCAATGGAGATGTGAATTTCCCCGTGAACGGTGGCTTGCATCTAAAGGAGGTGGCCATGGGCGCACATCTTGCCGATTATGATTCGCTGGTTGTCCTTACCCATTTCAAAGGACACACTATGGGTGGATTCGGAGGCTCACTCAAGAACATCGCTATTGGTTGCGCTTCCGGCAAGAAGGGAAAACGACAGGTTCATGGGATTGAGGATTATGGCAGCTGGGTCACGGGTGGCCTCTTCATGGAGCTCATGGCAGATAGCGGCAAGGCTATCTGCGACCATTTTGGCAGGCAGATCACGTTCCTGAATGTTCTCCGGCGCATGTCCGTGGACTGTGATTGTGTCGGAACATCTGCTGTCGAACCAGTCATTCCAGACCTCGGGATGCTTGCATCCACAGATATTTTGGCTGTTGACCAGGCATCAATTGATATGGTCTATGGATTCGCAGACAGCAGGAAGGATGACCTCATCGAACGCATCGAAAGCCGCGAAGGACTGCGCCAGCTTTCCGCTATGGAGGAACTGGGGATGGGCAGTCGTGAATACGAACTGGTTTCCATCGATTGATGACAGGCTGTCAATCGATGGGAAAAGATGATGAGGTTTTGGAGATTATGAACCGAAGAACATTTATCTTGGGAGGCATCGGGACATTGGGCATGTTAGCCGGGGGCGGAGCACTCTTTGCGAGAAGACCGGAATTCGGGCGCAGTCCGCAATAGATATACATATAGCATAAGGTGGGAGTCAATCATGTCTATTCTATCAAAGCTTTCCAGACAGGAAAATTTTACGGAATCCGAAAAGAATATCGTCCGATATCTTCTGGAACACAAGGACGAGATGTCAAACCTTACAATTTCCAAGGTGACACAGGATACCTTCACATCCAATGCCAGCATCATGAGGTTATGCAAGAAATTGGAAGTGAGGGGATATCGTGAGCTCAGGCTACAGATCATCAAAGAATCGGAGAGGCAAAGGCAGGAGGGAAAATCTGTCGACATGGATTTCCCTCTTGGGGAAGGCGACAGTATCGATGATATCACAGGAGCCATCTCTGATCTGATGGGCGAGACCCTCCAGACAATGAAGGGACTGTCCTTGGCTCCTGCTTTGGGAAGGATTGCGGCATGGATGCGGGAGGCACCTCATGTTTACTATTATGCGGCCGGTGATACGCTCCTGACCGTCCAAGGATTTGCCAACCGCTTGATGAAGCTTGGCATCCGGGCCATGGATGCAGATGAACACAAGGAGATCAATGCTAGTGTCCCACCTCGTTCAGAAACATAAAAATAATTGGAGGGCGGCGTAGCGGTGGCTACGCCAACTGACGATGACAACGCAGATGACTGCATATCGGGCAATTATTATGGATATGAACGAGGCGGGACACTAGGATAAGGATCATGGAAAAGGGTGATTTCTTTTTATGCGTATCATATTCCGGCAAGAGCATTCCCTCCGCGGCACAGCTTCTCCAGATGAAACGACGGAATGTCCGGACGGTACTGATTACGGCAGCGAAAGATGTGACAGGATTCCAGATGGTGCTGACCTTTCCGGATCGGGAACATTATTACGACAAGAAAATGGCGACATTTTATTCACAGACTGCTATCTTCTATCTTTTGAACTGCATCTTTGCTATTCTGTATCGAACAAAGTAAAAAGGAAGAAAGGTTCAGGATTTTGCGGCTTTTTGGCTGGAATCCTGAACCTTTCTTCCTTTATGGCCGCATGGTATTGAACGGCTGGATGGGGGATGCTATATTGTATTCAGCAAATACAGATTCTGCGGAATCAGAGGAAAGGATGAGGAAGATGAAATTAGCGATTCTGGGAACAGGCTTCATTGTGAAGGAAGGAGCATTGCCCGCATTGAAGGAAGTGCCGGAGGTAGAGGTGGCGGCCATATTTGCCCGTCCTTCCAGCAGGGAGGAAGCGGAAAAGCTGGCGGCATCCTACTCCATTCCCAAGGTTTATACGGATTATGACGAACTGCTGGCTGATCCGGAGCTTGATTTTGTCTATGTTGGGCTGATCAACAGCGTTCATTACGAGTATACGAAGAAAGCGCTCCTCGCCGGGAAGAATGTCATCGTGGAAAAACCCTTTGCTTCGGCAGCCAGAGAAGTCCGGGAACTCAGGGATCTGGTTCTTGCCAACCACTGGTATGTGTTTGAGGCGGTGACGCTGCACTATCTGCCGAACTTTGCAGCCATCAAGGAAGCTCTGCCGAAACTGGGCAAAATCAAGGCTGTGGTTGCCAACTATTCCCAGTATTCCAGCCGCTATGACAAGTATCTTCAGGGCGAGGTGCTCCCGGCCTTTGACCCGCAGCGTGGCGGTGGTGCTCTGTATGACATCAACATCTACAACCTGAATCTCATCATCGGTCTGTTCGGTGCGCCGGAGTCTATCACTTACACGGCCAACCTCGGCTTCAACGGCATCGACACCAGCGGAACGGTCACGATGAAATATCCTGATTTCTTTGCAATGGCCATCGGAGCAAAAGATTCAGAAAGTCCCGGTTATGCCACAATTCAAGGCGAGAAGGGCTACATCAAAGTAACGGACACGCCCAACGAACTGCGTTCCTTTGAGATGAACATTCGTGGCAGCGGCGTGACTACGCATTCTGAACTCAATAAGTACAGTCATCGCATGGTGCATGAGTTCCAGGAATTTGCGAGGATTTTCCATGCGGGAGATTATGAACGCGTGAAGCAGGGACTGGAGACCTCCGTAGCAGTGCTGGAAACCGCCGAGGAAGCCCGCAGGCAGGTGGGCATTGTGTTCCCCTGTGACGGGGAACAGGCATAAACCTTCAGAAAGGCAGGGAAGAAGGTCATGAATCTCACCAAGGTGCATCATATTGCCATCATCGGCAGCGACTATGAAGAGTCATGTCATTTCTATGTGGACATTCTGGGTTTCCGCGTAATACGGGAGAATCATCGTCCGGAGCGCAGGGATTGGAAGATTGATTTGGAACTGGACGGCTGTGAACTGGAGCTTTTCATCAAGCCGGACGCTCCGCCCCGGCCACAGTATCCTCAGCCGGAAACAGCAGGGCTTCGGCATCTGGCCTTTCGGGTGGAGTCTGTGGAGGAAACCGTGCAGGAACTTCATCGTCTTGGCATAGAGACTGAGCCGATCCGTACCGACGATTTCACGGGGGAGAAAATGACATTCTTCCGCGATCCGGACGGTCTGCCGTTGGAGATCCATGAGTGAGGAGGCAGTGTATGGATGTGCAGCAGACATTAAGCATCATCGAGCATCAGGAGCAGGTCTTGGTGTTCGATGCTTTTGATAACCACGATGCCCTGCTCCTTGGCATGAGACTGGCTGAGCAGGTGAAGGAAAGCGAGCGCCCCGTAGCCATTCGTATCTACTTGGGAGATGTTCTCGTTTTTCAATATACCATGCAGGGCAAGGAGGAATGGCACTATGGATGGGCGGAGAAGAAATGCCAGATGGTGAAGGCTACAGGCCACAGCAGCTACTATGTAATGCTTCAGCATGAAGCATCAGGGATGTGGCAGGAGTTTGAAAAAGACGAAACCAAGGCATTCGCCTGTGGCGGTTTTCCCATTCAAGTTGAAGGCAGGGGAATGGTAGGAGTTGTAGCTATTTCCGGTCTGGTTGACCCTCATGACCACATAGAGGTGGTAAGGGTGTTATCGCATATGTTGGGAAAAGATGTCCCAGTATTTGAAGCTTGATTCAATTTATGGAGGATTTTCATGAAAAGATTCTTGTATGCGTGAAGGATGGTGCGGAAGTCCGTCTGATGGGATTCGGCACCTTCAAGAAGCAGCACCGCGATGCCCGCAAGGGTCGCAATCCGCAGACCGGCGCGGAGATGGAGATTGCTGCCAGCGACAGCCTTTCCTTCAAATCGAGTGTGAAGTATTGAGTGTAGGGCGCAGGGCTTTTCGGCTTTGCGCTATTTTTGTCTGTCGGCAGGAGAGGAAGGGGCAGGGGGAGAATATGTAAGCAGGAGAGAAAGCAATGCACATGGTACCAAGAATCCTGTCGAGTAGAAAGGAAATGTTCTTCAGGGGAAATGATGGAGGTTTGCTGATATGTTTTCCTATATTTGGCCTATTGCACTGGTGATATTCTCAAATATTGTTTATCAAATATGCGCCAAATCTGTACCGAAGGAGATAAATCCTCTAGCGTCTCTGACCATCACCTATCTGATGGCAGCTCTCATGTCAGGCATATTGTATGCAGTTCTTTCGGACGAAGTGAATTTCTTTCGGGAATATGGGAAACTGAACTGGGCTCCAGTCGTGCTTGGAGTGGTCATCGTGGGGCTGGAGGCTGGTTGGATTTATGCATACAAGGCAGGATGGCAGGTCAGCACAGGATTCATTGTGCAAAGTGCTGTCCTTGCGGTTGCCCTGCTGTTTGTTGGTTACTGGATGTACAGCGAGGCACTGTCCTGGAACAAAATTATAGGCGTATCCATCTGTATAGTGGGACTTATCGTCATAAATATGAAATAGGAACCCTATCCCAGCAAGTCCGCTTATCTTCCTCAGTAATTCCACGGACAACCTTGCAAGGATTGCCGACCGCCACGGAATTGTCTGGTATGTCCTTGACCACAATGCTGCCACTGCCGATTACCACATTGCTTCCGATGGTGACGCCGGGCATGACCTGTACCCCTGCTCCAAGCCAAACATTATCGCCGACTGTGATGGGATAGGCGTATTCCAACCCACGGTTGCGCCGTTCTGTATCAATGGGGTGGCCTGCCGTATAAAATCCGCAGTTGGGAGCTATGAATACGTTGTTTCCAAAGACAACCTTTCCTCCATCGAGAATCACGGTGTTATGGTTCGCAAAGAAATTTTCTCCGATTTCTATGTTGTAGCCATAATCACACCAAAAGGGAGCAAGAATGCAGAATGCGCCCTTGGTCTTTCCTAGCAGGTGCTTTATAAGCTCTTTCTGCTTTTCTGTTTCCGACGGACGTAAATGATTGAAGTCATAGCAGAGTTCTTTGGCGGACATTCTCTCCTGCAATAAATCCGCATCGTAATTTGCATCATAAAGCATCTGACGCTGCATTTTCTCTTTTTCTGTCATGGGTTCATCAACCTTTCTCAATGAATGTCGACAATATCCGTAATAGGAATGGATATTCCATCCCGTAAAATCAGTACCCTTTCAAACCCGTCTACCTTTTTGGCGGAGCCTGTAACAGTCACATAGGTGCCGTCGCTTTTCTTTTCATCCGGCTGGAAGTAGGTGACGGCGACCTCTGGTTGCTCCTTTGCAGAATCTTATTGGTATATTCTCCATAGCCGTCGCTTTTCCTGTCACGCTCTCTCCCATGCTGTGGGCTGACCGGTATTGAGATAGGAAGGGGGGTAGAAAGGCAGGATTTCCCCGCCGAGTGGCGAAATCCTATTGATACAATTTAATTTTGCCAGACGAGCCGCATAAGGGAAGCTCGTTTTTGGCATAGGAGGCTCGCTTTTCGAGCAGGGAGGATCACGCCTTGATTTTACTGGCTTGGAGGGATTTTAGTGAAGAGAATATTTTTATTTTGTCTGGCAATTGTGGCAGTGATGATGTTCGCTTGCGGCTGCGGAGGGGCAAATTCTGCTCCAGCAGAGCAGAGAGCCTATCGTCAAGTGTCCTCCGATGAGGCTCGAAATATGATGGATAAGGAATCCGGCTATATCATTGTTGATGTGCGAACCCAAGGAGAATATGCCGAAGGACACATCCCAAAGGCCATCTGCATACCCAACGAGACCATCGACAAAGAGCCGCCGTCACTGCTTCCCGATAAGGAGCAGGAGATTTTCGTCTATTGCCGCAGCGGTAGGCGCAGCAAGGAGGCTGCGCAGAAACTTGCCGATATGGGCTACAAAAATATCGTTGAGTTTGGAGGAATCATAGACTGGCACGGCGAGGTAACTAACGAAAAACCATGAGAGGAAGTGTTTTAAGGAAAAGGAATGGCAAGATAAATTAATTAACCTTTTCAGAGGCCGGTATGGCAAAGTGCGTGTATTGCAGACCGTGATGCTATGGCTTCTGGTGATTTCCTTTTTTACCGTCATGGTGACGGGGAGTATTATCTCCAGCCATGTTTTCCGTGAATTATGGCAGGGAGCATCACTGCATCGCAGTATTTTTGTGCATCAGCTCCATATAGCAAGTGCCTATGTCATGGTGATTCTGGGCGGGATGCATGTGGGCATGCATTGGACGGGACTTTGGCAGCGATTGAAAAGGATCCCCTTGCTGGGAAGAGTGGAGGGTCATCCCATGATCAGGTTTTGGCTGCTGGCGGCTATAAGCTGGGCTGGAGTGGCCTTTTCCTGGCTGGACCAGGTGGGAGACCGGTTGATGATGAAACATATCTTTGGCACGTTGGCCTCAAGACTGCCTGCCTCTCTTTATTTCCTTTTGTTGCTGTGTTTTATAGGGCTTTATGCTATCCTTTTCTACTATGTCCAAAAGCATCTTCAGGATAAAGCCGGGAAGGATTTGGAGGAGGCGGAGGCATGGAAGGATATCTTATAGACCTTTCATTGCGTATAGCACCACTTTTCTGCGTCTTTTTGGCAGCGTTTCTGCAATCCATCACGAGGTTGCCCTTTTGGGGTGAAAATAAGGGAGAATATGCGTAAGGCTAAGGCCGTGTTTTACGAGTTCTCCAGGTCTGGTATTGATTGACAGATGCCGGAAGCGAGGATAGACTGTTTTTATGATTGGACATATCGTAGAGATGGAGGAAATATGCTGTTTACACTTGTGATTCCCGTTATGGTACTTTTTATTGGTTTCCTTATGTTGATTCGTGGTGCTGATGTTTTTGTGGATGGCAGTTCTGCGATTGCCAAGCGGTTTCGTATTCCCCCACTCGTCATCGGCCTTACGATTGCTGCCATGGGTACCAGTCTGCCTGAGTTTGCGGTCAGTGTATCTGCCGCATTGACCGGGCACAATGAGGTGGCCGTCAGTAATGTGACCGGATCGAATCTTTTCAATTTGCTGATGGTGGCAGGGGTTTGTGCGCTCATTTCCCCGCTTACGGTGCAAAGGAAGAATCGGATGGTGGAATTTCCAATCTGTATTGGGGCTTCGATCCTCATGGCCGTGTTTGGCGCCACGGGAATCGCGGCTGAAGGGGAGATTGGGTCAATTGGGCTATGGAAGGGAAGCGTATTCCTTCTATTGTTTGCTGTTTTCTTGCTTTACACCGTGCGTGTGGCGATGAAAAGTCGTGCCGCGTCAGGGGAGGGCGGGGAAGGAGAAGTTCTTCCCCTTGGGAAGAGCATTTTCTATATCCTGGCAGGTTTGGTGGCTATTAAGTTTGGCGGTGACTTCGTGGTAGGCGGAGATACGGCTATGGGTGGAATCGATATTTCCTATGGGGCGGTGGCACTTGCTCGGCTTTTCGGTATGAGCGATACCTTGATTGGTCTTACGATTGTAGCCGTCGGAACCAGTCTGCCTGAACTGGTCACGTCCATTGCGGCAGCCAGAAAGAACGAGGTGGATATGGCTATTGGGAATGTTCTGGGATCGAATATCTTCAATGTGCTCCTGATATTGGGAGCAACCGCGGTCATTTCCCCAATTTCCTTTGTGGCAGAGAACCTGACAGATGTTTGTTTTATGATTTTTTCCAGTGTATTGGTATGGATATTCACATGGACCGGGGAGAGATTGGTGCGATGGGAAGGTGCTGTCATGGTGATATGCTATGCAATATTCCTTGTCTATGCCGTGGCTCGGGTTTATTGTACATAGCATGCGGAGGAAGCCCGCAAGCTAAATGACCTTCTTTCGCGCCCCGGACGGTTTGTCGTTGGAAATCCATGAGTGAGGGAGGGTTTCCCGATGCAGAGGAATCGTAAAATGGGTGAGGCAGTGTTCAAGGGTAGGACGATTGGCAGGCGCAGTACTTCGGTTCTGCGCTATTTTTGCAGGAGAGACAGGGCTGGAGGTAGAATATGTAAGCACAGTTTTAAGATATCGGGACCATTCCCTATATCCTCAAGCACGTAATGATTGACCCCCCCATGTCTTTTCCCTGACGGGGACATCAGGATTGCAGACATAGTCCACACGGTCAGCCCGTGCAAAGTAGTGATCCTCTGCGTCCCAAATCTTATACCGCAAGTCCGAGCCTACACTATGCCATGGAAACCACCAGTCCAGCATTTCCCCTTTGACACCGGGCATATATGTCTCGTTGCATACAAAGCCTGTGCCATCGGGGAGATTACCATATCCGGCCTGGCAATAGTCCTGGTCTTTGCCTTGCAAGAATAAGTTCCGCTCATCGAAAGGCACACATGGTGCTGTCGAAGGTGTGTCCAAAAGCTGGAGCTTTTCCATCGGGATGGGAGCCATTTCCTGCTCGTAATATTTGAAGTATGGCAAGCGATACTCCTCTTTGCTGACACCGACCTTCTTGCCGGAAAATAAACGCATGCTATCGTCCTCCTATAGAAACATTTGTATCTCTTTTCTTCAACCACCCCTGCCATTCCTGCCTTGTGGCGGGACTTTTTGTGAATGGGCTATGAGCTTGTCACGCCAAGATTGGTGAGGTCGCCTATATCGGCAGAGAACACACCCTAATCGGATAAGTCCACATCCGCCACAATCTGAACGTCATAATGGGGGTACGCCTCCTTCATTTCCTTTTGGAGAATCTTCACGCCCTCTTGATGTGGTATGTCAAAGCTTATGACCACATCGAAGCGCATGGTCTTGGCAGCTTCATCCAGGTAAAAGCCATGGAGCTGCAGTGCCCAATCATGGGCCAGCACTCGCTTTATCACATCATCACGGATTCTCGTTGCCTCGTTGTCCTCCGTGTTGTAGGAATATACGCCCACCCCCACGAGAATGATGCCGGTTTCCTTGAAAACCTTGGCTTGGAGCCGTCTGGTAAGGCTGTCCACTTCCTTTACGCTCATATTATCCGGAAGTTCCATATGGACAGAGGCTAAGTCTTTGTCGGGGCCGTAGTTGTAGAGGCTGAGGTCGTAGGCTCCTCGTACTTCCGGTTCAGCGGTCAGCAGAGCCTTTATTTGCCGGGATATTTTTTTGTCTGTGCGTTTCCCCAGAATCTCGTCCAGGGTATCTTTTATCATGTCAATGCCCGATTTGATGATGAAACCGGAGATGACGGCACCCACATAAGCCTCCAGGGATATGCCGGTAGCGATGAAGATGATGGCTGAAACCAGCACTGACAGGGAAAGGATGGCATCGAACAGGGCGTCAGATCCGGAGGCCACCAAGGAGCCGGAGTTCACCTTTTCGCCCTGCGCCTTGACGAACTTTCCCAATACTACTTTCACGATGACCGCTGCACCGATGATGGCCAGTGCCGTTATACTGTAGTCCGGCACTTCGGGCCAGATCATTTTCTTCACGGATTCCACGGCGGCGGTGATGCCCGCATAGAGAACGATGCCCGCTACTACCAAGGCACTGAGGTACTCAATCCGGCCATAGCCAAAGGGATGCTCCTTGTCCGGGGGCTTCCCTGCCAGTTTCGTCCCCGCAATAGTGATAACGGAAGAAAGGGCATCGGAGAGATTGTTCACCGCATCCAGGGTCACGGCGATGGAATTGGAGACTATGCCGATGAATGCCTTGAAGGACGCCAAAAGCACATTGGTCAGAATACCAATGACACTGGTTCTGATAATGATACTGTCACGATTGGCCTTGTCTGCCCCCATCAGGGGATTTTGATTGTCCATGATGCAAGAACTCCTTTGTAGAATTAGAAATTATCAATTTTTCAAAATTCGAGCAGGAGCAATGATTTTCCTTCTTCTCAGAGAAAAAAGTGCCTAGTGTCCCGCCTCGTTCATATCCATAATAATTGCCCGATATGCAGTCATCTGCGTTGTCATCGTCAGAGTTGGCGTAGCCACCGCTACGCCGCCCTCCTCTTCCTAGCATCTGACTACATCTCGAACAATTATTTTTATGTTTCTGAACGAGGTGGGACACTAGAAGAAATTTCCCTAAAAAGTCATATTGAGGTCACAATCGTGTGGTGGGGGCGAATGCATCTCCCTTTTTTTCAAAGGTTTGTCGAGAAATAAAATCCAGCCATGGGCAGGAACAATCTTTCCCAATGGAGAATATATTTAATGGGAAAATCGTTAAAGACAAATATCTATTGGAGGAGAATAGTATGGATTTCATGGAACTGGCAAAAAGACGTTATTCCTGCAAGAAATATCAACCGGACAAACCTGTGGAAAAGGACAAGCTGGATAAGATACTGGCCGCAGGACAGGTAGCTCCCACTGCCAAGAACAGCCAGCCGCAGCGTATCTACGTCATGCAGTCTGAGGAAGCGCTGAAAATTGTGGACAGTCTGACGCCCTGCCGCTACGGTGCCCCCTTGGTGATGGTAGTGGCCTATGACACCACTCAGGAGTTTGTCTACCCAGGCGAAAAGTACACTTCCGGGGCAGAGGATGCCAGCATTGTTGCCACACACATGATGCTGATGGCTGCCGCCGAAGGGGTAGACAGTTGTTGGCTGAACTTTTTTGATCCGGACAAAGCGGCAGAGGCACTGAAACTGCCGAAAAACGAAAAGGTAGTGCTGATGATGGATTTCGGCTATGCTGCGGAAGGCACTCGTCCAACACCGACACATGAAAAGACCAAGACGATGGAGGAACTTGTCTCCTATCGCTGATTCTCTGCCCAAAAAGCGAGAGCCGCTATGGCTCTCGCTTTTTGCACACTGTCGGCAACTCGATGGAGCAGGGCTTTGCTTCGTTCCATCGAGAGCGTTTCGGGAATGATGCCTTTACTTTTGCAAATTCCTCCATTCCTGCCTCATGAATCTCCTGCTTGTCGCCAGTCAGCCGTTCCCGCAGGAAATCCGAAAAACGAAGCCCCTGCGCCTATGCCTTCCGTTTCTGCGAAGGCAGGGCAGAGCGGAGTTTCGCCATCCTCGCCTTGCGCCGTGCCTCCGTCTCCTTCGCTTTCTTGTCCTTTGCCTCAAGCTGTGCCAACTGTTCCTCCAAGGACAGGTGGTGTTTGGTATGTTCTTCTGTAGTGCGGGTGTCCCCGCTGTAAGCCTGTTCCATCGTGTGCCTCCTTTCTCTGGCCAATAAAAAATCTCCCTCCGCACACTCTTAGTATGGAGGAAGAGTCTTTTTTTGGTTTCTTATAAAGTTGCTAATTTTTTGGGGAGGGGGAATTTGGGTTACATGACGAATCATGAGGTTTGTAGAAATCGTTCGTGCATGGTGCTTACCATTTTTTCATCCCATTGCGTATAGTAGCTTGATACATACTCTACTTGCACTTCGAGATAATTCGATTACCAGATAAACTTTCGCATAGTGCATCTTTAACTTCTGCGTGAACTGCCGCATTCAAATAATTTTGGAATGATGAAATACAGTATCTTTTCCAAAAAACATACCATGAAAATTCTATGTCGTATAACATACTGTATCTCGATGTTTCTTGAGGAGTTCTTTCTTGAAAAAACTCTTTATCGCGTATATGAAATTCGTCCGTATCCTCAATAGAAAATGTAATGTTAAATGCAGACTGATTCTTGATAATACATCTGAAGCATGATAATTTATTATTGAAAAGGAATGTATAGTCATTTAGTTGGAATATTTTCTCTGACTTCTTTCCAAATCGGCCTATGATTTCTTTGCATATAGAATCCAGTTGTTCTATAAATCGACGCTTGTTCTCAATTTTCATGGTTTCTTCATCTTCAAAATGTTCAAAGTGCATACAATGTGCATCTTTTCTTTTTGCTACATACTGATATGGAACTTTCCAAGTCCGCTTGCAATGTGTAATGCCCCGTTTTTGCAGTTCCTCTACTAATTGTGTATCTGATGGCTTACTTGCAATTGATTTCACTAAATTACACACTTCAAAAATATCAACCTCATCTGAAGGATAGTGTAAAGTGACAGTTTCGCCATCTGAGGCATTTTTCATATTTGAGTTGCAGCTTTTATCCAAGAGTTCAAAAAAACGCTCTTCCAATACAATATTAGGGACAAAATCGTAAAAGTTATCCATATTCTCTACAAATACTTCAATCCAATCAGATGCAATAGAATTAATGGAATTCCTTATGCTAAATCCTTTTGAGTGTATCTCATACAAATGTGCATTTGCTTTTCTATTGAAGCGACGGATAAATTTTCCTTTGCGTCCCTTCTTGATTTCAAATATTCCAATGGTTTCCTCATTTTCTCCTTCTTCTGGTGTATAAGCCAATCCGAATTTCCATATTTTAGGAAACAGGAATTTTTTTAGGAACCAAAATTCTTTATCTACCATTTCATTAATGTAATGAAAAGCATCACTTACATGTTTGGGGATTCCCATTGTTTCCGGTACAAGATACTTCAATGCTTCGGGATTATTGTGCATAGTATCTGCCTTCTCTCTTAATTCTGTTATTGACAAAAGCCATTTGTGAATATCCCCAATCTTCTCTTTATCATCGAAATAAAGCGTTTTGCTTTCTTGCTTTGGATTTAGGTGCAAAAATTTACAATAATCATGGGTAATTGGAAGAGAAAATACACGATTTTTATTTATATCAACCAAAATCAGGAAGACTAAATCTAAACTATATTTTCTTATAACTGAAAACAATGGCTTTGTATCACATTTATATTTATACTTGTGTATATTATTCCCCCTGAGAAGGCCATTAGAATAATTTAGGGGAAGAGTTTTTACCTGAACATTTATTTTAATTAATGGAACGAATTTTTTTCCGTCATAATCACATATGTCAAAATACCCGTCGAAGTTGGGCGTTTTGTCATTGGTTGCAATAAATGGCATTGCCCTTCTTGAATCGTAAAGCATACGCTCAAATAGATTAATTCCTATTCGTTCCTTGAAGTCGTTTTCAGTATAGCCACCCACATTTTCACTCATGCCTATCGCCTCAATGTCAAATGTCAAGAACGATTTTCTGATACATCTTCATCAATTCTGCCACACATCCCGCCTCAGTCATGTTCCCCACATCGAACCCATAGGCAAGCATAACTGCCCTGTCATTGGCTTGGTGGGCTTTGCGGAGTTCCGGCGGCATGAGACTTTCACTGTAGAGGTCAGCAAGACTTGCATTAGGATAAATGTTTCTGGCATGGAGGATTCCTTGTGCAGTTTGTTCAATGGTGGTACGTTGCTTCTCATTGGGGAATGGCCAAGGAAAGTTGTTGTAAATTACGGAGTTGGAATAACGATATCGCATTTCCAATCTTCCGCAAACCGCGCGCATCCATGACATGTGTACATTGGACATCAAAACTCCAAAGTGATAAAGAGTAGCATCTGGAATCATGAACAGCATATCACCTGCGATAACATTTGCTTGCAGATAATCCATAGGGATATAGCGACGTTGTTCAGATGATACTTTTGGGACAGCAACATAATTTGTCCTACACTCCTTGATTTCATCGAACAACATAGGCGTGTCTGCTTTTTTTCGTGTTGCCGCTTTTTTGCTTGCAAGACGAAATTCTCGCACAGCATCGATGCGTTTCAGAACATGAGGGCATTTTTTGAGTTCCGCAGGGTTTGCTCCTAACAACCATAAACAGTATCGAGGCTTGCGATCAATGAAGTCTTTTCCCATCATAAAAGGACGCAGAAATTTTTTTGCCTGTGGTTCGACTTGCAATAAGGAATCCCGTTCCTCTTGCGTCAGCACTAAGTTTCCATTATCGGTTGGCTGACTTCCACGAATCATAGGAGGCGCATCATGACAAATCGGCTGATTTCGTTTCTCAATGAATGCAGTTGGACTTGCCACGAGATACGGGCTAATATTATCTACAATCTGCATTTGGTCACCTGAATACAGATGGCAGGAAACCTTTGTGCTTTGTGTGTCAAATCCTATGATAACGCAGTGAACATGCGCTTTTTCATTGGATTCGCTATCCCAACGGAAGGGACGATGTGCGAATTTGATACGGACATTGTGTTTCTCCATGAGGGGTTTCCAAATCACAGCTACCTGTTCTCCCTGTGTGATGGAATTGGTTGAAACTAATGCAGTTTCAATGCTGGTCTCCTGCATATAGACGGCCGCTTTGAAATACCATGCGGCAACATAATCCAGATTTTTTGCAGACAATCCAGTTGCTATCTTCAAATCCTCTTTTTGTGTATTACTTTGATAAGCATAGCCAACAAAGGGAGGATTGCCCATGATGTAGTCCAGCTTTTCTCTTGGAACAACACTGTTCCAATCCATCCGCAGGGCATTCCCCTCCACAATATTTGTGTAGCTTTTCAGCGGAAGGAAGTCGAGATTCAAATGGATGATGTTCTCCGTTTCCTGCATGGCTTGGCTCTCGGCAATCCATAGAGCCGTCTTTGCCACCGTTACGGCGAAGTCATTGATTTCGATGCCGTAAAACTGGGAAATGCTCACCCGGATGGGATTGTGCTCCCCCTCGAAGCCGAAGGAAATCTCGCCGTTCTGAATTTCGCTGATGACCTCGTTCTCCAAGCGGCGCAGGGAGATGTAGCTTTCGGTGAGGAAATTCCCGGAGCCGCAGGAACTGTCCAGAAATGTCAAAGATGCCAGTTTTTCTTGGAAATCGGAGAGTTTTTGCTTCCGTAGCTTGGACGTCTTGACGGATTTCACATCCTCAAATTCCCGCTTCAATCCGTCCAGAAAGAGAGGGTCGATGACCTTGTGAATGTTCGGTATGGAGGTGTAATGCATCCCGCCCTTGCGGCGGGTTTCGGGATTGAGGGTGGACTCGAAAACTGCGCCGAAGATGGTGGGGGATATGCCACTCCAGTCGAAATCCGTACTGGCATTTTTTAGCAGAAGGGAGAGAATCTCATCGGTGAACTGGGGAATTTGGCGTTGCAAGTCGTTACGGCTATCCTCAAACAACCCGCCGTTCACATAGGGAAATGCCGCCAGTTCAGCATCCATATAAGGGTCGCGTTCCTCCATCGGAGTGGAGAGCGTTTCAAACAGATTGATGATTGCTTGCCGGATATTTTTCTCCCGAAATCCCATGAGATAATCATGGAACATATTCCGCTTGCCAAAGATAGCGGCATCCTCGGCATAAAGGCAGAATACCAATCGTACACAGAGTTTGTTGAGGCTTTTTTGAGACTCCTCGCTGTCCGGTTCCCTGTACTGTTTACGAAGGGCATCGTAAAGTCTTCCCACAATTTCCCCTGCAGCAAGGGAGAGTTCCATCTCTTTTTTGATATTGCGGTCGGCGGCATTGACGAGGAACTGTAGGCGATAGTATTCCTTCGGCAGATTGGAGAGCAAAATAATCTCCGGCTCGCTTTGGGGATTTTCCATATCATACACACGGAACTCCCCGAAATTGCACGCTACAATCCACCGGGGACGCTTGGAGTAGGGAAGTTCGGCGGCATAGCGTTTCGCCTGTTGGTAGGGGGTGAGCATGGTGCCATCTGACTGCTTGATGGGCTTCGATAGGTCTTTCCCAAGCCCCTTCTGCTCAATCATTACATGGGTTTCGGTAATCGTTGCGTCAATGAAAGAGACATGCCCCAGCTTCACGGTGTCCTCAAAGGTGATAAAGCCAAAGGGTTGTTCCACTCCATAGACCTGTTGCAAAAGCTCCAGCCAGAAGGTCTGGGTGTGTTGCTTCTCGTCCCCTATGCCATTCCATTTCTCTGCAAAGGCTTTTGCAGCAATTTTCTGCTCTGATTCCTTCATGATTCCGGCATCCTCCTCGCTCAAGTATTCCCTATACGAATTCCACTCCGACAGGAAAAATCCTGCTGCACAAGAAAAATTACGCTCTCCGACGCCATACCGAAGGGTCCTCGCTCCAAATGTCACAGCCAGTTTGCGGAGTTTGCCCCTGTCTGCCTGACAGAAATGCCTGTTTGACAGGCGGGCAACGAATCCTCATGACCATATTGCCTCACGTCCCTTGCATCCGAAAGTCCCTCCCTCCGACCACGAGATGTGGCACATCCCGCAGATACGGCTGGGTATCCGTCTACACTGTACATCGTTGCCGGAATCCTTGTCCTTGGTGGCCGTCACCATGCGCTCCGCCAATGCTTTCAAGCCATAGTTTGTCGTGATGATGGTCTGAAGCCCGTGATTATAGCGGTAGTTGAGAACGACAAAGACCTGTTCGCCAACCACTCGCTCATCTGCTTGCCGCCGTTGCTGATGAAGAAGCAAATGTGGAAGCTTACCGCAACAGGAAAAACAATGCGGGAAACAGAACCAGCAGGAAAATCCCTGTCGTCAGGATAAAGGAAGCCACGGCAAAATCCACGTTGAGCTTGTACAGCCGTGTCGTGACGACGGCGTTGATGGCGGTGGGGGCCATGGCGCAGACAAAGAGGGTATTGAGCAGCACGGGGTCTGTGAATACCAGCCGGGAGGCACACCAGATGATGGCGGGAACGATGGCGAACCGCAGAAAAACGAGGTCCCAGGTTCTGGAATAATATGCCCTCGCCCGATGGAAGTCAATCAGGAATCCCACGGGCATAAGAGAAATCCATGCGGAGATATGCACCAGCCAGGAGAAAATATCCCCAAAGGACTCCGGCCTCGGAACCTTTCCGATGTTCAGAAGAAACCCTGCCAGCATTCCCAAAAGGCATACCTGGTTCCAGCTCAGGAACATGTCCCGCAAATTGCGCCAATGGCTTCCCCGATGCATCACAGGCCGATTCCCGCCCCGGCGAAGACCGTGGAGGGAATAGAAATGCTGCGCCAGTGGAAAGCATACGAGCACCAGCAGGATATTCTGGCAAATGCCGATCATCTGGGAATAGGCAAAGCCTTCCTCACGATATAAGATAAAGGCGCATACTCCGCCCAATGTGCCGAGGTTCGAAAGCATGGCGCTGATGACATAGGCTCCCCTGTCCAGTGGGTTGCGATACTTCCGTGCAAAGGTGAGATGCCCCAAAAGCCCGGGAAGCAGGACGTAAAGTGTGCCGAAAAAGGGCATCCAGACCAGTTCCGGGGAAATCGGCATGACCCAGAAACTCAGGAGGGAGAGCACCGTAAAAACGCCGACGACATTGAGGCGGATGGCTTTGTTGACAAACCCGTCCCCCACAAGATTCCTGCGGTGCAGGAAGTATCCAACGACCAGAGGAGCCAGCAAATCCGTGAACACCAGGAGCACACGCGAATAACTTCCTTCCATGCGGAATCGAACCTTTCTTGGGCAGTTGCCAGATTTCCCTCCGGGGGGAGGGATTTCTATGCTATTTTATCATAGCTGTCTGCGAATGACAAAAGCGGCTGAGGCACAGGCTGTAACGTCTGTACCTCAACCGCAAATGATAGAAAATATTACATGAGTCCCGGCAGGACGTTCTGGAACATGCTGAGCACGAGAAGGACAGCAAGTCCTGTCAGGCCGGCGACGAAACCGCCCACGGTCCACGCCTTCATGGTCTGGGGGAAGGTGAAGCCGGAGAAGCGGTTGACCACCCAGAAGCCGGAGTCGTTCGGCAGGGAAAGACCTACGCCGCCGAAGCAGATGGCAAGTCCCACGAGAACCGGGGAGGCGCCAACCGCCGTGATGGAGGGCGCAAGAATGGCCGCTGTCGTTACGAGGGCCACCGTGGCGGAACCCTGCGCAGCGCGGAGAATCTGGCTGAGGATGAAGCCCAGGAGGATCAGGGGCACATTGAAGTCCTGCATGGTGGCGACGATGTAATCGCCGATGCCGGTGGCGTTGATGATGGCGCCGAAGCTGCCGCCTGCGCCTGTGATCAGGAGCACCATGCCTGCCTGGGATGCCGCTGCCGTGATCATTTCCTCTGCAGGGGCTTTGAAATACTTCCGAAGTGCAAGCAATGCGGCGATGACGCCGAGGAAGAGAGCCACGTTTTTGTCGCCGAGGAAGGCGCATACGGCAGCCAGGGTCGTGCCTTTTTCCAGAAGTGCGCCTGCAATGGTACCGATGAGGATCAGCGTGATGGGGAAGAGGATCAATCCCAGGGCCAGTGTTCCGGGGCAGCGCTCTCCTGACTTGCCATCATCCACGGAAACATCTGTCGTTCCAATCTCACGGTTGCATTGCTCCGGGAAGAACCGCTTCGCCGTGAGCTTGGAGTAGAGCACGCCGCCCACGAGGGCTGCAGGGATTGCGGCGATGACGGAATAGAGGACGAAGGAGCCCAAGGGTGCACTGACGGCGCCTGCCACCGCCATAGGGCCGGGGGTCGGGATGATGACGCAGTGACCGATGATGAGGCCCACGCCCCTTCTTGCTGTGGTCCAGGTGAAGGACGATGGGAACCTCGGAGGCTGCCGCGTACAGTTTCACCAGTTCTGCCATGCCCTCCAGCGGCATATGGCTGTCATAGGACTCGCCAAAGGACACGATGACCGGGGCGGAGGCCTTTGCCGAGGCATTCATCACCGCTTGCAGGGACTCCACGTTGTATACGTTGAAGGAGCCGATGGCGGAATGTTTTTTCTCTGCGATCTGCAGCATTTCACGCAAATTTATCAGCATGGATAATCTCCTTGTCTGTTGGATGAACAGGGGCTTCGGTGGTGCTCTTGCCATAAGAATCGCTCCTTTCTCACTTGGAAACGGAAAAGGCCTCCTGCAAAAAGCGGGAGGCCTTGTTCTCATCATTTGAGTTTTCTGTGTGGGACGGATAGGTGAGGTAAAGGTGTTTCTTGGCTCTGGTTACAGCCACATAGAGCAGGCGGCGTTCCTCTGCCAGATCCGCGCCATCACGGCTGGAGGGCAGGGCACCGTCATAGCATCCAATTTTGATAGATCGTAGCCTCGTTTCAGGATACGCTTCAAATCCCTGCGGAATTGCGTGGTAGTCACTAAATCAAGCATCGGCGTCCTCCGCATCCATGTCCTTCAAGAGATCGGAAAGGGAACTGTATCGCTTGCATTCTACTCTTCCTGCCATGATGTCCCTGGCCTCTTGCATAGCCATCAGTGTTTCGCGATTGTATCTTGGTTGCTTTGGCTGGAATGGAAAGCCTCCTTCCATGATGGAAGCGTGAAGAAAGACATTGATGGCATCGGTGACGGATATTCCAAGGCTGGAGAACACTGTCTCGGCTTGCGCTTTGATTTCTGGCTCGATGCGAAGATTGATGTTGGCTGTCTTTGGCATGTCAATTCCCCCTTTTTAAAAATTGTAACGCAAAAGTATAACAAATGCAATACAGTATCAAATGAGACTAGCAGATGACATCTGAAGGAATTGATTGCCATACTTACAGGGAGACGGCCAAGCATTTCGGCATATCGACGAATGCGGTGGGAAGGTTTCTGAAAGGGTGACGATTCCCCGCAGGGGTGGATGCGTCAAAACTTGACGAGAGTGTTGCTTTATTTTGTGCTTGACAATGTATTCCGGCAAATTTATACTTGTACTATAAATTTGCCGGAGAAGGGATTTGCTATGGATTATATCAAGAGGCACATGGAATCCTATATTCAACAGGCTGACCGAGCTTTTAAGGCGTTGCTTGTGACTGGTGCGCGGCAGGTTGGCAAGTCGACGCTTCTGGGGCATGTATACCCAGATAGGCCTTATCTTACCTTTGATGACCCATTAATCTTGGAGCAGGCCCGTACGGAGCCAGGGCTTTTCTTCCGGAACCATCCTTATCCTATCACGCTTGACGAAGTTCAACATATACAAGAGCTTTTTCCTTACATAAAGATGGCTTGTGATGCATCAGATGAGAGGGGAATATTTTTTTTGACAGGATCTCAGTCATTCCAGCTAATGAAGCATGTCTCGGAGTCATTGGCTGGGCGCATAGCCATATTTGAGCTTTCAGGCTTGTCGTTGCGGGAAATTGATGGCATTGACTTCCATCAGCCATTTATACCGTCAGAAGCATACATAGAGCAGCGTGGCAAGCATTTCAGACCTCACCAGCATATATGGTCTTTGATTCATAAAGGAAGCTACCCGGCACTCTATAAGGCTGATGTGGACTGGCAGCTGTTCTATTCATCATATGTAAAGACTTACCTGGATCGTGATGTCAATGATCTTCTGCAGGTAAAGAATCGGTTGAAGTTCATGCGCTTCCTTACGGCTATGGCTGCAAGGACAGGACAGATGCTGAACTATAGTAAGGTGGCAGAACAGGCGGATGTTACGGTAGCGACGGCCAAGGAGTGGACATCGGTGCTGGAGGCATCAGGGCTTGTATATATTTTGCCGCCGTTCTCAAATTCTGCTTTGTCGCGGGCGATAAAGACCCCAAAGCTGTATTTCAGGGATACAGGCCTTGTCTGTTACCTGGCAAAGTACCTGACACCAGAACTGGCTATGAACGGTGCCATGTCTGGAGAACTTTTCGAGACGTTTGTTGTTTCGGAGATTCTGAAGTCCTTTTCCAATGCAGGTGTCGACTATAGGATGAATGTTAGCTATTACCGTGGGCGCGATAAGACGGAGCAGCGCGAATCAGAGATAGATTTGCTGATTGAGGATGGAGATACTATCTACCCTGTAGAGATAAAGATGTCTGCGAATCCCAAGCTGACAATGACAAATTCCTTTGATGTCATAGACAAAATCAAGAATCACCGCCGTGGTCTGGGTATTGTTCTTTGTATGTATTCACAAAAGTTATGGCTTAACGAGCGGGTGGTGGCCTTGCCTGTTGAGTACATATGATTTTTCGGCCGTGCCGAAAAGGAGGCGGCTTTTGCGTCAAAACTTGAACGTTTTGTAGCAGGTGGCCTTCGCGGAATTTGAGCGGGATCTTATCATTGAGCGTACACAGGCTGGCAGGGAGATTGCCGGGACACATGCTGGATACAGGGAGGGAAGGAGACCTCTTCCAAAGGCCCGGAAGGATGCGGCAGTGGCCATGATTCTCGATGGAAAGAGCTATAAGGAAGCATGTAAGGCCACGGGCCTCAGCCGGTCAACGATATTGCGGGCAGTGCAAGCAGAAAGGGCACAGCAGGTCATATCCTGATCAGAAGATGTTCTATTCCCCAAAATACTTGAAAAAAGGCATTTTGGGGAATAGAATTAAGATAAAGGGGTGGACAACATGATACTTGAGCGTGATTTGTACTTAGAGCGCCTGCATAAGCAAAAGGATAAAGACTTGGTGAAGATCATTACAGGTATTAGGCGATGTGGAAAATCGACGCTGCTGTTTAACCTGTATTATCAGCACCTACTGGAAGATGGCGTGCCTGATGACCATATCATCAAGGTAGCCATTGACAATATCAAAAATGCGGCATTGAAGGAACCAGAAAGTCTTTATCAGCACCTTGCCCAGCAGATGCAGGGAGAGGGACGCTACTATGTTTTCCTGGATGAGATCCAGCTGGTAAAGGACTTCGAGGATGTGGTCAACGGCATTAAGCGGGACTTTGATTGCGATGTCTATATAACCGGTTCAAACTCCAAGTTCTTGTCCACGGACATAAATACCAAGTTCCGGGGGCGTGGCATTGAGCTGAAAATGTTCCCGTTGAGCTTCAGTGAGTATTATGGCTTTTGCCAGGGCGATAAGCGCAAGGCATTCAATGATTACATGATGTATGGCGGGATGCCTTACCTGCTTCAAGAAACGGATCCTATGCAGAAGGCTGAGTATCTGCGGACCATCACGGAGACAGTGGTTACGGATGACATCGTTGAACGCTATGGCATCCGTAATAAAGAGGTATTGCGGGCTTTGCTGAGCCTTATATGCTCCAGTATCGGATCCTATGTGTCCAGCCGTAAGATAGCGGCAACACTTAAAAGCAGCGGGCACACGACAGTAGACCACAAGACTATTGGCAGCTACATAGATCATCTCTGTGACTCTTTCCTGTTTTACAGGGCCAACCGATATGATATCAAGGGAAAGGCCTATCTGAAGACGCTGTACAAGTATTATGCCGTGGATATAGGGCTGCGCAATGCGTTCCTGAGCTTCCGACAGATAGAACCTACTCACACAATCGAGAACATTGTCTATACGGAGCTCTTGCATCGTGGATTCATAGTAGATATCGGCAGGAATGAAGAGAAGGAGATTGACTTCATAGCCAGAAACATGAAGGATACTTTCTATATTCAGGTTTCTTATACACTGGTGGACGAGAAGACACGGGAGCGCGAGGTCGGTTCCTTCAGGCGTTTGGATGACGGTTACAAAAAAATTGTTATCACCATGGATGATGATCCGTTCACTGATCTGGGGAGTAGCCGCAGATGATGTAAACGTGATTGGCTGTCAGCTTGCGGATCAGCATAATGTCGCCTCCTCGCCAGCAAGTGACATGACCATGCGCAAAAGCTCTTGCGATGTGCCGTCCCGGATATCTATGTCCATTTTCCCGCAGTGTATGGTAATGGACGGCACAGCCGGAAGTGCTGCAACCCCAGGCTCGACCTTTGCCATATCCAGAGCCTCCGCAAACGGAACGATATCCATGTGCTTGGCTGGTAACGGTTCTGCCTTGGTATCCTGCTCCGGCTGGGCAGGATGTGGATTCATGATAACCTCCTTCCAAAAACGCATCGACACTTCGTGCTTGGCTCTTTGAATTTCGGTCATAAAGAATCCTCCCATACCAGAGATTCAATAAACTGTGATAACTGGAAAAACTTGGTTGCCTTGATTGGCAACATTATCTCACATGGGAGGATGGAATAGAATCCGCCTGATTGTTTGACGCTTACGAATGGGTTCCCACGAATTTTATCCACTGATATAGTTGTCCCCGCTGTAATGGCGGGGTTTTTGTGGTAGAATAGAAAGAAAATACAGCATTTAACAGGGAACTGGGGAGGTGGCAGATTTGAGCGTAAGAACCGAACGTAAGACCATGCCCATAGGCGTGGATGATTTTCGGGAGATTGTAAGGAAAAATTATTGCTTTGTGGACAAGACCCGTTTTATCAAAGAAATCATGGATGGTCACAGCAAGGTTACTTTCATCACTCGGCCCCGCCGCTTTGGCAAGACGCTGAACCTCTCCATGTTGCGGTACTTCTTTGCTGTGGAGAATGGGGAAAAGAACCGGGAGCTCTTTGCGGGGCTGGATATTGAACGGGCAGGGGAAGAGTACATGCGGGAGCAGGGCAGCCGTCCTGTGGTATTTTTGAGCCTGAAGGGAATACAGGGTCCGGACTACCAACTGATGCAGGAAAGTTTGCAAGAAATGCTTAGGGGGCTTTACGGCCAATTCCGTTATCTTTTGGAGTCTCCTGTTGTGGCAGAGGATGACAAGCTCTTTTTCAGACGTATTATCGACAAAACTTCCAATCGTAGTGAGACGCAAATTTCACTGAAGCAACTTTTGGTTATGTTGCAAAAGCATCATGGACGGGAAGCGGTGCTGCTCCTCGATGAATACGATGCTCCCATTATCTCCTCCTGGGAGCGTGGCTACTACGATGACTGCATCGACTTTATGCGGGGATTCTTGAGCGAGGCATTGAAGACCAATGAGGCGTTGGACTTTGCTGTGCTTACCGGGGTGACGCGGGTGTCCAAGGAAAGCATCTTCAGCGGACTGAACAATCTGGATGTGTGCGGTGTCCTGTCCGATATCTATGCGGACATTTTTGGCTTCACACAGGCGGAGGCGGAAAGACTCATGACTGTCTGCGAAGTCGCGGACAAGATGCCGGAGCTGAAGCGTTGGTATGATGGCTATCAATTTGGCAATGTAGAAATCTACAATCCCTGGTCGGTAATCAACTTCATAAGGAATAGCTGTAAATTCCAGCCCTACTGGCTGAACACATCAGGGAACAGCATATTAAAGACGTTGCTGGGTCGTATTGATGCCAGAAAGGAAGCGGATTTGATGGAACTCTTGGAGGGGAAAGCTATCAGCACTCCGCTCAGAGAAAACATTATCTATGCCGATTTGAACTCTGATCGCAATACTCTTTACATGATGCTCTTGACCTCTGGCTATTTGAAGGCCGTGAAAACTTGGAAGGATGAAAGGTCCAGGGATTGGGCAGCCTTGAAGATACCGAATCTGGAGATAAGCTGTGCCTATGAAGACGAGATATTGGAAAACATTGTTCCCCATCAAGGCCAGATTGTCCTTATGGACCTGCTGGAGGCAATGACAGAAGGCAGAGCAGAGGATTTTGCCAGGTACCTGTCGGAGCTTTTGCGGGATTTCGTAAGTTTCCATGACAGTGGTTACAATCATGAAAGCTTCTATCATGGCCTGCTCCTGGGCCTGTCTGTCTGGCTGGAGGGGCGGTATCGGGTAGAATCTAACAAAGAAAGCGGCTATGGTCGCTTTGATATCGCCTTATTTCCACAGCGGGAAAATATGCCCGGAGTGATTCTGGAGCTAAAAACTGTTAAGGAAGAGGACGAGATGGAGCAGGCGGCAAAAGAGGCTCTGGCCCAGATTGAGGTAAAGGCTTATCAAACGGAACTATCCCGTCAGGGAGTGGCAGTCGTATGGAAGTATGGCATTGCTTTCTGTGGTAAAAAAGTGTGGCTGGAGTAGCCTGCGCTGTCTTGAAGCATGGGTACCATGACACAACTGATTTGCAAGGCGAAAGCCGGGGATGAAAAGAATGACAAAAGCGGTTGAGGCACAGGCCGTAACGTCTGTACCTCAACCGCAAACCGTCGCGTACCATTTTCGGCACGCCTTAGCTCTCTGCGTCTTCCTTCGGGGGAGTTGCGCTTCCCCATATGATCTGGTTGAACTTTTCCTGCGGGGGCAGGGTCATGAGTCCCATGACCGCAAGAATCTGCTCCAGTGCAACACTGAGCTTGCCCGTGTTCTTTATGACGTAGTTCGTGGTCTTCCAGTTCTCGAACTCGTTGTTTGCCTCGGCATACTCCAGATGGTACTTGATCTCATCGTTGCGGAGGCCCTTCCTGAGCATGCGGTCTACCAGGACGACATAGTCTGCCATGAGGTAGATGGTGAAGATGTTCTGCTTGATGAGCTTGTTGATCTGCTTGATGCCGTTCACATCGAGAACCATGACCGTGATGCCGTTGTTTTCCAGCGCCCAGAGCACGTCCTTCTTGAGAACCCCGTAATAGTGGCCCTTGTAGGAAACCTTTACGATGAAGTCCTGTCGAAGGAACTCATCCCTCGACATGTGGATGTAGATCCTGGCCTTCGGGTCCTTCTCCTTGATATCGCGGGTGGTGTAGGTCTTGATGCAGTGGATGCCCATGGACATGAGCTGGGTGATGATCGTGGTTTTGCCCGAGGCATAGGGCCCAACAAATGCGAAAATCTTGTTTGCCATTGGTTTCAACTCCTAGGTCTTGTGTCTATCCATATTCTAGCATAATTTTCTTGAAAAAAAAAGTTTGGAAACACAAAAGAGAGAGCAACCGAACGCTCTCTCTTTTGCCGCCTCTATTCTGCCACCTGTTGCAAATGGAAACCAAATGCAACAGTCCTCCCATAAACTATAATACAACATTTGGAGTCTTTTGGCAAGAGAAAATAAAAAATTATTTTTTCTTGCCGAAATGGGGCATGAATAAAGGAGATATTTGGATTTTGCCGAATATTAATTAGAAAGGGGCAAGAGGATGTGAAAGGAATTTCATAGAAGGGGTTGATTCCAGATGTATTTTTACTGTGAGAAATGCAAGAAACAGTATCCCTTGAACAGCCATTCCTATATGTGCGAGTGCGGCGGCATGTTCCGTCTCCATAAGGACAGCAGCGATGAGCTGGTAAGGGAGATTTCCATCGGCGAGGGGGAGACGCCTCTCTTGGACTTCCGCACGAACAACCAGGATTACCTCCTGAAGATGGAGAGCATGCAGCCGACGGGCTCCTTCAAGGATCGTGGGGCCTATACCCTGATCAACGAGATCCACAAGATCGGCATCAAAAAGATTGCGCTGGATTCCTCTGGCAATGCGGGGTCGGCCATTGCAGCCTATGCGACGGCGGCAGGGATTGAATGCACGGTTTATGTCCCGGATGACACTTCGAAGGAGAAGATCGACCAGATCGAGGCCTATGGGGCAAAGACCGTGAAAGTTCCCAATGGGCGCATGAAGGCATGCGCGGCGGCGAAGATGAACCTCGGTGATGCCTACTATGCCTCCCATGTCTACAATCCTCTGTTCTTCGAGGGCATGAAGTCCATGGCACATGAGATCTATCGCCAGCTCCATAATGATGTGCCGGAGTACATCTTCATGCCGGTGGCAAACGGAACGATGCTCATCGGGCTTTTCCTGGGCTTTATGGAGATCGGGCGCCTGCCCCATTTCGTCGCGGTGCAGAGCAAGAAGTGCGCGCCCCTCTATGAGGCGTTCCATGGGCTTCCCGAGGAGCCGAAGCGCACGACGGTCGCCTCGGCAATCCGCATCGAGAAACCGCGCCGGCTGCAGGAGATGATCCGGGCCATCAAGGCGAGCGATGGCGATGTCATCACGGTGGAGGATACGGATATCCTCAAATCCAAGAAACATCTCGGCGAGCGCGGCATCTATGTGGAGACCACGGCGGCGGCGGGGCTTGCCGGTGCCTTGCAGTACTTCAAGAACGGCAAGCCGGACAACTATCGGGTTGTCATCGCGATCACGGGGCATGGCCTCAAACGGTAAATTATATAGGAAGTGATATTGTGCTGCATGCGATCATCGATATCGGCTCCAATACGATTCGTATGGCAATCTATGAGATTGAGGATGGGCATATCGAGATGCTCATGAAGAAAAAGCATACGGTAGGCCTGGCATCCTATCTGAAAGACGGTGTCATGCAGCAGGAGGGTATCGACAGGACGGTAGGGATACTGAAGGAGTTCCGCTCTTTTCTGGAGAGCTTCCGCATTGGCAATGTTTCTGCCTTTACCACGGCTGCCCTGAGGAATGCCGGCAACAGCCGGGAAGCCGTTGAGGAGATCCGGAAGAGGGCAGGGATTCCGCTACAGGTCATCAGTGGGGATGAAGAGGCAGAGTTCGGCTTTGTCGCTGCCACCCATGACATGGAGGAGGATTCCGGGCTCATTGTCGATATCGGGGGAGCAAGTACAGAGGTTGTTGTTTTCGATGAGGGGAGCATTGTGAAGAAGGCCAGCCTTCCCATGGGTTCCTTGATGTTCCATTCAAGATATTCGAAGGATATCCTTCCATCCTCCGGGGAATGCAACGAAATGCGTGAAGAGGCGGAAAGGCTTCTCGCGGATTCCCTGGAGTTCCGGAAGGTCTCCCATTCCAAAATCTGTGGAATCGGGGGGACATTCAAGGGTGCAAGGGCTCTTTACAACATGTTTTTTTCCATGGATCCTGCCAATACCGGCATGGAGATGGAAGGGATCAGGAAAATCATCCATCGTTTCCAGCGGGACCAGGAACTTGGAACGAGGGAAATCGTCTTTTTGATGAAGACCGTGCCGGAGCGTATGCATACCTTGCTTCCGGGGCTTGTCATTGCGGATGTTCTCGCTGGCCATTTTGAAAGCGATACCATCATATACAGCGACTCCGGTGTGAGGGAAGGTTATATCTACAAAAAAATCATAGGAAGGTGAGGGAGGGATATGGAGGCTCCTTTTGTATATCGGGCAAATTCTTACAAGAAGGTTCTGGCTTTTGACTACGATTTCAGGAAAGTGGAGGAATACGCGAAGCGCACATTTGAGGGAAAGACTATGGAAGTGAATGAACTTGTCGCTGACATGCTGAAGCATGGACAGTTCGACAATCCCAGTCAGAAGAAATCCTATGAGAAGATGCTTCAGGACAAGTATATCCGCTTTGATGTGGGAAAAGGGCATGGCATCCTGTTCTTTTTCGATGTGCCGACAACGCCCGATGAGAAACTGGTTTATGTGAATTGCATCGTAGCTTCGTAAAAACGTCTTATAAAGTCCGTCAATGCTTGAAGATAAAGCGTTGATGGACTTTTTTTGCATAGTATGGTATAATAACTCGTTAGTATTTTCTCGTGTGTTGATTGGTTTTGAGGTGAGATTGTGGAGTTTGGTCAAGGAAAGGTGGTATCGGTAAAGCTTGAGAACGAGATGCGGAACTCGTATATCGACTATGCGATGTCCGTCATTGTCGCTCGTGCTCTGCCCGATGTCCGCGATGGACTGAAGCCGGTGCATCGGCGTATCCTTTACGCGATGCAGGAGGCCGGCATGGGCTCGAATAAGCCCTACAAGAAGTCGGCGCGTATCGTCGGCGAGGTTCTCGGTAAATACCATCCCCATGGTGACAGTTCCGTCTACGATGCCATTGTCCGCATGGCGCAGGATTTCTCTATGCGCTACATGCTGGCGGATGGCCATGGCAACTTCGGGTCTGTGGACGGGGATCCGGCGGCGGCGATGCGTTACACAGAGGTCCGCATGTCAAAGATCTCGGAGCTCATGCTTCAGGATATCGACAAGGAGACAGTGGACTTCACGCCGAACTACGATGAGTCCCTGAAGGAGCCTACCGTCCTGCCGGCGAAGTTCCCGCAGCTTCTCGTCAATGGCACCTCCGGCATCGCTGTGGGCATGGCGACGAACATCCCTCCCCACAATATGCGCGAGGTCATCGATGGGACCCTCATGCTCATCGACAATCCGGATGCCACCATTGAGGAGCTCATGCAGGCCATCAAAGGACCGGACTTCCCGACGGCGGGATTGATTCTCGGGACGGATGGCATCCGCGATGCGTACATGACAGGGCGCGGCGTCATCAAGATGCGGGCGGATGCCCATATCGAGACCATGTCCAACGGGAAATCCCGCATCATCGCCACCGAGCTTCCCTATCAGGTCAACAAGGCGCGTCTCGTGGAGAAGATTGCTGCTCTTGTGCGGGAGAAGACCATCGATGGCATTACGGATCTTCGTGATGAGTCAGACCGCAACGGCATGCGTATCGTGGTGGAACTTCGCCGTGATGCCAACGCAAATGTCATTTTAAACCAACTTTATAAACATACTCAATTCCAGGAGAGCTTTGGTGTCATCATGCTGGCCCTTGTGGATGGAAGGCCGCAGGTGCTGAATCTCAAGGAAGTCCTGCATTACTACATCAAGCACCAGGAGGATGTCATTACCCGCCGGACCAGATATGAGCTGGCAAAGGCAGAGGCAAGGGCACATATCCTGGAAGGATTGACCATTGCCCTTGACAATCTCGATGCGGTGATCACGACCATCCGGGAGAGCCGCACGGCGGAGATTGCAAAGGATGCCCTGATGAAGAGCTTCCAGCTTTCCGACAAGCAAGCACAGGCCATCCTCGACCTTCGTCTCCAGCGCCTCACCGGACTGGAGCGGGAGAAGATTGAGGAGGAATATGAAGCGACATTGAAGGCCATTGAGGAGTACAAGGCCATCCTTGCTGATGAGAACCGCATCCTTGGCATCATCAAGGAAGAACTCACGGCGGTAAAGGAAAAATATGGTGATGAGCGCCGTACCCGCATTACCATTGATGATTCCTCTCTTGCTGTGGAGGATCTTATCGCCGAGGAGGATGTGGTGATTACGATCACCCACAACAACTACATCAAGCGCATGCCTCTGACAGCATACCGCAATCAGAAGCGTGGTGGGCGTGGCGTTACCGGCATGGGAACGAAGGAGGAGGATTTCGTCGAGAACCTCCTGATCACCACGACGCACCATACCATCCTCTTCTTCACGAGCCGTGGGCGGGTCTTCTATCTCAAGGCCTATGAGATTGCAGAAGCCAGCCGTCAGGCGAAGGGAACCGCCATCATCAACCTCCTGCAGCTGGGCAAGGATGAGAAGATCACTGCGGTCATCCAGGTCAAGGAGTTCAATCCCGAGAGGTTCCTCTTCATGGCGACGAAGAAGGGCATCGTCAAGAAGACGGGGCTTCTTGAGTTCAGTTCCATGCGGAAGGGCGGCCTCATTGCCATCAATCTTGATGATGATGATGAGCTCATCGGCGTCAAGTTCACGGATGGCGAGCGCTATGTGATTCTCGGCACGAAGGGCGGCATGGCCATCGCCTTCGACGAGAGCGATGTGCGGGCCATGGGACGCACGGCGCGCGGTGTGCGCGGCATTCGCCTGAACGAAGGGGATGAGGTCATCGGCATGGCAAATCTCCATCGCAATGCGGATGTGCTGACGGTGACGGAGAACGGCTACGGCAAGCGGACACCGACCACGGAGTACCGCGCCCAGACGAGAGGAGGCAAGGGCCTCATCAACATGAAGGTCACGGAGAAGACCGGTGCGGTCATTGGGCTTAAGGTCGTAAAACCCAGCCAGGAGCTCATGCTCATAACGACGGAGGGCATTGTCATCCGCACCAATGTGGACGAGATATCCGTCATCAGCCGCAATACCCAGGGTGTCATGCTTATGAAGACAAACGACAATGACAAGGTGGCATCCATGGCTACCATGGACCAGAAAAGCGAATAATCAGGGTACAGACGAAACTCCGTGCGAAACGGTGTTTCGCACTACGCCCTTACACGAAATCTAACCGATTCTGCGCCCTTCGGGCTTGACTCGCTAAGATTTCATAGTAAAAGACCGCTGCCGCGGCATCATGGCAATCATGATGCCGCGGCAGCGGTCTTTGATTATCCGGTCATTGCGTTTTTCCGGCAGACCCGCCACGGGTGGGCACGGAGGGGTCCGTCTCGCCTGGGGAGGCTGGAGAATCCGGGGACGTAACTGGGGATTGGACGGGCGGCGGAGAAGCAGTCTCCGGCACTTCCGGTGTTCTTTCTTCCCTGGGGTTCCTTGGGATATCAAGGTTTTCCGGCAAGCCCTCCCCGCGATCTTTTGGCTGGCTGGTTGTGGAATCCTTTTTCTTGGTATCGTAAGGAGTCAGGTTCTCATGCTCGGTTCTGTCGGTGACATCTGTTCTCCCTGACGATTCCTTTGAGGGAGAGTAGGCCTTTCCGATGGAGGTATCGTCTTCCGGGACCTCCGTGGCGGTTGAAGGAATGGAGGCCTCGTATTCCTGTGCTGTGCGCTCGAATCTGGAACGCAGGTCGCTACTGACCGTGACGCCAAGAGTCTCTGCCACGATGGACCGCATTTTTGCGATGTCAGGAATCCAGTAGCTGATGCCCTCGATGTACAGGGGACGTCCCGGAACCATTTCGGTGCGGAGGCCGTATTTCTGGGCACTTTTGAGGGTGCCGGCGAATTCCAGAAGCTGCCGCATGGAGAGATTGGTCTTCACGGAATCCATGACTTCCTGTATGATGGTGGGAAGCTTTGGAAGGATGGAAGGGCTGGTGAGCTGTTCCATGCAGGCCTTCATGAATTTCTGTTGCCGCTCGATGCGTCCGATATCCCCTTCCTCATCGCGGTAGCGGACATAGGTGACGGCAGTCTTTCCGTCCATGTGCTGCATGCCGGGCATCAGGTCGATGAGAAGCCCCCCGTCATCATCCCATGGATCCTCATAGTACATGCGCTTCTCCACATTGATGTCGATGCCGCCGATGGCATCGATGATCTTGACGAAGGAACGGGTGTTGATGATGACGTAGTAGTCGATGTTGATGCCAAGGAAATCCTCCACTGTTTGCTGGGCGAGTTTTTCCTCGCCATAGGCAAAGGCTGCATTGATCTTGTCATAGCCGTGTTTCTGGATTTTTACCCTTGTATCGCGGGGAATGGAAAGCAATGCCGCCTTGTCGCGATCGGGGTCGATTGTGGCAACCATGAGGGTATCGGAGCGTCCCACGTCATCCTCGCGTTCGTCTACGCCCATGATCATAATCGTGGCCTTGTCCTTTGCGGTGAGAAGCTCTTCTTTTTTCACCGTGTTCGATTCCTTGGGCTTGTCCAGGAGACTGGAGGATGCGAATATCGCCCCGGCGATGGCAGCGCAAAGGAAGCACGTGAGCGCCAGGATCCACGGCCACATGGTCTTCTTTTTCCCTTCGTTTCGCGGTGGGAAGGAGGAATTGTTCAAAATCGTACCTCTTTTCTCTAGTCTATCAACATTCATATATATCACGGGAATATAAGGTCTCTTTCCCAGATATAATTTCAGTATACATTATACGGTCAAGTTTTGGCTTGCGCAAGGCTCTATTTTGCAACATTTTGCTGAAAAATAGAGGGAATGAGGAGAGATTTCTCGAATTGTTGGGATATGGAAAATCATTTTGGGAGAGATGCCGGTATGGGAATGGAGATTGAGCGCAAGTTTTTGGTGGACAGGGGCAGGTGGAAGCCCTGCGGGGAAGGAACGAGGATTGCCCAGGGCTATCTTTGCACGGAAGCTGATCGGACCGTGCGGGTGCGTGTAAAGGGAGCTCATGGTTATTTGACGGTGAAGGGGCGGAACGAGGGGATTTCGAGGCAGGAATTTGAGTATGAGATTCCCCTGAAGGATGCGGAGACCATGCTCGTCATGTGCAAGCCCACCATCATCGAGAAGGTGCGGTACCATGAAAGCCTTGGGGCGCATCTCTGGGAAATCGATGTCTTTTCCGGGGAAAATGATGGCCTTGTCCTGGCCGAGATTGAGCTGCAGCATGAGGACGAGAGCTTTGAAAGGCCGGAATGGCTGGGGGAAGAGGTGTCGATGGACCATCGGTACTATAATTCGAGTTTGTCGAACAAACCATACAGGAAATGGTGACTTGTCCACAGTTTTTTCCACATTGTCCACAGATTTGGGTGGAATTCTTGATAGTATTGCGATAAAATACTGTTATAAGTTATCCACAGGTGTGGATGAATTTGTGGATAAACAGAAAGAATGTTTGAGAAACTATCAAAAGGGGGTGGCGGGATGGTTCCGGAGTGGGAGCTGGTGCTCCGATTGACTCTTGCGGCGATATTGGGAGGCGTCATCGGCTACGAGCGGCAGTCCAGGCGGAAGTCGGCGGGATTGCGGACAAATGTTCTCGTTTGTCTTGGCTCCTGCCTGATCATGATATTGTCCGATGCCATCTATTCCGGAGTGGAGGGCAGGACAAATGCAGACCCGGCCCGTCTGGCGGCGCAGGTCGTCAGCGGCATCGGTTTTCTCGGCGCCGGTGCCATCATGAAGGAAGGGCTCACGGTCACGGGACTCACCACGGCGGCATGCCTTTGGGTTGTGGCAGGCGTGGGGCTGGCTGTGGGCGGCGGGTTCTATGTGGCGTCGCTTTTTACCACAGCGCTGGTCTTCGTGACTCTGGGGCGGCTCTCAAAGCTTGATGAATGGGTCATGCATGAGCGCAATCTTTCCGTGATCATCCATACGGTGGACCGGCCGGGGCAATTGATACACATCAGTTCCTGTATGGAGGATCTGCATCTGAAGATCAAGGGCATCAAGGTGAAGGAAGTGGAGGACGAGGCCACAGATCTGACGGACCAAAAACATCTCTGTATTGAATTGGATGTCTATAATCGGCAGAGCGTGAAGAATGTCATTGTTGTTGGTGCCTTGAAGCAGCTGGATGGGATCATCAGTGTGGATGTCATATGAGAATTGGTGATTTTCAAGCAGGATTTTTTAATGAAATGGATAATATATACAAAGAGAGTTAAAAATATCTTTTGGATGGGGGAGGACGGAACATGTTGAATGAGGATATTATAGATACCATGGTGCGTACGGCAATGGATGCCATCCGGAATGCTTACGTGGAGCATGGGAGCATGCCGGTGGGGGCATGTGCCCTGACCAGCGACGGCACCCTGTATTCGGGGTGCAGCATCGACAATGCCTCGCCGAAGGCTTACTGCACGGCGGAGGAGCTTGCGATGTACAAGGCGATTTCCGACGGCAAGCGCGAGTTCGATGCCGTGGCCGTCATCGCTGACACGGAGAACCCTTTCGTTCCTGCGGGGACGAGCCTGCAGCTCATGTCGGAGTTCGAGGTTCAGGATGTTATCATGGCGAACATGGAAGGAGATCTGGAGATCGTTCCCTTGGATGAGCTCTTTCCTTCCGGCGTAAAGATTCGCGAGAACCGCGGGCTTGATGAGGATATCGAGGACTAAAAAAGTACCCTGTCAGCTGGATTGCTGGCAGGGTACTTTCTTTTATCTCCTCTCTGCAGCCTGTTCGCGCAGACGGGCGATGCGGTCCTCCGTGAGAGGATGGGTGCTGAAGAGATTCATCAGCGTCCTTCCGGAGTTCTTCAGGGGATTGATGATGAAGAGATGGGAGGTCGCAGGAGTCGCCTGTTCCATGGGGCGGCTGTTCATGGTATAGTACTCGATCTTCTCCAGGGCATCCGCCAGATAGTTCGGGTTGCCGCAGATCTCACCGCCGCTCTTGTCCGCGGCATATTCCCGCGAGCGGGAGATTGCCATCTGGATGAGCATTGCCGCGAAGGGGGCGATGATGATGGTGGCAAGGGTGCCGATCAGTCCGCCGTTGTCGTCGTCATCGGAGCGGCTGCCGAAGATCGCTGCCCACTGCGCCATCTGTGCCGCCCATGAAATCATCGTGGCAAATGTCGCCGCGATGCTGGAGATCAGGATATCACGGTGCTTCACATGGGAGAGCTCATGGGCGATGACGCCGGAGAGCTCGTTGTAGTTCAGGGCGCGCATGATGCCGGTGGTGACAGCCACCGCCGCATGGTCAGGATTCCTGCCCGTGGCGAAGGCATTCGGCTCGTTGGAGTTGATGATGCAGAGTTTCGGCATGGGAAGCTCTGCCCTCTTTGCCAGGTCTTCCACCATGTGGTAGAGCTCCGGCGCATCCTGCGGCCCGATTTCCCTCGCGCCGTAAGCGCTCAGGACCATCTTGTCGCTGAACCAATAGGTGAAGAAGTTCATGGCGACAGCGATGATGAGCATGATGGTTGCGCCGCTCTGGCCGCCAAAGGCGCCGCCCATGGCAACCATGATCGCCATCAAGAGAGCCATGAGCATTGCTGTTTTGATCGTGTTCATAAGTATTCCTCCTTAACCTGCCAGTACGCATCCGGTATACAAAAAGACCCCGTTCCACAGGAATGCCAAGGGGCTTACCCATAGAACAAGGTCTCGCTTACACGAATGCCGGCCATACCGGGCAGGAGGTTCCTGCCGTACTGACGATATCTGGCCGTTAGGCTACTCCCCTTGTTGAGAAGTTCTCTTTACAAGTTTTACTATATCATACTTATTTTTTCTTTGCAAGCAAAAAGTCAAAAAATCAAAAAATCAAAATCAATATCTTTCCACCTTGTCCTTTTCCACCCGGGCATAGACCAGAGGCTTGTCCTTTGGGGCATCTTTCCCGATGGTCAGGGCGTCGCGGTACATGCGTTCCGCTTCCTTGAGAGAATCTTCTTTGGAGGTGTAGAGAGTTGCCAGCACGTCGCCTTTCTTTACGGCATCACTGTATTTCTTTTTCATCAGGATTCCGGCAGAGAAATCGATGCCGCTTTCCTTTGTCGCACGACCTGCGCCAAGGATGACGGAGGCAATGCCGCATGCCTCGGCATTCATCTTCACGATATAGCCGTCCTGTTCTGCCAGAATGTCCTTGTGGAAGGGTGCCCGGGGGAACCGGCTGTAGTCCCGGAGTACGCTGTCATCGCCGCCTTGTGCCCTGACCATGGCGCAGAAGGTCTCGAAGGCGGAGCCGTCCTCGATGGATTTCTCTGCCATCCTGCGGCATTCCTCCGGTGTTCCCTTGCCCACAAGGCAGAGCATATTGGCGGCAAGCTGCAGGGAAACCTCTGTGAGGTCGGCAGGCCCCTTGCCCTTGAGGACATCCATGGACTCCATGACCTCCAGGGAATTGCCGATGGCATTGCCAAGGGGGGTGTCCATGTCCGTGATCAGTGCAACGGTGCGGCGCCCGGCACCCTCGCCGATGGCGGCCATGGTCTGGGCGAGTCTGAGGGAGTCCTCAAGTGTCTTCATGAAGGCACCGCTGCCCGTCTTGACATCCAGGAGGATGCAGTCGCTGCCGGCGGCGAGCTTCTTGCTCATGATGGAAGAGGCGATGAGGGGGATGCTGTCCACTGTGGCGGTCACATCCCGGAGGGCATAGAGTTTCTTGTCGGCGGGGGCCAGGTTGCCCGATTGGCCGATGAGGCTGATGCCGCATTTGTTTACCGTATCAAAGAATTCCTTGCGGTCGAGCACCGTGCGGAAGCCCGGGATGGATTCCAGTTTGTCCACCGTACCGCCGGTATGCCCGAGCCCGCGTCCTGACATCTTTGCCACCCTGCCGCCACAGGCCGCCACGATGGGGCCGACGATCAGGGTGGTCTTGTCCCCGACACCTCCGGTGGAGTGCTTGTCCACCTTCTTGCCTTCGATGGCGGAGAGGTCGATCATGTCGCCGGATCTGGCCATGACCAGTGTGAGCTGTGTGGTTTCATGGTCGGTCATTCCCTTGAACCAGATGGCCATGAGCATGGCGGACATCTGGTAGTCCGCCACATCACCTTTCACGTAGCCCGTGATCATCTCCTCGATTTCCAGGTCGGTCAGGACACCGCCGTTGCGCTTCTTCATGATCAGGTCGTACATTCTCATGGCGAATTCCTCCTTTTGCAATAGCAAAATTGTTTTGTGGAACCGCTGAATAGGTTACGGTTGCTTTGTGATTCTTGCGAGGAAACTCTCGCCCTTCGTCCTGAGGTCGGCATCGAACATCTCGGAAATCGTTGCGCCGATCATGGCGAAGGTGGGATAGGTTCCGAGGTTCACGCCGGCCTTGATGTGCTGGCCGTAGACGAGCAGGGGGATGTACTCGCGGGTGTGGTCGGTGCCGGGAGCGCCGGGATCGCAGCCATGGTCCGCAGTGATCATGAGGACATCGTCCTCCCGCATCTTTTTGAGGAATTCCCCCAGTTGGCGGTCAAAAACCGTGGCGGCCCTGGCATAGCCGTCGATGTCCCGGCGATGGCCGTATTGCATGTCGAAGTCCACGAGATTCACGAAGCAGAGCCCTGTGAAATCCTCGTCCATGATCCTGAGGGTCTTTTCCATGCCGTCCACGTTGTCCTTGTTGACACCGAGGGAACGGCTGATGGAACGGCCCGCAAAGATGTCAGAGATCTTGCCCACACCGATGGTTGCAAGTCCCTTCCGCTGGAGGGCATCCATCATGGTGTCCCCTGTGGGGTCAAGGGAGAAGTCGTGGCGGCGGGGCGTGCGCTCGTAGTCCGGGTAGCTGCCGAGGAAGGGGCGGGCGATGACGCGCCCCACACCGTGCTCTCCTTGCAGGATATCCCGGGCAATGCGGCAGTATTCGTAAAGTTTCTCGACGGGGACATGGTCCTCATGGGCTGCGATCTGGAACACGCTGTCTGCCGAGGTGTAGACGATGAGGGCGCCGGTCTTTTCATGCTCCTGCCCATAGTCATGGATGACCTTTGTGCCGGAATAGGGCTTGTTGCAGAGGACTTTCCTGCCGAAGGCATTTTCGATCTTTTCGATGACCTCCGCAGGGAACCCGTCGGGATAGGTGGGCAGGGGCCGCTCGGAAACGATGCCCGCAATCTCCCAGTGTCCGATGGTGGTGTCCTTTCCCTTCGACATTTCCCGGAGACGTGCAAAGGAGGCCGTGGGGGCATCCACCGCCTCGCCGCAGTCCACGCCGTCGATGTTGAAGAGTCCCATGTTCCTCATGTTGGGGGTATCGTATTCCCTGGAGGCGGCGATGGATTTCAGGGTATTGCAGATGCCGTCCCCGAAATCCGCGGCGTCCGGCTCCTGCCCGATGCCATAGCTGTCCAGCACGATGATGAAGGCGCGTTTGAATTTCTTCATGGGTGGGTCCTCCTATCCCCGTCCCCAGATGGGGCCGTTTTTTTCTTCGCCGACGGTGGTCGGTTCGCTGTGGCCGGAGAGAAGGGTGGTTTCCTCCGGCAGGGTGAGGATCTTGTCCCGGATGCTGCGGAAGAGGATGCCCTCGTTGCCGCCGGGGAAGTCCGTGCGCCCGAAGCTGCCCGCAAAGATGGTGTCCCCCACAAAGGCGACATGGCGCTTCTCGTCGTAGTAGATGCAGCCGTCCGTGGTGTGGCCGGGGGTATGGATGAGGCGCAGGTGAAGGGCGGGGGCATCCGGGAACTCGATGATGTCGCCATTCTTCTTGTAGGTGACATCCTTCAGGACGTAGTTGCCGCCGAAGGTGGCAGACAGGTTCCAGGCGGGTTTTTCCGCATAGTCCTTTCCGTTTTCCTCCATGATGACGGGGATGCTGAGGTTCTTGCGGAGTTCCTCCACGGCACCGATGTGGTCAAAATGCCCATGGGTCAGCAATATGGCGTCAAGGCGAAAATCTTTCTTCTTCATGACGCGCAGCAGGCGGTCAGCCTCCGAGCCGGGATCGATGAGCACGCCGTGCCGCGTGTCCTCGTCGATGTAGAAATAGGCATTGGTTGGAATCAGTTCCTGGACGGTGACGGGATAGACAATCATGGAAATCCTCCTTATAATAGATATGGTAATCGGTCAAATCATCTGGAAATGGAGTGGGATGCATGATACAGGATATATACCCCCATGAGCTTCACAATGAGTTCCTTCCGAACAGGGAAGCCAAAGCAGAGGACATCGTCATCTGTGCCAAGGGTGGCTCCCTCATGGTGAGCGGTGAGCCGGGGGCGTTGAGGTTCCCCATGCGCAAAGAGCTGCCGGAGGCCATGGATTGCGGCTATTTGTTTTCCATGGATGAGCAGGGCATCTATTTTGCGACGCAGGAGGGTATGGAACCGCTTCCGGGTTTCCGCTATATGACGCTGAGGGATATCCGCTGGCAGCTGAAGGGGCCGCTCCCCTCCATGTACATTGCCTATACGGCGTGGCACCTCATCTGCTGGTACAGGGACAACTGTTTTTGCGGGCGATGCGGTCACAGCACCCGTCCTGCGGAAAAGGAGCGGGCGCTTGTCTGCCCCTCCTGTGGAAATACCATCTATCCGCGCATCATTCCTGCGGTAATTGTCGGTGTCATACATGGGGATGAAATCCTGATGACGAAATATGCCAATCGGGACATTCCCTTCTATGCCCTTGTTGCGGGGTTTACGGAAATCGGCGAGACACTGGAGGAATGCGTGGCCCGGGAGGTCATGGAGGAGACGGGGCTTCGGGTGAAGAACATCCGCTATTACAAGTCCCAGCCCTGGGGCAGTGTGCAGGACCTCCTCATGGGGTTCTACTGTGATGTGGAAGGCGATCCCGCCATACGCATCGACAAGAGCGAGCTGAAGGAAGGCGTGTGGGTGAAGAGGGAGGACATCAAGGGCCAGCTCGACGACTGGAGCCTCACCCACCACATGATGATGGTGTTCAAGGAGGGGCGCGAGCCGCGTTGAGCCCATTCTTTTTCATTCTCTGTTAAGTACGCGATTTCCTTCTATCATATTGTATTTTACATGATATTGACATATGTCATTTATCGTAGTATGATGTGATTATGACATATGTCGGTAATTTGTTTTGGGAACCAAGGGGAAAATAAAATTTACATGATGCGCAGGACAAATTCACATAGGCAAGGCAGAGGAAGGAGGCATAGTGGTGCTATGTCGACTGACGATAACGCAGCATATGTGGATTTGGACAAGCAGAATGTGAATTTTATTAATCCCTGGTTCCCTGATCTAAGAGGAGGCATTGGAATGGCGAGGCCGTGCAAGAAACGGCGCATCTGTGCCATGCCGCGCTGCCGTCAGTTCGGCCCCCATCCGTTGGACGCGGCGGATGAGGAACTTACCATGACGGTGGATGAGTATGAGTGCATCCGCCTCATGGATTTCCAGCACATGACACAGGCGGAATGCGCTGCGCAGATGCAGGTGGCGAGGACGACAGTCCAGGCGATCTACGAGTCGGCGCGGTACAAGCTGGCACAATGCCTGGTGGAAGGAAGGAAGCTGTTCATTTCCGGCGGGGTCTATGATATCTGCAGGGAACGGGCAGGCCATTGCGGCTGTCCTGTGGGCTGCCCGCGCATGGACGAGGGCAGGAATGAGTATAGGAGGAATGGGACTATGAAAAAGATTGCTGTCACTTACGAGAATGGGGAAATTTTCCAGCATTTCGGTCATACGGAGCAGTTCAAGGTCTATGACATTGCGGATGGAAAGGTTGCAGGGTCTGAGGTCGTGGACACGAACGGAAACGGCCACGGTGCATTGGCCGGCTTCCTGCAGGAACGGGGTGTGGATACTCTCGTTTGCGGAGGCATCGGGCCTGGGGCGCAGAACGCTCTTGCCGATGCGGGCATCGAGCTCTATGCGGGCGTTGCGGGAAGCGCGGATGAGGCAATCCAGGCACTTTTGGCAGGGACGCTCCGGTTCTCTGCGGCAGCAACCTGTGACCATCATGGACATGGGCATGAGCATGGGGAAGGACATGCCTGCGGGCATCATGGCTGTGGCGGCTCCCATGGCATGCACTGAAGCGGGGAGAGAGAATATGGACAGAGTAGAGCATGCAGTGGAACTCAAGCACAATGGGCACAACTGCTGTCAGGCAGTTCTGGCAGCCTTTGCCGAAGAACTGGAATTGCCGGCGGACACGCTGAAGAGCCTGGGTGTGGCCTTCGGCTCCGGCATGGGAGGCATGGACGGCACCTGTGGGGCCCTTTGTGGTGCGGAAATGGTGCTGGGACTCCTGCACTATGAGGGAAAGCCCATGCATGCACGGGCAAAGGCCCTTCACGAGGCATTTCGCGAGAAATCCGGCGCGACCATCTGCCGTGAGCTGAAAGGCGCCGACACGGGGACAGTGCTCTGTTCCTGTGATGACTGCGTGCGCCATGCAGTCCAGCTTGTGGAAAAGGCATAAAATGTATGAAAGGCACAGTCCTCTATTACGGAGATGAGGCTGTGCCTTTTTGCATTTCCTGATGATTATGCTATACTGAACTTTAGAAGCTATTCCTAAAGTTCAAAAAGAAGGGAGGCTGTCCCCGTGGAACAGCAGAAAGCAGATTCCGAGACCATGATTCGCGTCCTGAGGCGTCTCATTGATGGATTTGACATTCAGGCGCGTACTAACACGCCCGGTTTTCAATGGACAAAAAAGCAGTATGACAAGATGCCTGTGGAAGAGAAGAACCAGCTCAAGTGCGACCTCCGCTTCATGCTGGAACAACAGCTCATCGAAAGGGTGAAGACCCGTGAGGATATGCCGCCTTCCTTCCGCGTGACAGACAAGGGGCAGGAGTTTATCCAATCCATCCTGAAGGGTGCGTTTTAAGAGGAGTGATTGCCATGGTCAAGACACATTGTACGTTTCTTTTTATGCTTCTCTGTTCTTTTCTCCTCTATCCCATAGCGTGTATGGTCGGAACTGCCGAGGCCTCTGGGTCGTGGCAGCTCCAGATCCCTATAGCGGTGGAGGCGGACACGGATGCCTTTGAGTTCCACAGCGCTGACTTCAATGGGGATGGTTGCAGTGATCTGTTTACCATAAAGAAAAAGGATACAGGAACGAACCGTGCAGAAGTATACGTGCTGGATGGAAAGAACCGTTTCCAAAGCGCTCTCTTGCAGACAGGGACTGCCCTGGACCTTTCCAATGGCGTTTTCAGTTTTGCCGTGGGCGACTATAATCGTGACGGCACACTGGATCTGTACGCAATCAAGATGAAGGATACTGATTCCAACAGAACAGAAGTCCATGTATTGGACGGAAAAACCGGATTCAGGACGTTTCTTCTTCATGCTGCTATCCCAATAGAGATATCCTATGATATTTTTCATTTTGAATTGGGCGACTACAATGCGGATGGCTATCCGGATTTATTTGCTATAAAAATGAGGAAAACGGACTCCAATCACACCGAAATCCACATTTTAGACGGAAAAAGTAACTTTCAAAAGTTTCTTTCGCAAATACCCTCCTGTCTTGAAAACTCTCATGGCATCTTTTCCTTTGCATTGGGGGACTTTGATAGAGACGGGAAAATCGACATTTATGCCATCAAGTGCAACCATACGGACAGCAAGTCTACTGAAATCCATATTCTCAACGGCAGAAGCAACTACAGGAATTTCCTGCTTCATTCAAGAACCACATTGGAAGAGGCCCACGATAATTTCGCCTTCCTTGTGAATGACTACAACCGCGATGGCACGGATGACCTCTATGCCATAAAGGTCAGGGGAACGGCTTCCCATTGCACGGAGGTTTATGTGCTCGGAGGAGTTCGGAGAAAAGCAGGGCCTCCTGTATTGGGAACGCTGATATAGGCGAGCTGCTCTTAAGAGGTAAATTTGACAGAAAAGTAAAAAACTGATAGCATTTATCTATCGAAATAGAATTGGAGGGGATTGTTTGTGCGACGACAGACAGCACTTGTTCTGGGAGTCCTCATGTTCTGGCTGTGTTTTTGTGGAATTGCCATGGCGAGCGGGATGCTTGTGAAGGAAGGGGTGCGCGGTGATGATGTGCGTCGGGTGCAGCTTCTCCTGATTTCCCGTGGATATCTCACAGGCGAGGCTGATGGCGTCTGCGGAAAGGATACGGTGAAGGCCATCGAACAGTTCCAGAGGGAAGCGGGGCTTGAGGCCGACGGCATTTGCGGGCAGGAAACCTTTGACCTGCTGGAAAAGCAGGCGAAGGAAAGAGAGGTCGCCGAGACAGAGGAGGTTCCGGTGGGCGGTGTTGTGAAACTGGGACTGCATGGGCCGGGGGTTTCCCATGTGCAGGAACTCCTGATTGCAAAGGGGTACCTGTCCGGGACGGCGGACGGTGTCTGCGGCAGCCAGACGGCAAGTGCGATTGCGCGCTTTCAGGAAGCGATGGGATTGAAGGCGGATGGCGTTTGCGGTTCCCTGACCTATGCTGCATTAGAAGGGGATTTC
Source organism: uncultured Veillonellaceae bacterium (assembly GCA_902801565.1). Lineage (GTDB taxonomy): Bacteria > Bacillota > Negativicutes > Selenomonadales > Selenomonadaceae > UBA3796. Next base: position 11,806 of record CADCIX010000026.1, on the reverse strand, counting down.
CCCGGACCTGTGGAACAAAGCGAGGAGCATGAGGAAGCTGGCCAGTCGGACGAGGGACATTACCAGCAGCATGCAGACAAGGGCCATGTCGTCTATGTATCGGCAACGGGATATAGCGCATACGATCCCGGCAACCATAACCGTACGGCCAGCGGCACTTTGGTGCGCAAGGGTGTCATCGCAGTGGATCCTTCTTTTATTCCTTTGGGGACGAGAGTGTATATCCCGGGATACGGGGAAGCCGTGGCGGAGGATGTCGGTCTGGACATCAAGGGCAACCGCATCGATGTGGCCTTTGACACCCGTGAAGAAGCAATGGCCTATGGACGGCAGGATGTGGAGCTTTACATCATCGAGTGAAAACAAGAGAGCCTGCAAGGAAAAATTACTTGCCTGATTATTTTTCCTTGCAGGATTTTTTTGTGGAATGGAGAATTTCTTATTTGTGTATTTATGTATACCTTGCATATGATGGATGATATCTATAATATATATTGTGAGATTTGTATGTGCAGGGAACCGCGTAGTGTCCAAGGGGGTATCTATCGTGTTTTTTTCTTATTTGCGGAAAAGAAGCTGTGTTTTTTTCCTGATTTCCATGTTGCTGGCAATCAGTCTTGCAGCCACCGGTTGTGGGAGCAAGCAGGCGGAGGAGGCACCTGATGTGCAGGTCAAGGCCATGCATCCTGTTTCTTACGACATGCCGTTGGCGGTTGATTTCGTGGCGCAGATGCAGGGGGTTGCAGAGGTTGCCGTTCAGCCCAAGGTATCCGGTGTCATTGTGGAGAAGTACATCCGTGGCGGTGAATTCGTAGAGGAAGGACAGCCGCTGTTCAAGATCGATTCCAGGCAGTATGAGGCTGCTGCGGACTCTGCCCATGCAAATTTTGTCAAGGATCAGGTGACACTGCAGGATGCCAGGGTGGATCTTGAACGTGACAGGGCGCTTGTGCAGGAAGGTGTCATTTCGGCCCAGGCCTTCACCACACAGGAATCCAGGGTGGCGGCCTACGAGGCTTCCACAGATGCCAGCGGGGCTGTTTTCCAGAAGGCCATGGAAGATCTGGATGACACGGTGGTTTATGCTCCTATGAGCGGCAAGCTCGCATTGGATGATGTGGCCGTCGGGACCTATGCCCAGGCGGGGGCGACTCCTCTGGTCTCCATAGGCGCACCGGATCCCATTTACGCGCAGTTCAGCATCTCTGAAGCGAGCTATTTGAGATATATCAAAGGGGATCTCAAAGGGGATGTCAGGGATGAGGTCACGCTCACCCTGGACGGCGGGCAGAAATATCCCTTGGAGGGAATGCTCGTCGCTGCAGACCGTACCCTTGACGACTCCACAGGGAACCTGGTGGTGAAGGCACTCTTCCCGAACCCTTCCGCAGTGCTCATGCCCGGCATGATTGCCCGCATCAGATTGTCGGCGGCTCATGATGCCAAGGTGCTTCTCGTGCCGCAGCATGCAGTCCAGCAGATCCTGGACAAGGATCATGTCCTCGTCGTCGGGAGCGGGAACAAGTCTGTGACCCGTGTCGTGAAACTGGGAAAGAAAATAGGGGATTACTATGTCATCGAAGATGGTGTTACGGAGGATGATGTCATTATTGTGGATGGACTGACAAACCTCCAGGGAGGCAAGTCGCTGGCGGTCACGATGGTGACTCCCGAGGAAATGAACTATTCCACGGCTGCCAAGGCCACCGATGATGCTTCCGGCGCACAGTAAGGAGGGTTTCTTTTGGCAAGGTTTTTCATTCATCGCCCGATTTTCGCCATCGTCATATCCTTGATTATCGTGATTGTCGGCATTATTTCCGGGCTTCAGCTGCCGATTGACCAGTATCCGCAGATCTCGCCGCCGACGATCAGCGTTTCCACGACCTATACGGGGGCGAATGCCTCGGTTGTCAACAACACCGTGGCGCAAATCATCGAGCAGAAGGTCAATGGTACTCAGGGAATGGACTATATGAGTTCCACTTCGGACAGCACGGGTTCCTATTCCTTGAGCGTCAAGTTCGATCTGGACACCGTCGGTGATATGGATGCCGTCAATGTGCAGAACAATGTCGCCATCGCCAATTCCGGCCTGCCCTCCGATGTGGTCACGGCCGGTGTCACGACGAAGAAATCTTCGACGAACATGGCATTGCTGGTGGCGCTTGTCTCACCGAATGGGACTTATGACCGTGCATTCATCGACAATTACCTGCAGATCTATCTTGAGGACAACATCAAGCGCGTCCATGGTGTCGGTGATGTCCAGGTGTTTGGCTCGGACTACGCCATGCGTGTCTGGCTGAATCCTGACAAGCTGGCCAATGTGGGGCTTACATCCAGTGATGTGGTTTCTGCCATCAAGGCTCAGAATATCCAGGCTCCTGCGGGAACGATCGGGCAGCTCCCGGCACCGGAGGACCAGGAGAAGCAGTACACCGGCATCGTGGAAGGTCGTCTTACCATGCCGGAGGAATTCGAGAACATCATACTGAAATCCGTGTCCAACGGTTCCTTTGTCCGTCTTCGGGATGTTGCCCGTGTCGAGACCGGCACCAAGAATTCCAGCGTTCTTGCGGAATACAACGGCCAGGATGCCATTGCCTTTGGCATCATGCTGACAGAAGATGCGAATGCGATGGACACCCTCAAGGAAGTCAAGAAAATTTTGGAGGAGAGTTCGAAAGATTTCCCCTCCGACCTGGAATATCGGATCATCGTGGATAATACGAACTTTATCACAGCATCCATCGATGAGGTTGTCGAGACCTTTGTCGAGGCACTCCTGCTGGTCGTGCTGATCGTATTCCTCTTCCTGCAGAACTGGCGGGCCACGGTAATCCCTCTTCTCGCAGTGCCGGTCTCCCTGGTCGGGACACTGGCGACCTTTACGATTCTGGGCTTTACCATTAATACGCTGACGCTTTTCGCCATGGTGCTTGCCATCGGTCTTGTGGTGGATGATGCCATCGTCGTCATCGAGAATGTGGAGCAGCACATGGCTGAGGGGCTTGGCCCCATAGAGGCAACGGAGGTTGCAATGGATGAGGTGCAGGGGCCTGTTGTCGCGGTTGCCTGCGTTCTGGCGGCGGTGTTCATCCCTGTGTCCTTCCTGGGCGGCATGATGGGCGTGCTCTACAAGCAGTTTGCCCTGACCATTGCCATTTCCGTGCTGCTTTCGGCTTTTGTGGCATTGACACTGACCCCGGCACTCTGCGGGCAGCTCCTGAAACCCCATGATCCCGATGCGAAGAAGGGGCCTCTTGGGCGGTTCTTCGATGCCTTCAACAATTGGTTCGACCGCATAAGGGAACGCTATACGGGCGGTGTCGGCTGGTGCATTTCCCATGCGAAGATGGCAACGATTTTCCTCTTGATTGTCTGCGGATGTACGGCACTTCTCTTCAAGATCCTGCCCTCCACCTTTGTCCCCGATGAGGACCAGGGATACTATGCCGTTTCTGTTTCCATGCCGGAGGGGACTTCGCTGAACCGCACCCTCGATGTTGTGGACGGAATGGCAGCGGAGGTGCAGAAACTGGAGGGTGTGGATGCGGCCTTGCATATTTCGGGCTATGATGTCCTTTCTTCCAGTTTCAAGTCCAATACGGGAACCATCTTTGTCAGTCTGAAAAACTGGGAAGAACGTACCACGGAGGAGACAGAGGTTCAGGCCCTGGTCAACCAGAGCAACATGATTGCTTTCCGAAAATTCCCGGAGGCTACGATCTTTGCCTTCATCACGCCTTCCCTGCCCGGACTAGGGACTGTGGGCGGCTGGACGATGGAACTCATGGATCTGACCGGTCATACGGATGAGGAACTCAACAGCATCACACAGGAACTGGTGGCGGCGGCAAACCAGCGCCCGGAGCTTCAGGGCGTCCGCACGACCTACAGGATCAATTCCCCTACCTACAGGTTCGATGTGGACCGCGAGAAGGTCATGAACCTTGGGGTGAATCTCTCCGATGTGTTCACGGCGCTCCAGATCAACTATGGCGGTTTCCAGGTCAATGATTTCAACCGCTTCGGGCGCACTTACAAGGTCATGCTCCAGTCGGATTCCACGTACCGCAACAATGTGCAAAACCTGAAATTCATTTCTGTCAAAGGGCATTCCGGCAATATGGTTCCCCTTGATACGGTGCTGACACCAAAACTCAGCACGGCTCCTTCGGTCATCACACGCTTCAATGGTGCCCGCAGCGTCGAGCTCCAGGGCGGCGCGGCAGAGGGATACAGTTCCGGGCAGGCCATTGCCGCCATGGAGCAGGTCGTTGCGACGACGGCTCCTGCAGGATTCCAGGTGGAATGGTCGGGACAGAGCCGCGAGGAAAAGAAATCCAGCGACTCCACCGGGCAGGTCATGATGCTGTCCCTCGTCTTCGTGTTCCTGTGCCTGGCGGCTCTCTATGAGAGCTGGAGCGTTCCCTATTCCGTGCTCATGACCATTCCCATCGGCGTATTCGGCGCCCTGTTATCCGAGTATGTCCTTCTCATGATTGGCATGAGCATGGGGCATGTGAACCCGGGACTCCAGAACAGCATCTACATGCAGATCGGCATCATCATGCTCATGGGACTTGCCGCGAAGAATGCCATCCTCATCGTCGAGTTCGCCAAGGTGCGGAGCGACAAGGGAATGGAGGCTGTCCAGGCGGCAAAGGAGTCGGCCTACCTTCGCCTGCGCCCCATCATCATGACCTCCATGGCCTTCATCATCGGCTGTCTGCCCCTTGCCATGGCATCGGGTGCCGGTGCGGCTTCCAGGAACGGCATGGGTGTCGCGGTGGTCGGCGGCATGCTCTTTGCAACCTCCATCGGTGTCTTCCTGATTCCCGTGTTCTACGTGATCGTGGAATGGATTGCGGGAAAACTGGGGGGCAAAAAGGCTTGAGAATAGACATGTAAGATATAGCCCAGCGAGAAAGCAGTTGCTCTCGCTGGGCTAATATTGTATTATGTTTTTCTTGGCAAAACTTGAACAATGCGTTATAATAATCCCATTGGTGCAGGACGACAGGTCAATCTATGCCGTCTGCCCATATCATTGACAGAGAAAGTCGTCAGATAGGAGGAAGTACACATGAAGTTCAGCAAAAAAGGCTTGCGCCTTGCCGGGGCTCTCTTGGGAACGATGCTTATGGGCAGTGTTTTCGCCGGCTGCGGCGGTGGCGGAGATGATGCCAAGAGTGACGAGATTAAGATCGGCGCGAACTTTGAGATGACCGGCAATGTTGCCAACTATGGCAATGCCACTCTGGAGGGCCTGAAGCTCGCCATCAAGGAGGCAAACGATGCCGGTGGCGTGAATGGGAAGAAGATCAAGCTCGTCGAGGTGGACAACAAGTCCGAGGCCTCGGAGTCTGTGAATGCGGCGACGAAGCTCATTTCCGATGACAAGGTAAAACTCATTGTCGGCCCTGCGGTCACGGCAAATGTCATTGCGGAATCCCAGGTTGCAACGGACAACAAGGTTCCAATCCTGGCACCGGATGCCACGAGCCCTGCGGTTACCGTTGAGAACGGGAAGGTGAAGGATTTCGTCTTCCGCAGCTGCTTCATCGATCCCCAGCAGGGGGATGTCATGGCGAAATTTGCCATCGAGAACCTCAAGGCAAAGACGGCTGTCATCTATATCGACAACAGCTCCGACTACTCCAAGAGCCTGGGCCAGGTCTTCAAGGAGAAGTTCGAGGCCGCCGGCGGCAAGGTCGTGATGGAGGAGGCCTTCCTCCAGAAGGATCAGGACTTCAAGGCAGCCTTGACGAAGATCAAGACGGCCAATGCGGATGTCATCTTCATTCCGGCTTACTATGAGGAAGTCGGCAAGATCGTGAAGCAGGCCCGCGAGCTCGGCATCACGCAGCCCCTTCTTGGCACGGATGGATGGGATGATTTCAAGGTGGCAGACATTGCCGGTGCGGATGCACTCAACAACACCTTCTTCAGCACCCATTATTCCGACAAGGATGAGAGTGTGAAGGCTTTCATCGATGCCTATACCAAAGAGTACAACCATGCGCCGAATGTGTTCGCGGCACTTGGCTATGATGCCGGAAAGCTTCTCGTGGATGCCATCAAGCGCGCAGGCAGCGATGATACTGTGAAGATCAAGGATGCCCTCGCAGCGACGAAGGATCTGCAGGTGGGTACGGGCATCATCACGATGGACAAGAACCACAACCCCATCAAGCAGGCAGTCATCTTGGAGAACAAAGGCGGAGATCGCGTGATGGTCGCCAAGATCATGCCGGAGGCCGAATAAACATTTGACAGGAAACGAGGAAAGGGCCGCAATTGCGGCCCTTGTTTTCTACATACAGGAAATGCATTGCCGTTCCTGTTTGGGGAGGAATATCTATGGAATTTTCCCAGCAGCTGCTGCAGCAGCTCATCAACGGCATATCCCTGGGAAGCATCTATGCCTTGATTGCCTTGGGCTATACTATGATTTACGGTATCATCAAGCTCATCAATTTTGCCCATGGCGATATCTACATGGTGGGAGCCTATATTGGCTTTTTCGCGATCACCCAGGCGAATTTGTCCATCCTGCCGGCCCTTTTGATCTCCATGGTGGTCACGGGGCTTCTGGGCATGCTGGTGGAGAAGCTGGCCTACAAGCCCCTTCGCCATGCGCCGCGCATCTCCATTCTCATCACGGCCATCGGCGTGTCCTTTTTCCTTGAGTATGCGACCATGTACTTTGTTTCGCCGACGCCGAGGACCTTCCCGGAGGTCATCGACAATGTGGCCTTCCATGTGGGAGACCTGGTCATCAATGGGCAGCAGCTCCTGATCCTGGGCATCACGGTGGTACTCATGATCATCCTGACCTATATCGTGCAGAAAACGAAACTGGGCAAGGCCATGCGTGCGGCATCCTTCGACACGGAGACAGCCCAGCTTATGGGCGTGAATGCGGATCAGGTCATCTCCTTCACCTTCATCATCGGTTCGGCCTTGGCGGCGGTGGCCGGTGTGCTGGTGGGGGTCTACTATAACTCCATTGACCCGCTCATGGGCATCATGCCGGGACTCAAGGCATTTGTCGCGGCAGTGCTGGGCGGCATCGGCATCCTGCCGGGGGCCGTTGTGGGCGGTCTGGTGCTTGGCGTCATCGAGGCATTGGTGTCGGGTTTCATTTCCTCCACCTTCCGCGATGCGGCGGCCTTTGCCATCCTGATTCTGGTGCTGCTGTTTAAGCCTTCCGGGCTTTTCGGCAAGAACACCAATGAGAAAGTGTAGGTGGCGGAACGATGAATCTTTTGCGCAAGAACGATCTTATCATGCTGGTCTCCGGCATTGCACTCTTTGCGGTGCTGCAGGGGCTGATGGAAGAAGGAATCATCGGTTCCTTCTGGAAGCTGAATCTGATGCTCATCGGCATCAACATCATCATGTCCGTGAGTCTCAATCTCATCAATGGCTATACGGGACAGTTCTCTCTGGGGCATGCGGGCTTCATGGCGGTGGGAGCCTATGTGGGCGTGGTGCTCACGACGAATTTCCATCTGCCCTTTCTCGCGGCTCTGCTGGCGGGCGGCGCAGCGGCAGGGTTTCTCGGATTCCTGATCGGGCTTCCGACACTCCGACTGCGGGGTGACTACCTCGCTATTGCCACCCTGGGACTTGGCGAGATCATCCGTATCGTCATCATGAACATCGAATACGTGGGCGGTGCGGCCGGTTTCCGAAACATTCCCCACTACACGAATTTCGCCTGGGTATTCTTCGTGATGCTGTTCACCCTGTTCTTCATCAAGAATTTCGTGAATTCCACCCATGGGCGCGCCTGCATCGCCATCCGCGAGAATGAGATTGCGGCGGAGGCCATGGGAGTCAACACGACGAAATACAAGGTCATGGCCTTTACCATCGGCGCGGCTTTTGCCGGTGTTGCGGGCGGGCTGTTTGCCCATAATTATTACATCATCAGCCCGGCGTCCTTCACCTTCATGCAGTCCTTCATCTTCCTGATCATGGTGGTGCTTGGTGGCCTTGGCTCCATCACGGGCGGCATTGCAGGGGCATTCTTCGTGACCTTCATCTCGGCGGCGCTGGCCAACTGGCCGGAGTACCGCATGATCATTTTCGCCCTCATGCTGATTCTCCTGATGTTCTATCGTCCCCAGGGACTGTTCGGCTATGTGGAGATCACGAATATGGGGATTTTCCGCAAGATCTTGAAGAAGGGAGGCGCGGCGTAATGGCGGCGGAGCTTTTGCGGGCCGAGGACGTATCGGAAGTCTTCGGCGGACTCAAGGCGGTCTCGGATTTCAATTTCTACATCAACAAGGGCGAGCTGGTGGGGCTCATCGGGCCGAACGGCGCGGGCAAGACCACGGCCTTCAACCTCTTTACGGGGGTTTACCAGCCCACCACGGGCACCATCACCTTCAACGGGAAGAGCATCGTGGGGCTGAAGCCCTACCAGATCACCCAGCGCGGCATTGCCCGTACCTTCCAGAACATCCGCCTGTTCTCGGAGCTTTCCGTTCTCGACAACGTGAAGATTGCCTATCACTGCCATGTGAAGTACGGCCTTCTGGAGGCGGTGCTCCGCATGGGGAGGTACTTCCGGGAGGAACGGGAGATCGAGGAGGAAAGCATGCGGCTGCTCTCCATCTTCAAGCTGGATGACAAGGCAAACGAGATGGCGAAAAATCTTCCCTACGGTGCCCAGAGGCGTCTGGAGATTGCAAGGGCCCTGGCGGCAAAGCCGAAACTCCTGCTTCTCGATGAACCGGCAGCGGGCATGAACCCGCAGGAGACGAAGGAACTCATGGACATGATCCGCTGGATCCGCAAAGAATTCGGCCTCACGGTGCTCCTCATCGAGCATGACATGAACCTCGTCATGGGCATTTGCGAGCGCATCTATGTGCTGGAGTACGGTACCATCATCGCCAGCGGGCGCCCGGAGGAAATCAAGGAAGACCCGGAGGTCATCCGGGCCTATCTCGGAGGGGAGGCGTGACCATGGGAACCATGCTGAAAATCGACAACATCAATGTGTACTATGGTGCCATCCATGCCATCAAGGGCATCAGCCTGGAGGTGCACGAGGGGGAGATTGTGACACTCATCGGTGCCAACGGGGCGGGGAAGTCCACGACCCTTCGCACGATTTCCGGCCTCCTGAAACCGAAGTCGGGGAAGATTACTTTTCTCGGCAAGGATATTGCGGGGAAACCGGCCCATGAGATCGTGCGGGAAGGAATCTCACAGGTTCCGGAGGGCAGGCGCATCTTCGCGGAGATGTCCGTTCTGGAGAATCTGGAGCTGGGGGCCTTCATCCGCAACGATGCCGATGGCATCAAGGAGGACATGGAGATGGTCTTCCGGCGCTTCCCGCGCCTTGAGGAGCGCAAGGACCAGCAGGCGGGAACCCTCTCCGGCGGCGAGCAGCAGATGCTGGCCATGGGAAGGGCCCTCATGAGCCGTCCGAAACTGCTGCTTCTCGATGAGCCCTCCATGGGGCTGGCGCCTCTCCTGATTCGCGAGATTTTCTCCATCATCGAGGACATCAATAAGACAGGCACCACCATCCTGCTGGTGGAGCAGAATGCCAATATGGCACTTTCCATTGCCGACCGTGCCTATGTGCTGGAAACAGGGCGCATCACCCTTTCCGGTGATGCAGGCAAGCTTGCCGCCAGCGAGGATGTCAGGAAGGCCTATCTGGGTGGATGATTTTGTATCAATAAAGGGAGCTTTTGCGGGCAATGTCATTAAGTTAAGCCCCAACCTCGCAAAACAGTCCCCTCTTCACGATGGAGGGGGCTTTTTTATTGTCCGTGTTTGGCGGACATTTAACGAAGAAATGAAAGCCTTCTCGCTACCGTCGAAAATCACTCCCCGCCCCCCAAATGGGTCTACGAGGCATTTTTATGCCCATTTCTGGGTTCGGGAAAATTCATTTAACAATATGTCGGGAGGAGGAGAATGGAATCTCAAGGCGAATATATAGAAACATGTTAGGAAAAATTGACAACGGCAACAACCCCGCCTCAGGGCGAGAAAACATAAGGTCGTGCGGCATATAGGGCAGGGACAGACCGCACGGCTAAAATACAGGAGGGGATTTTTGATGAACACATTTTTTGGTCTGTTGGTGGCACTGGCGATGATTGCCTGCGGGTATTTCTTGGTGAGGCTGATAATCTGCTTCGTCAAGGGCGGTGATAAGAAGTTTTACGCCAAGCGGTTTGCCATAGCCGTAGTCGTATTCCTAATCGGTGGGATTGGTGCTGCTGCTACGCAGACTCCAGAACAAAAAGCCGCCCGTGAAGCTCAGCTTCAGGCACAGGAGCAGAAGAAACAGCAGAAGTTAGCCGAGAAAGAAGCCGCCGAGGCAGAGAAGAAAGCTAAAGAGGAAGCCGACAAAAAGGCTCGTGAGGAACAACAAGCCATACTAGAAAAGGCCAAAGCAGAAGCCGAAGCTCGTAAGAATACCCCAGAGGGCAGGATTGAAGGAAAAATCAAAGAGTACGTCAAAGACTATGACGAAACGACTATCGACAGTATAACGCTGAATCCCGATTTGGGAACGGAAAAGGAGGGCGATTACGTTGCCCTTGTACGTCTCACTTGGAACCGAAAGAACAGTGGCAAAATGTCTAGGGAGATGCTGGAAATGTATAGTTCCGACATGGCGGCAAGGATGTATAAAGACCTGCCCGAAGTTCAAGAGCTTGCCGTATTCTGGACGGTGCCTTATCTGAATGGTTCTGCCAAGGTCTCGTTCGAACGGGCCAATGGCGGAATGATGTTCACAGATAGGATGTTTGACAAAGGCTTTAACAAATAAGACAAAACCCACTTTCCGTTTTGTTAAGCCTACAGCCGAAAAACCAGCAAATACAGAGGCGTATGCCGATTTGAGCCTGACTTCCCAGATAAGAGGTGTTATTATGGATACTCAACATAGCCCACTCGAAGAGAGGCTTCTCAGGGAATTGTGGGCGGGCATAGATGTATTCAAGAAAGCAAAGCCCAAGTACAGTCCCACTCGTTTCATGGAAATGCTCAGAGAATACCATGCTGTCAATACGGCAAAACGCTTGTTGCAGGACAAGAAAGAGCCTGCGGAATTTACGGGCCTCAATAAGTTATGGGAACTAGAAAACATCAATAAAATCCCGAACGCCCTGAGCTGTTCTCTGGAGGCCATCATCTACAACAACAAGGAATACTGGTCTTTGTTTACCGAAGCTGAAATTGATGTCTGCAAGGAACGGCTTGAGAAACTGGGATATTTCGAGAAACACCCATATTGAGAGTCAGAAAAGGGAGCCAACGCTTTTTGACGTTGACTCCCTTTTGAATGGAAAATTATATTTACTTCTCGGCGGTATCGGAGAAACCAATCTTAGCCATCAAGCCGTCCACCTTCGCCATGAGGGCGTTGTAGGCGTCCTTGACCTCAGACAAGCTGGCTTCCAGCAGGGAGTTCTTTTCAGAGAGCTCCTGATTCTGCTCCTTAACTGCGGAAACCTCGCCCTTCAAGGATTCGTTGCTCTCTTTCAGAGCTTCGTTGCTCTCATTAAGCACTTCAATCTTGTCCTTGAGTTGGTCTTCGGACATGCTATCAATCTCAGAGACCTTGCCGAGCTGTTTGGATACGCCTACGCCCAGCATGTTCTCATTGTTGCCGAACGAACCCTGCAAACTAATCATCGTGCCTCGATTGGGGGTAAGCGTCAAACAACAGGGCGCATAGTCATGCCCGAAAAAACGCCAAAAAAACGGCCATAAGGCCGTCGTGATTTATTGGCTATTTGCAATGTTCCTT
>CADCIX010000025.1 GCA_902801565.1 uncultured Veillonellaceae bacterium | reverse complement strand
TGCATGGAAGGCATGGCAGAAAATGAAGGAAGTTGACCAGGGACTGATCCTGGTGACCGGAAGGACGGGAAGCGGAAAGACCACCACGCTGGCGGCCTTCATTGAGGAGCTCAACCGGGAGAGATCGTATCATATCGTCACATTGGAAGATCCCTTGGAATATGTGCATGTACCAGGGAACTGCTTCATCAGCCAGAGGGAGTTGGGGAAGGATTTCCTGAGCTTTCCGCAGGGCCTTCGCAGTGCTTTGCGGGAAATGCCGGATGTGATCCTGGTGGGGGAACTGCGGGATGCGGAGACGATGCGGACGGCGCTCATGGCAGCGGAAACGGGAATCCTGGTGCTTGGGACATTGCATACGAAAAGTGCCGCGGAAACGGCCATGCGGGTGGAGGGTATGTTCCCCGCAGGGCAGAGAGACGTTGTTCGGGAGCAGTTTGCCTCCGTGTTCACGGGTATTTTCTCACAGCAGCTCCTGCCTGCGAAAGATGGCGGGAGAGTGTGTGCCGTCGAGGTGCTTCTGGCAACTGCGGCAGCCCGCAACATCATCCGGCAGGGGAAATATCCCCAACTGGATTCCGTGATGATGGGAGGCAGGGAGTGCGGGATGCAGACGAGGCAGATGGCATGGAAGTCACTCTACCAGGGAGGGCGCATCACGAAAGAACTCTTTGAGCGTTTGGAAGACAGAGGATAGGGAGGTGTGCGCATGGCGATGTTTCATTATGTTGCCTGCAGCGCCAGCGGAGAACTGAGGGAAGGGGAGCTTGAGGCAGACTCCCCACGCGAGGCGGCCAGGGTGGTAAGGGGGCAGATGCTGCGGGTCATCCATATCGAGGAGGAGAAGCAGCAAAGCCGATGGAAGGGTCTCCGATTCTCATCGGTTACGCGGAAACATGCGGTATTTTTCTGCCGCCAGCTTGCGGTCATGGTGGATGCGCAGCCCATCAACAAGATACTGGCTTCCATGGAACAGCAGGGCGGGGATAAGGCATATCTTGAAATGGTAAAGGAGATACGCCAGTCCGTGGAACTGGGGCATGGTCTGGCCAGTGCCATGCAGAAATATGAGGATGTCTTTTCGGCAAGTATTGTCCACCTCATTGCAGCGGGGGAGGCCAGCGGAAGTCTGCCCGAAATCCTGGCAAGGGCAGCGGATTACTTAGAACGGGAATACGAGGACAGGAAAAAAATCCAGTCCGCCATGTTTTATCCTATGATCCTGGCAGTCTCCGTATGTTCTGTCCTTTTCGTGATGATGGTGTTCATCCTGCCCACCTTTGTCGGCCTGCTGGAAGGGCTGCATGTGGATTTGCCCCTTCCTGCCCGCATTTTATTGTTTTTCGGCAATTTCATTGCGAACTATGGGCTTTTTGCTCTGCTGGGCGGTATCGCTGTTCTGCTGGGGCTTTGGCAATTATATGGAAAGGAGTCGGTTCGCCGCCCCGTGGATGCTTTCCTTCTGCGATTGCCTGCCGTTGGGGAGCTGAAGAAGCAGACGGCATGGATGCATATTCTTGGAACCCTGTCCGTGCTGCTCAACGGGGGATTGCGGATCGACGAGGCACTTTCCATGGCGGGGAAGGTGACGGACAACCTGGCGTTGCAGGATGTGGTTTCCAAGGCAAGAAACAGTGTGCAGCAGGGGTATTCCCTGGCGGAGGCATGGAAGGGGAATCCCCTGTTTCCGGCAATGCTCCTGCAGCTTGTGGCAGCGGGGGAGAGTTCCGGGCATTTGGAGGAGATGCTCCAGAAAGGGGCGGATTACTGCCGCATTTCCGCGGAAAATACATCCAAGAGGCTCCAGTCCATGGTGGAACCGGCACTGATCCTGGTCATGGGCGGCATCGTCCTGTTCTTTATCCTTGCCATTGTCCTTCCCCTGTTGGATTCCATGGAAGCGATTTCCTGATGGAGCAAGAATCAGATATGAAAGAAATTCAACATCCGCATGGTGACTTTCTTGTCATCGTCGTCGCGATGTTCAAAGAGGTAGTTCAGGGAATAGGCGTAGAAGAAGGACGTGATGGGAACGAAGCGACGTCCTTTCTTGATATTGCCCCAGGTCATGAGTTTCTTGTGGAGTGACTTGATGTCCTCCTTTGTGGCGGCATGCTTCCGCATGATGCGGCGGAGTTTGAAATCCTTTTGGCAGTATTCGTAGATCTCATCGAAAAGATGCTCATTTTCCAGGTCGTCGATGTATTTGTTGATGAGCCGGTTCGTCGTCTCGGAGCGCTTCAGGGAATGGTACATCTCCAGTGCGACAATCACGAAGAGAACCAGGCTCAGGGCAATCCATATGGTTTGTTGCATGATGATCTCCTCATAGGTTGTTCATTTTCTTGAAGCAGTAAAGGGTGGCTTTGGTGTCGGCAAGTGCCCCGTGGGCCTTGTCGCTGCCCCAGTCATACTTGTAATACTTAGCGCAGGTCGTGAGGTTCTGCCATTTGTAGCCGCCTCTTTTTGGGTTGGTTTCCCCGTAGACAGGGGCGAAGTTCCGCATGACATCGATGACCTGCACATGCTTCCGATGAAAGGAGTCCATGGGAATCCCTGCCTGCTTGAGCATGCGGATGTCATAGAGGATGTTGTAGCCGATGTAGTATTGGGCGGCCTCCAGTATCTCCACGATGCGGTCATGGTGAGCATCGATGGCCTCCTTGTCTGCCACCATTTCCGGTGAAATGTGATGGACGGCCTCGGCCTCCGGCCATGAGAGATGGTGCTTGGGCCTGATGTACTCGTCGAACAGTACCTCGTCGGCGGCGTTCATGATGGAAAGCTGCAGGATTTCGGCCTGGTTGCCGAGCCCCGTGGTCTCTGTGTCAAAGCAAATGATTTTCGCTAAGTCCACTGAAACGGACATGTTCTCATCTCCTGTTTCGTATTCATTTGGGAAACAATTCCTATGTTTCCCAATGATAGCAAATATCGAAAGATATGACAACGATAACTTTCGAATGTCAAAAGGAAGGTTCCACATGTACTTATCAAGAGAATCAACGAGACTCCGGCATCCTAATGTGCGCATCCAGCATATGATGCGCTTCAAGCCCGCACGAGTCATCCTGTTGAGCTTTGTCGCCATGATTGCCATCGGCACTTTGCTGCTGATGCTGCCAATCAGCACCACGAATGGGCAGGGGCTCCATCCCATAGATGCCCTTTTTGTTTCCACTTCCGCCTCCTGCGTCACAGGATTGACCGTAGTGGATGTCCACAATGATCTGACCGTGTTCGGCACCATCGTCATGCTGCTCTTGCTGCAAATCGGCGGATTGGGCATCATGACACTGGCAACCTTGGTTGCCCATTCCATCGGCCACCGCTTTCAGCTGCAGGAAAGCATTGCCATCCAGGAATCCTTGAACCAGGGGGGGCGAAATGGACTTGTGGGCCTGATTCGCCGCATCATCAAATACACCTTTCTCATTGAAGGGTTCTTTGCTGTCCTGCTTTCCGTTCACTTCTATCCGGAATTTGGCATGAAGGCGATCGGCTATGGGATTTTCCACTCGGTATCCGCCTTCTGCAACGGGGGATTTGACCTTTTTGGCAACTATGACAGCCTCTGCCAGCGCAATGACGATATCTTCCTTCTGACCTGTCTGGCCCTTTTGATTCTCCTGGGTGGCATCGGTTTTACCGTTCTGGCGGAATTCGTGCATCGGCGAAGGTGGTCCCGGTTTTCACTTCACACGAAACTGGTCATTGTTTCCAACATCATCCTGATTCTTGCGGGGACCTTGCTGATCTTTGGCGTGGAATGCAGCAATCCCAATACGATTGGCACACTCAGCCTGCCAGAGCAGCTTGCAAACTCCTGTTTCACTTCCATTTCCTGCCGGACTGCGGGCTTCAACAGCTTCGATCTGGCGGAAACGGAACAGATTTCCCAGCTTGCCATGATCATCATCATGTTCATCGGCGCCTCGCCGCTTTCCACAGGAGGAGGCATCAAATGCACCACCTTCGCGGTCATCGTACTGTCCATGTGGGCCGTGTTTCGTGGACAGAGCGAGATCATCGTTTTCGGGCGGCGCATCACGCAACGGCTGCGCGACCATGCCTTTGCCATCTTCACCATGGGAACCATCTGGGTCGTGACGGCAGGCATTATCCTTTCCATCCTCGATGGGGAGCAGCATGAGCTGCTGGAAGTCATATTTGAAACCGTATCGGGATTTGCAACCGTCGGCATGGGTATCGGTATCACCCTGGAATGGAATGCCTGGGGGAAGCTCATCCTGGTTCTCACCATGCTGGCCGGCAGGGTGGGGATCATGACTTTCATGCTCTGCCTCATCGACCAAAAAGACACCATCATCAAATACCCGTCGGAAGATATCATGATCGGGTGAGGATTTGGAGGAATAAAAATGGCGGACAAGAAACAATTTGTTGTCTTCGGGCTGGGACGCTTTGGCAGCAATCTGGCCATTGCTTTGGCCGATATGGGCTACAATGTGCTGGGCGTAGACCGTGATGAGAATATCGCTTCCAGCATGGCGAATCGCCTGACCCATGTGGTGAGCTTCGATATCCGCGATGCCAGAGCCATGGAACAGGCGGGCATTGCCAGCTTCGACGCGGCAATCATCGCTTCCGGCAACCTGGAGGCAAGCCTGATGGCAACGATGCTTTGCAAGGAAATGAACCTTTCGGAAATCATTGTGAAGGCGATTGATGAGCGGCATGCAGAAATGGCGCGCAGACTCGGAGCGACAGAGGTCATCTTTTCCGAGCGGGATACGGCGCGCAGGGTCGCCTTTCGTCTGGTGTCGCCCCATATGGTGGACTATATCGAAATCGCAAAAGACATCCAGATCATGGGCATCGACATGCCCCGCCGGCTCGTGGGAAAGAATCTGATTGAATCGGAGCTGCGTTCCCTCTACCAGCTCAACCTCATCGCATTGATCCATGAGGGCAAGACCATCGTATCACCCTCTCCCAATCAGGTCTTTGCGGCAGATGACAGGATGTTCCTCATCGGGACACCGGAAACCTTTGCGAGATTCGAGAGAGAGATGATGGATTGAATCGGTATATTTTGCCATTGGCAAAATTTGAACAATACGTTATAATAAAAAATACGATTGACCTGTGCGCTGTCTGTTGTGGCAGGTCCTTTGCCTTTTTGCACCGTATTCCTTATTATATTAAAGGAGGAAGTTTCTGCAATGAAAAGCACGAAACCCATTTACACGATTGGCCATCGCAATCCGGACACGGACTCCATATGCTCGGCGATTGGCTATGCCCATTTGAAGCAGGCCATGGGGGAGAATGTTGTTCCCGCCCGCGCCGGAAAGGTGAATGCCGAGACGAAGTTTGCGTTGGAGCATTTCAAGGTGGAGCAGCCGCTCCTCATCACGGATCTCTATCCGCGCGTCAAGGATATCACGCTGGACTGCAAGATCGTGGTGCGCCAGCATGATACTCTGCGCCGTCTGGGAGAGGTCATGCGCGACAATGACCTGAAATCCGTTCCGGTCACGGACAGCAAGGGCGTACTGGTGGGAATCGTCACGGTCAGCGATCTGGCGAAACGCTATTTCCAGGAGCTTGGCATGCAGAACCTTGCCGATATGCGCGTGCGTTATCGCGATATCATCCATGCCATCGATGCCAAGGTTTTGGTGAACGGGGACGAGGGAGATTTCATTGAGGGTAGTGTGCGCATCGCTGCCGGCAGTGTGAACACCATTAAGAGCGTCGTGAAAAAGAACGATATCGTCCTGGTGGGGGATCGCCATGAGGCAACCCTGCTGGACTGCATGAACCAGGATATTTCCTGTCTCATCGTCACGGGCAATGGGCAGGTTCCTGCCGCTGTCATCGAGGAGGGCGAGAAGCGCAAGATGTTTATCTTGAGCACGCCTTACGATACCTATACTTCCGCCCGCCTCATCAACCAGTGCGTGCCGATTCGCCGGATCATGCACGAGGCGCCTGTCTGCTTCAAGCCCCTGGATCTCCTCAGCGACATCAAGGGAACCATGGAGGAGACGAACTACCGCAACTATCCCGTGGTGGAAAACGGGCATCTGGTAGGGCTTGTGAGCCGTGACCAGCTCATGGTTCCCGAGCGCGAGCGCGTCATTCTTGTGGATCACAACGAGCGCGGACAGGCCGTGGAAGGCATCGAGGAAGCGAAGATCGTCGAGATCATCGACCACCATCGCCTCGGCGGCATCCAGACCAGTGAGCCCATCTATACCTATCAGGAGCCGGTGGGCTGCACGGCGACCATTGTTGCCAACATGCACTGGCTCCGCGATGTGGATATCCCGCCCTCCATTGCAGGACTGCTCCTCTCGGCCATCATCTCCGACACGGTGCTCTTCAAGTCGCCGACCTGCACGGAGTATGACAAGAAGACCGCGAAGCATCTGGCGGAGATTGCGGGTGTGGACATCAACGAGTACGGACTTGCCATGCTCAAGGCTGGCTCAGGCATTGGTGACATGACCCCTGCGGAGATTGCCAAGAACGATATGAAGGAGTTCCGCATCGGCGAATACCGCATCATCGTGAGCCAGATTTCCGTCATGGATACCAAAGAGGTCATGGATCTGGAGCCGGAGCTCATCAAGAGCATGGCAGCCATCTGCGAGAAAGAGGGCTTTGACATGAGCCTTGTCATGGTGACGGATATCATCGAGGAGGCCACCTATCTGCTTTATTCCGGTTCGCCCAAGACGCTCATCGGCGAGGCCTTCAAGAAGGACGCCAGCGGAACCCATGTCTACCTGCCCGGTGTCATGTCCCGCAAGAAACAGATTATCCCGCCCCTTTCCGAAGCGGTCAAGCGCATCAAGCCTGAGTGAGTTATAGTGTGTATAGGAACGGCATCCCGTTTGGGATGCCGTTTTTCAAATGCCCTGTATAAACTCTCCAAAATCATCCACCGGCAGGAAGGTTGCGCCATTGCCCAAGGCTTTGAAATGTGCCTTGCCGCACTGGATTTCTGGAAGGCATCGATGGTGATGACCATGATCTGGATATCGTTGGCCGTGGCAAAGTCCCGGATTTTTTCGATATGGTCGCTGTCATAGACAAAAGCATCATAGTTCACATTGCTGTAGATTCCCCGGAAATGCTCACGGGTGATGTCGATGGTTTTCTTTACGCCTTCTTTGATGGCGATACTTGGCACAACAATGATAAACTTGGTAAAGCCATACGCCTTGTTGAGTTCCAGCAGGGTGCGAAGGTATACATAGGTTTTCCCCGTGCCGGTTTCCATCTCGATATCAAGGTTGATTTCGTTGCCCAAGGCACTTGATTGGGGAAGTCCATGCCGGATCTGCACCTCACGGATATTTTTGAGCAAATCTTCCTGGTCCAGTCCCAATCGGTTGCCGATGCCCTGTCCAAGGGCAAGCTGTTGGGGAGCGGAAAACTCGTCCAAAAGCGATAACTGCTCGTCCACAGCGGTCACTGTGAACAAAGACTGTTTTGCTGTCTGTCCCTTGAATACATCCCGCACGGCGGCGATGGCTTCCTGTTGATAGTCAAGGGTGGAGTCAAATTTTAACTTCATGGGTATTTTCACCTCTATATAGGTTGTCGAATTGCATTTACGGCATGAATGATATATAATGATAGACGAAAGATCAGGAAAGGGGGCTTTTCTATGTCTATCACTGTAGACTTATCTCCTGCTGATGTAGCGTTTGTTGAGGAGCAAGCTAATGCGGCTAATTTAAGCCGGGAAGTCTTCGCTCGTGATGCCATAATGAAGGCGGCCAATAATGCGGCGTATCTTGCAAAATTGGACGAGGCCGACAGGCAGCTTCGGGAGGGGCAATTTAGAGTATTCACAATGGAGGAATTGGAGGCTATGGCAGAATGAGCCGCGTTGCTTTTGTTGATGCGGGTTGGAGCGATTATCTCTATTGGCAATTGATGGACAAAAAGACTTTGCGAAAAATAAACAAATTTCGGCCCAGACGGTCAATGCTCTTGATGACAATTGTATCGCCGGCTTCCAGAACCTTCAGCATCGATTGATACGCGGGACGGTCAAAGTCCTTGCCCGACTGCTTGTCCACGAAAAAATTCTCCGGTGGAACGCCATACTCCCGAAAGGCGGCCAACTGCCTGTCAAGGTTCTGCTCCCGCGTGGATACCCTGCCATACGCATATACCATTTCTCCCATAAACATTTCCTCCTTGCACAACAGGGGCAACTCTGCGCTGCCCCTGTTGATCGTCTCAATCATCCTTGCCATCATAGCAGAGCTTCTCTTCAAAGAACCTCCGATTGACTCTCCCCCGAAAGGTGAGCTTGCCCATTGCTTCCAGTTCCGCATTGAGTCTTTTGATGATCTGGTAGGCGGTGTTCTTTCCCACTCCTGCCGCTTCCATGACTTCCTTCACGCTCATCTGCGTGGAAGGCGGTGCTGTTCGTCTGTTTTTCATATGGATGCTCCTTTCTTGCTGCCATCGGCAGCCTTTTTATATGTTAATTTGGCACATATACAGCCCAATGTCATTAACGATCGGGGAGTCGTCGAAGACAGTGGGGGGAGGTTCAACGGAAAAGTGGAACTCGTTTACTATTCGCCCAGTTGTGCCTTCGAACCTCATCCGTCAGACCTTCGGTCTGCCACCTTCCCCAGAGGGGAAGGCTTTCTGGAAAACAACCCCGCCTTCCTCCATGCTTTGGAATATTTTGCCTTTGGCAAAATTTGAACAATGCGTTATAATAAAGCCAAAAAGAGGAAGGGTGGTTGCCATGGCGAAAATCGAGATACCGACACTGAAGAAATATCAAAGGCCGGTCATAGAGATCGGCGGGCTTTTCGCGCTGATCGACACAGGTGCGACAATCCCCATGTTTTCCGTGCCGGGCCCCATTCTCAAAAAGGCATACTCCGCCGAGAAAATCCTGGAAAACGGGGTCGTCGGCGGGATTGGCGGTTTCACCATGGGGGACATATACCGTCTGCCGGAATTCAAGGTTGACGAACTGGAATATGCTCCATTCGAAGTCTTTGTCCCCCACAAGCAAAGGCTTAACTATCCGCTCCTTCTCAGCAGCACCTTGTTCTACGGCATGAGATACACTGTGGATACGGTAGAGTCCATGTTCATCGTGGACACAAAGAACGAACCAACAAAAAGGTCGTTCAAGATAATAAGCTTGGAGGGGAAACTCTACCCACAGATAGACAACATTCTCGTGCAGGACGGTGACCTGTTGTCCGGCGAGTTCTTTCTCAGTCCGGAATATTGATTTCAATCAAACAGCATACGAAATATAGAAGCCCGTGGCAATTTGCTGCGGGCTTTCTAAAACAGCAAGCCCTGCCATAACCCCACGAAGGGGATGGGGGAGGATTTGGGGCTGGAACTACCCAACCCCGAAGGGGTGGCCTGTCGTAGATACTCCCTAAGTGCGCAAACCTCGTTGCGTGAGCCGTTGCTTGCCGGCGGGGTATCTAGACACGTAGTTCTTATCAGGACAGGCCATTCGTGGAAGCCCCAAAGCCTCCCCCGTCCCCGTCCTCCCTCTATGCGAATTCTCCCTCGTACTTCTTTTCATCATACACATATACATGCAGAAATGCCCTGCATATCAGCCCCCACAAGGAAATTTGACGGTCAAAGCTCCAATGGAAGGCATGCGCCTTCACCTTGAAAAATCTCCCTGTACGGAGTAGAATGAGGACAGGATAAATGCGGAAGGGGGATATTATTGGATATTTTTAGTGGGCTCAATCCAGCGCAAAAATCTGCGGTGGAGCATATGGAGGGCCCGCTCCTGATCATGGCGGGGGCGGGCTCAGGAAAGACGAAGGTGCTGACCTGCAGGATTGCCAATCTGCTGGCGCATGGGGTGCCTCCCTATAGGATCCTTGCCATCACCTTTACCAACAAGGCGGCAATGGAGATGCGGGAACGGGTGGACAACATGATTGGCGAGGGGGCCAGGGAGGTGTGGCTCAGCACCTTCCATGCCTTCTGCGCCCGTTTCCTGCGCCGGGAGATTGAAGCCACGGGGCTTTACAAGAGCAATTTCGTCATCTATGACACCAGCGACACCCAAAATCTCATCAAGACCTGCCTCAAGGAACTGAACCTCGACGACAAGCAGTTTGCCCCGAACGGCATCCAGTCGGCGATCTCCAATGCAAAGAACATGATGCAGGGGCCCAGGGCATATGAAAGGATGGCGGCAGGATTCTACGAGAAGAAGGTCTCCGAGGTCTACCAGCTCTATGCCAAGAAGCTCCGGGCAAACAACGCGCTGGACTTCGATGACCTCCTCATGGTGTCCGTGGCCCTTCTGGAAGAGAACGAAGAAGTGCGGGAAAAGTACCAGAACCGTTTCCGCTATATCCTCGTGGATGAGTACCAGGACACGAACGGAGCGCAGTACCAGCTGACAAAGCTCCTGGCGGAGAAGCATCACAACCTCTGCGTCGTGGGAGATGCAGACCAGTCCATCTATGGCTGGCGCGGTGCGGATATCCGCAATATCCTGGACTTTGAAAAGGATTATCCCGAGGCCGTGACCATCAAGCTGGAGCAGAATTACCGCTCCACGAAGACCATCCTCATGGCCGCCAATGCCGTTATCGAGAACAACAGGAACCGCAAGAAAAAGGAGCTCTGGACGGAAAATCCCTCCGGGGAAGGCATCACAAACCATGAGGCGGAGGATGAATGGGATGAGGCCCATTTCATTGCCGATGCCATCGTGAAGGAAAAGACACTGCATGGCGCGTCCTATGGGGATATGGCCATCCTTTACCGGACCAATGCCCAGTCCCGTGTCCTGGAGGAAGGGTTGATGCGGGCAGGGATTCCCTATACCATGGTCGGAGGGCTGAAATTCTATGACCGCAAGGAAATCAAGGATATCCTTGCGTATCTCAGGGTGATCTACAATCCCCTGGATACGGTGAGCCTCCTCCGCATCATCAATGTGCCGAAGCGGGGTCTGGGGGCGACTTCCATCGGCAGATTGACGGAGTATGCCGATGCCAACGATTTGACGCTTTTCGACATCATTTCCAGCCCGGATGCCATGGGAAGCGTGCCGGGGCTTTCCGGGCGGGCAAGGAATTCCCTGGAGAGATTTTCTGCCCTTATTTTTGAGCTCATGGGATTGCAGGGGCAGATGGACTTGGATGCATTCGTGGAGAAGGTGCTGGAGGATTCCGGCTATATGGCGGAACTCGAGGCAGAGGACAAAAAGCCGGAGGTTCAGTCCCGCATCGAGAATCTCAAGGAATTCGTGGGCGTGGCGAAGGATTTCCAAAAGTCGGAGGAGAGCACGCGCCTGGAGGATTTCCTCTCCCAGGTTTCTCTGGTCTCGGATATCGACAATGCGGAGCTGGAGGATGACCGCGTGACACTTATGACCCTGCATTCCGCCAAGGGCCTGGAATTCCCTGTCGTGTTCATGGCGGGCATGGAGGAGGGGATTTTCCCACATTCCCGCACACTCATGGAGGAAAAGGAAATCGAGGAGGAACGCCGTACCTGCTATGTTGGCATCACCCGTGCCCAGAGGAAGCTCTATATGACCCATGCGCGCATGCGTACGATCTATGGCAGGACAAATATGAATCCCGTCTCCCGCTTCATGGATGAGATCCCTGTATCCTGCATGGATTCCATGGGAGGGGCAGACCGGTATGGCGCAGGAAAGGAAACCGCGTTTCATCCCAAGGCAAGCCAGATGGGAAAAGGCGTGCACTTCCGTGGCAAGCCCCAATCTGCACTGGAAGCCATGCAGACCATGCAGCGCTGTCAGAGCGCGCCTTCGGCAAAGACGAGCGTGCCCAAAGACGTCATCCGTCCGGACATCACGGTCAAGTGGTCCGTGGGAGACAAGGCGCGGCATGGAAAATTTGGCCTGGGAACCGTCATTTCCGTCAAGGGAAGCGGCGAGGAGACGGAGCTCAAGATCGCATTTCCAGGGCAGGGCGTGAAGGGCTTTACACAGAAATATGCGCCGATCGTAAAGGCGTGAACATTGCGGGAAGGATGGTCGAGGGTGGCAGACATCAAGGAGATCAAGAAAGAGCTGCAGGCACTGCGCAAGGAGATCAAGCACCACAACCGCCGCTATTATGACGATGACAGCCCGGAGATATCGGATTATGAGTACGACCAGCTCATGCTCCGCCTCAAGGCCATAGAGAAGGAATACCCGGAACTCATCACGAAGACTTCCCCCACGCAGATGGTGGGGGGGACGGCAAAACGGGAGGCGGGTGTCCTGGTGAAGCATGATGTTCCCATGCTTTCCTTGCAGGATGTCTTTTCCAAGGCAGAAATCGTGGATTTTGTCGCCTCCATGCGGCAGGAACTGGGTGAGCCGGAATTCGTGGTGGAGGAGAAGATCGACGGGCTTTCCCTTGCCCTTCGCTACGAGAATGGCGAGCTTGTCCGCGCTGTCACGCGTGGCGATGGGATTCTTCAGGGAGAGGATGTCACGGAGAATGCAAGGGTCATAAAAGACGTGAGGCAGTCCTTGAAGGACCGGCTCCCCTATTTCGAGGTGCGGGGGGAGGTCTATATGGAGACGGCGGCCTTTGAGGCCGTCAATGAGAGGCAGGAGCTTCTGGGGCTCAAACCCTTTGCCAATCCGCGCAACTGTGCGGCAGGCACCCTTCGCCAGTTGGACAGCCGCATCACGGCGGAGCGGAATCTGTCCATGTTTGTGTTCAACCTGCAGACAGCCCGCGGCAGGGAGTTTGCGACCCATACGGAAGCCTATGAGTTCATGAGGGCCCAGGGCATCAAGATCATTCATGGCTACAAGGTCTGCCACACGGCGGATGAGGTATGGGCAGCTATACAGGAGATCGGCGAGTCCAGGGGGGAGCTTCCCTATGACATTGACGGCGCCGTGGTGAAGCTCAACAGCTTTGCCGACAGGGAACGGCTGGGGGCCACGTCGAAGGTGCCGCGATGGGCGATTGCCTATAAATATCCCCCCGAAGAGAAAGAGACCGTGCTGAGGAAGATCGAGCTTTCCGTGGGCCGGACGGGACGCATTACCCCGACGGCGATATTCGACCCCATCCGCCTTTGCGGTACGAAGGTGGAGCGGGCAACCCTCCACAACCAGGATTTCATCGACGAGATGGATGTGCGGATTGGGGACACCATTGTCGTCTATAAATCCGGGGAAATCATCCCGAAGGTGAAGGGGGTCGTGAAGGAGAAGCGCCCGATGGATGCGGTGCCCTTCCTCATCGGGGATACCTGCCCTGTTTGCGGGCATCGTGCCTTTCGTGAGGAGAATACCGCGGACATCAAATGCACGAATCCCAACTGTCCGGCGCAGCTGGAGAACCATATCCTGAATTTCGTGAGCCGCAATGCCATGGACATCAAGGGTTTCGGGGCGGCCTATATCAAGGAGCTCATCGAAAAAGGCTATCTTGCAAATATCGCGGATATCTATCATCTGCACAGCCACCGGGAGGAATTGATTGCCGCAGGCATCCTTGGCAAGGAAAAGAATACGGACAAGCTTCTTCAAGCCATTGAGGCGAGCAAGGAAAACGAGCCGCAGCAGCTTTTGACGGGGCTGGGGATTCCCGGTATCGGCAGGGCGGCGGCGCGGGATCTCATGCGGAAGTTTGGTTCATTGGATGCTCTGCAGACGGCGACGGAGGAAGAGCTTCTTGCCGTTCCGGACATGGGGGAGATCAGCGCGAAGAACATCAGGGAATACTTTTCCGATGAGGCCAACAAGGAGATGCTTCTCAACCTGAAGTCTGCGGGTGTCCATATGGAGAGCCATGAGGCCGGGAACGAAGAGGGCATCCTTTCCGGCAAGACCTTCGTAATCACAGGCACCTTGCCTACCATGGACCGGAAGGAAGCAGCAGCGCTCATTGAGCGTCACGGCGGCAGGGTGACGGGCAGCGTCTCGAAAAAGACGGACTATCTCGTTGCCGGGGAAGCAGCCGGAAGCAAGCTGACAAAAGCTCAGTCTTTGGGAACAAAGATTCTCTCAGAAGAGGAACTGCTGGAGCTTTGCAAAGAATAGAAGGATATTTTTTAAGGAGATGATCTATATGCCAACATTGATGGACAAGACCGTGCTCATGGATGCAGAGGGGATTCGACGTGCCCTTACCCGTATCGCCCATGAGGTCGTTGAGAAGAACAAGGGCGTGGAGAATATCGTTCTCGTGGGGATTCGCACTCGTGGGGTTCCCATTGCCGAGCGTCTGGCGGAAAATATCGGCCAGATCGAGGGGGGGAAGCCTCCGGTGGGGGTCTTGGACATCACCCTTTACAGGGATGACCTTTCCACTCTCTCCTACCAGCCAATCGTGCGTCCCACGGAACTGCCGGTGGATATCACGGGAAAGACCATCGTGCTGGTGGATGATGTCCTCTATACGGGAAGAACCATCCGTGCCGCCCTGGATGCCATTATCGACATGGGGCGGCCAAAGGCCATCCAGCTGGCTGTCCTGATTGACCGCGGGCATCGCGAGCTCCCCATCCGCGCGGATTTCGTGGGCAAGAATGTGCCGACCTCCTCCCGCGAGGTGGTCAGTGTGCAGATCGATGCGGTGGACGGCGAGGAAAAGGTTGTTCTGCGGGAATTAGAAAGGGAAGCGTAAAGGGGATGCAAAGGATTACTTTTCGATGGGCAGCCGTCCTGGCCTTGTCTTTGGCCTTCCTGATGGCAGCCTTGGGATGCGGTGCGGACAAGAGCGCATCTTCCGGAAGTGCGTCTCAGGGAACACAGGCTGCGGCAGTGCAGCCTGCGGACAGGGAAACCAGACCTGCGGACAGGGACCCCGGGCCGGTCAGGAAAACCGGGGAGGAAACAAACCATACGTCGGCACATGACAAATATACGAAAGAGGATATCGAGGGCCTCAGGAATACGGAGAATTTCGCCAGGGGAGCACTGGAGCACATTTTTGATGGCACCATCAACAAGAAGGGCAAGGCCACCGGCTACCATTACTCCATGGTGGAGGGAAGCAAGGGGCATATCATTGACGGAACAAGAAGTAATCTCGATGAGAATGAGGTCTTCACGGCCAAGGTCGAGGTGGGGGATGTCAAGAAGAATGGTTTCAGTTCCTTCTATCCGGAGTCATGGACACCCCAGGAGGTTGTTGATGCCATCAATGAGGCTTACAAGGATGCTGTGAACAATCCGCAGAATCCCCAGGGGGATCTTTGGATTGGATACCATGGGAATCTTGAGATTGATATGTATCTGAACGACAATAAGAAAATCGTTACTGCTTATCCGATTTATGTGGGGAAGAAGAAATGATGAAGTATGAGATAAGGATGACAGAGGGGAAGCACCCGGTTCCGGTCGTGGTGTTCGAGGACAGGAAATACGAGCTGGTGGGAGCGTTCCTCCTGGCCGAGGCAAGGAGCTTTTCCGATGAGATCCTGCATGCGATTGACGCGGTTTACGTCGATGGTGAGGCATCGGGTGAGTTCGCCGGCAATGTCTTCCGCCTTGAGATTGCGGCAGAAATGACAAATGTGGTGGATGACATCATGGGCAAGGAGTGCGAGATCGGCACGAAGGAATTGAGAGGAATTGTCGAGGCATATTGCAAGGCATGTTGTGATTGACCAGACATATCAATACTGACTGAGAGGATGAGTTCAAGTGTTGTACGCTACGTTTTGGCTAAGAGACAGTGTATACCTGAACTTGTATGTTATGAGCGAATACAAGGACAGGGATGGCGGAGACAATCTTTCACTGCGAATCGAAGACAGGGACAATGTCGATAATTTCTGTGAGTGGAGAGTCCCGGACGTTGCTTGCTTTAAGTCTTTTGGTTTTTCCGAAACGGATCTTTTCAAGATAGAGGATTATATCAGGGATAATGAGTCTATTATTTGGGATGATTGGAAGGAACACGCCAATGCCAGAACTGCTTGACATATATCTCGGCTATAACTTTTATGTAAAGTCTGATGGGGACAATGAGCCGGTTCACATTCATGTTGCCAAAGGACACCCGGAGAAGGCCACAAAATTTTGGATTATGTCCGACACGGTGGAGTTGGCAAGAGATAACGGAACAGTTGATCCCAAGGATATGGGGCGTGTCTTGCGTTACTTACGGAAAAACAGAGAGCGTATGATGAGCAAGTGGCTGGCGCATTTCAAACATGCCGAAGTTAAACATTAAAAAGCTGGCTCCTTGATGAAGAATTTTCCCTGTGACACGTATTTTCTGGAATGGTGAGGAGATGGCGCAATGAAGGGGTTTAAGAAATGGATTGGAACGGCCATGGCGGTGCTGGCCTTGTCTGTGCCCGCATCTTTCGCGGAATGTGCGTCCGCATATGCGGATTCGTTGCTGCGCCACCTGCCGCTGACGGTGCGTACGCAGTATTTTTCCGACGGGGACAAAGAGGGGGAACTGTTTCGTTCTCATTGGACACAGGTGGATTTCCAGGGAGACAAGGCTGCATTCGAAAATATTGCCAAGGCCTTGTCGGATTACAACAAACAGGAAGCCCGGTCCAACCGCGATATCCGAAAGCAGATGCTTGCTGCCGCCAAACAGGAAAGGAACGAGCGAAAAGAGGCCGGTGTAGCGACCTTTTACCCATATGAACACACAGAGGACATATGCTTCCGGCGCACGGATTCTTTGGCCCTGAGCTTCCTGGAAAACAATTCCTCCTATGAGGGAGGCGTGCATGGGACGTACGGTGTGATCGGACGGAATTTCGATGCAAAAACAGGGAAAGAATTGCAGCTTGAGGATGTCATTACGGACAGGAAGGGGATGGCCGAAGCAGTCAAGGCGCAGCTTCGGTTCGATTATCCGAAGGCTTCTTTCATGGAAAGCGGAAGCACTCTGATGGAGGAAATGGTGGATCAGATGATGGAGGACGATACCATCTCCTGGACGTTGGATCCCTGGGGTCTATCCTTTTATTTCAATCCTTATCAGATCGGTTCGTATGCAGAAGGCATCTTTACTGCCACCATCCTGTTCTCCGAGCATCCGGAGCTGTTCCGTCAGGACGAATATCATTATGGGCCTTGCTGGCGTGGGCCTGGCAGTTATGCCATCGACATCATTCCCTGCCTGCCCCAGCGATTCTCCGACAGCTCCAGGGATGACCGGCTGGCCGTCTACAATATGGGGAATCATGTGAGGATTGTCTATTGCGGTGAAACGCTTGTCGATCAGATTGCAGCCAAGGACTTCCGCCCGGTATTTGTTCAGCTTGCGGATGATCGGCGCTACTTGTATGCGGATTGCTCGACGGATGGAAAGAACTACCACCTGCGCGTCTATGACCTGAACGGAACGGAGCCTGAGCTTATCGGCATACAGGCCATGACAAGGCTCGCATCAAAGCCGGGACAGACCAAAGACCGCAAATGGTACGTTCTTTCAGATCCCAGAGACTTCCTCATGACCTCCACGGGAGATGGATTTCCGCCCGGAAAATGGCTGCGCTGCCGCGTGGGCCAGGATGGACGCATCGAAGTCTATGATGTAGAAGGTGCTGTTGGATGAGATGGTTTTATCATAAGGTCGGTTAACTGGAAGGGATGTATTGATTCATGTCAATTGAGAACGTGAAGGCGTATTTTCGTGCGCATGGGATGGAGGGACGGATTCTTGAGTTCGAGGAATCCAGTGCTACTGTGGATCTGGCGGCGCAGGCCGTGGGGTGCGAGCCGGCCCGTATCGCGAAAACCCTGTCCTTTTCCGTGGAAGGCCGGCCGGTCCTGGTGGTCACGGCAGGGGATATGCGTATTGCGGGGCCCAAGTTCAAGGCGGTGTTCCATGAAAAGCCGAGGATGCTGGCAGCGGATGAGGTAGAGGAAAAAATTGGCCATGGGGTGGGAGGCGTCTGCCCCTTTGCGGTCAAGGAGGGGGTAAAGGTATACCTGGATGTCTCCATGAAGCGGTTTGCCACCATATTTCCTGCCTGTGGCAGCGGCAACAGCGCCATCGAGCTTTCCCCGGAGGAACTGGAAAAGTATTCCGGCGCCTTGGAATGGGTGGATGTGTGTAAATAAAAGAGATGAGTGCGTGGCTATTCGCCGCTGTCCTGTATGAGGATGGTGGCGAGTTCTTTTTCCTCCGGGGTGATGTAGACCGTTTTTTGGTCGGTGAAGATGACAAAACCGGGCTTTGCGCCCGAGGGCTTCTTTACATGGCGGCACTCAGTGTAGTCGACGGGAACCTTGGAGGAGGCCTGCGCCTTGCTGAAATGGGCGGCGAGCTGGGCGGCGAGGAGCAGGGTTTCCTCCGACGGCTCCATGCCGCCTGAGCGCAGGATGACATGGGAGCCCGGGATATCTTTGGTATGGAGCCAGAGGTCATTGTAACGTGCGGTCTTGAAGGTCAGCTTGTCGTTCTGGTAGTTGTTTTTCCCCACAAGGATTTCCGTGCCGTCGGGGGCATGGAAATGGAAGGGGCGGGCGGGCTTGTCGTTGTTCTTCTTTTTCACCTTTTCCCTGAGGTAGCCGCCGGATACAAGCTCGTTGTGTATCTCATTGATCTCGGCAAGGCTGGAGGAGGCAAGCAGGGAGGATTCGATGCTCTCAAGATAGGAAATCTCTTCCTCGTTTTTGGTGATCTGTTCCTTCAACAATTCCTGGGCCCGTTTCAGCTTGTCATACTTCTTGTAATAGGCCTGCATGTTCTGGACGAGGGTAAAGCGCTGGTCCAGGGGAATCGAGATATTCTCCCCTTCGGCGCTGTAGATGTCAGGCACTGTGATCTCACTGTCGGCATGGTCCTGGAAATCGTACTGATAGGTCATGAGATTGTCGCCGCGGATTTTGTATTCCTCGGCATTCTCTGCCTCGGTCAGCTCCTCGTGGATTTTTTCCAGTTTCCCGCGGGCACGGTTCAGCTCGTTCTTTACGAGTTTCCGGAAGCGTTCCTTGTCCGGGGGCATATAGCTCCCGATCATCCTGTCCGCTTTTTCCAGCAGTGCGCTGATGGTGGGGAATTCCAGGACGATGGCATCTGTGATGTAATGAAGGGGGAAGGCTGCCATGGCCAGTATTTTCTTGTTGGCATCGCAAAGGATGACAGCGGGGCTGTCCGTAGACTGGCAGGCATGAAGGAGTTCTTCCAGAGCATTCTGCAGGGATTGGAAGTCCGCATCATCGAGTTCCGAAACAGGAATATTGGCGGGAAGGCCTGCGGAAAAGGCGGCCTCCCTGGCGGATACGGGGCCGAATCCCATGCAGGCATCGAGAAGGGCCTTGGAGAGCTTCTTTTCCGGGGTGCTTTTGATGCGCTCCATGATATCTTCCATGGGGGAGGTGAAAAGGTCCAGCTTGTCCTGTCCGGGAGGGAGTTCATAGGCCTGTCCCGGCAGCACGGTCCGCACCCTGCTGCTGTTCTCGCCGATTTTCCGCAAGGAGTCGATGATGGTGCCGTCCTGTATGAGAATGATGTTGCTGTATTTTCCCATGAGCTCGATGACAAGGGTTTTTGTGACGATTTTCCCACCGGCGGCCAGTGTGTCGATATCCAGGAGGATGAGTCTGTCCATTCCGTGCTGGCGTATGTCGGCGATGCGTCCTGTCTCAATCTGCTTGCGGAGCACCATGCAGAAGACGGGGGGCTCGGGAGGATTCTCCAGTGGTTTCGTGATGAGATGGGCGGCAGGGTTCTGGGGATGGATGGAGATGTGCAGAAGATGGTTCTGCCCGGGCTGCCGTATGGAAAGGATGATGGAATGCCGGTTGGGCTGGGTGATTTTGTCGATGCGCCCGCCATTCAAGGTGTTCTGTAATTCCTGCACCAGGGGGTGCATGGAAAATCCGTCAAAGCTCATTTGCAATACCTCTAAAATTTATTTCTTCACAGTTCCTAAAGAAAGTATAGCACGGACAGTTGCATAGCGGCAACAAAACAAGTAAAATAAGAAAAGCGAAGATTGGAACGGAAAATTTCAGGATAGGGGATGTCGTCATGGATTTCACGAAATGGCAGGGCTGCGGGAATGATTTCGTCCTTGTGGACTGCCTGCAGGAGAAGATAAAGGACTATGCGGCTTTTGCAAGGAAGGTGTGCGACAGGCATTACGGTGTTGGCGCGGATGGCATTCTCGTCGTCCTGCCGTCGGAAAAGGCGGATTTTTGCATGCGCATCTTCAATACGGATGGAAGCGAGGCGGAGATGTGCGGCAACGGCATCCGCTGTTTTGCCCGCTATCTGTATGACAATGGGATTGCAAAGGGCACGGAATTCACGGTGGAGACCGGTGCGGGAATCCTGGTGCCGAAAATCGTGACGGAAGACGGGGCAGCGAAGGCCGTATGCGTGGATATGGGAAAGCCGGTCCTTGCAGGAGACGAGATTCCGGTGACAGGCTTTGGGAAGGGACAGGTGGTGTCCGAGCCCATCGAGGTGGCAGGAAAGACCTATGCCATGACCTGCGTGTCCATGGGGAATCCGCACTGCGTGATATTCGTGGAGGATATTGCTGCCTGCGGCATTGAGCATATCGGGGCTCTTTTTGAGTCCCATGAACGGTTCCCACGCAAGACGAACACGGAATTCGTGGAGGTCAGGGACAGGAAGCATATGCGCATGCGCGTCTGGGAACGCGGTGCGGCAATCACTTTGGCCTGTGGCACAGGGGCCTGCGCTACGCTTGTGGCTGCGGTGCTCAATGACAAGGCGGACAAGAAGGCGGAAATCGAACTGGATGGCGGCAAGCTCGTGATCGAGTGGGCAGATAATGGGCATATCTACATGACGGGGCCGGCAGAGCAGGTATTTTCGGGGAAAATCGAGGAATGAGAGGAGTGCTTTTGTGCTTAGGAGCATGACAGGGTTCGGTGCAGCGGAAACGGAAAACGAGTCCTATAAGGTTCATGTGGAAGTCAAGTCGGTGAACCAGCGTTTTCTGGATTTGGCATTTCATATGCCGCGATTGCTCAATGTGTGGGAGGATGAGCTTCGCAATCGCATCAAGGAGAAGGCTGCGCGAGGGAAGATGGATGTGTATGTCACCCTTGTGGATAAGCGGGAGATGGAAGCCTGCGTCCGTGTGAATCATGGATTGGCAAAGGGATACCATGGGGCGCTCAATGAGATAAGCGATCTCCTCCATCTGCCCCGCAATGGCGATGTCACTGCGATTGCAGCCTATCCCGATGTGCTGGTCATGGAGGAGCGGACTTCCCTGGAAGGCGGCGAGGAGGTATTGTTTCCTGCCTTGGAACAGGCCTTGGAATCCCTTGATGCGATGCGCCAGAGGGAAGGCATGAATATCCAGCAGGACTTCCAGCAGCGGCTGGCCGAACTGGAGAGCATGGTGGACAAGGTGTCCGCATTGGCACCAGAGATTGTGGAGGCCTATCGCCAGCGTCTGCAGAAGATGATGGCGGAACTCCTGGCGGACAAGGACTTTGATGAGACGCGCATCATACAGGAAACGGCCCTTTATGCGGACAAGGTGAACTATACGGAAGAGATCGTGCGGCTGAAGAGCCATTTCCAGCAGTTTCGCCAGATGGTGGCGGCAGCGGAGGGGCCTGTGGGGAGGAAGCTGGATTTCCTGATCCAGGAGATGAACCGTGAGGCAAATACCATAGGCTCGAAGGCGAACAATGCGGCCGCTGCCCAGATTGTGGTGGATATCAAGAGCGAAATCGAGAAGCTCAGGGAACAGGTACAGAATATCGAGTGAGGCGAGGTTATGGATATCAAGCTCATAAATATTGGGTTTGGCAATATCGTTTCGGCGAACCGGATTATTGCCATTGTGAGCCCGGAATCCGCACCTATCAAACGCATCATACAGGAGGCAAGGGATGCGGGAAGGCTTATTGATGCAACCTATGGGCGTCGTACCCGTGCCGTGGTCATTATGGATAGTGACCATGTGATCCTCTCGGCTGTCCAGCCTGAGACTGTGGCTCATCGCATGGTTGGAAGTGATGATGCAGAACTGAAGAAGGATGAGGAGAAATGAAACAGGGATTGCTTATCGTGGTTTCCGGAGCCTCAGGGACAGGCAAGGGCACTGTATGCAATGCACTTATGGAATCTTTGCCGGAACTGGCGTATTCCATCTCGGCGACGACCCGTTCTCCCCGAAAGGGCGAGCAGGACGGGGTGAACTATTATTTTCTCGCGCGGGAAGAATTTGAGAAAATGATAGAAGAAGGTGGTTTCCTGGAATGGGCCGAGGTGTATGGCAATTATTACGGGACACCCCTCAAGAAGATACAGGAACGTCTGGCGGAAGGGCAGGATATCCTGCTGGAGATTGACACACAGGGTGCATTGAAGGTCATGGAGAAATGTCCGGAAGGCGTGTTCATTTTCCTTCTGCCTCCCTCCTTGGAGGAGCTGGAACGCCGTATCCGAGGACGAGGAACGGAAACCGAGGAAAGCATTGCCAGACGGCTGGGGGCGGCAAAAGAGGAAATTGGCGTTGGCAGGAAGTATAACTATGTTGTGGTAAATGACCGCGTCGAGAAGGCTGTGGAGCAGATCCAGGCGATTCTTGTGGCGGAGCATTGCCGGGTGGAACAGAATACAAAGATCTTTGAGGTGTTGGAGAAATGAAGACAAGTGTAGTGATGAGCATGGTGAATCCTTCCACGGATGCATTGATGACAAAGGTGGACAGCCGCTATGGCCTGGTGGTCCTTGCAGCGCGCCGTGCCCGCCAGCTCATGACAGGTGCCGAGGTGAAGGCGAAGAACCAGTCCACGAAGAATGTGACGAATGCCCTGGAGGAAATCGTCGAGGGCAAGATTACCTATGAGATTGTCAAGGATGCCCGCGAAGAGGTTGAGGATCTGGAAGATGAGATGTATGAGGAAGTCGCGGGACCTGTAGATGAGGTTCCCCAGGAGGCTGCAGAAGACCGCGGGACTGCCGAGACTGTTGAGACTGCTGAGACTGCTGAGGCAGAGACGCCGGATGAGGCAGCAGATGAGGAGGCTGGGCAGCAGGAATGATGTCATCTGGACATTGCATGACAGGAAAGAAAATCATTCTCGGCGTTACCGGTGGGATCGCAGCATACAAGGCTGTGGAGGTTGCCAGCCGCCTCCGAAAGGCAGGGGCGGAAGTCCATGTCATCATGACGAGGGCGGCGCAGGAGTTTGTCACGGAGCTCACCTTTCGGGAAATCACGGGCAATCCCGTGAACACCGGCATGTGGGGGAAGGTTGCCCACTGGAATGTGGAGCATATTGCACTGGCACAGATGGCGGATCTGGTGCTTGTCGCCCCTGCCACGGCCAACCTGATCGCGAAGTTGTCCATTGGCATGGCGGATGACATGCTGACCACGACGATTCTGGCCACCCGTGCCCCTGTGTTTCTGGCACCGGCCATGAACAGCAATATGTTCAGCAATCCTGTGACACAGAAGAATCTGGAGACGCTCCGGGCGCAGGGCATGGAGATCATCCCGCCTGCCTCCGGCCATCTGGCTTGTGGTGTGGATGGAGTGGGGCGTTTGCCGGAGCCTGTGGATATCGTTGCCAGGGTGGAGGAATACTTCTGCCAGGGGCAGTCCCTGAAGGGAAGGAAGATCCTGGTGACGGCGGGAGGCACGATTGCTCCCATCGATCCCGTGCGCTTTATCGGGAACCGTTCCAGCGGGAAAATGGGATATGCTGTGGCAGAAGAGGCGGCAAGACGGGGCGCGGAGGTCGTATTGGTGCTGGGCGTCTCTGCCCTTCCTGACCTAGGGAATGCACGGACGATCCGGGTGGAAACGACAGAGGAGATGCGTCAGGCAGTCCTGCAGGAGTTCTCCGATTCGGATGCCGTCATCAAGGCAGCGGCTGTGGCGGACTATCGCGTGAAGCAGGTGGCCGGGCAAAAGATCAAGAAGTCCGATGATGATTGGTCCATCGATCTTGTGCGAAATCCGGACATTCTCTATGAGCTGGGGCAGAAGAAGGAACATCAGGTTCTTGTGGGGTTTGCGGCAGAGACACAGAATCTCATGGAATATGCGAAAAAGAAATTGGCAAAAAAGAACCTTGATTTTATCGTGGCCAATGATGTGACCATGCCGGGGGCAGGTTTCCAGGGGGAGACGAATATTGCCCGTCTCGTTTTCCGGGATGGAAGGGCAGAGGAACATCCCATGATGAAGAAGTCGGAGCTTGCCTGTGTCATCCTTGACCATCTGGAAGGCATCTTTCGGGAAAGGTGTGCCAGAGTGGAATAAGGAAAGGGATTCTGGCATTGTTGACATGAGGGAATTTTCTCTGCTATGATGATAAGTATAGTGTATGGTTAGGAGATGATGGAATCCATGAAAGTTGCTGTGATTATGGGAAGTGACTCCGACTGGCCCATCCTGAAGCCGGCAGTCGAGCTTTTGAAGCAGTTTGGCATCGAGTCCGAGGTGACGGTGGCTTCTGCCCATCGCACGCCTGCAAAGGTTCGCGAGTTCGTTCTTGCGGCACCGGAAAAGGGAATCCGTGTATTCATCGTGGCGGCAGGGGCGGCAGCACATCTTGCTGGCGTCGTTGCAAGCTATACGTCTTTGCCGGTCATTGGCATTCCCATCAATGCGACGCCCCTCAATGGCATGGACGCTCTCTTGAGTACCGTCCAGATGCCTTCTGGTGTGCCGGTGGCTACGATGGCGGTGAATGGCGCGAAGAACGCCGCTGTTTTTGCTGCGCAGATTTTTGCGGTGACGGATGAAGCTTTGGCGAAGAAATTGCAGGAATACCGCGAGAAGATGGCCCAGGATGTGGATAAGAAAGCAGCTCGTGTCGCTGCACAGCTTTGATGCTGCGCGGCGCATTCGGGCCGCTTTTTTACTATGAAATCTTAGCGAGCACAAGTCGAAGGCGCAGTGCGAAACACCGTTTCGCACGGAGTTTGCTGTACATGTATATGGATGACAGGAGAAACAGGAAAAACAATGTATGATATTGACAACAAATGGAAGGAAGAATGTGGCGTTTACGGCGTCTATTCCCGTAGTGAGAATGTATCTGAGATGACGTATCTCGGGCTTTATGCCTTGCAGCATCGCGGGCAGGAGAGCGCCGGGATTGCTATCACGGATGGCGCGTGGATGGACGTGAGCCGTGGCATGGGGCTTGTGAATGAGGTCTTTCGCCATCAGCTTCCCCATATGGATGGGCAGTACATTGCCATTGGGCATGTAAGGTATTCCACCACGGGCTCCAGCCTGTTGGCGAATACCCAGCCCCTCATGGTGAATTATTCCGGTGGCAAGATCGCCCTGGCGCATAACGGGAATCTGACCAACGCGGAGGAAATCCGTCATGGGCTGGAGGAGCAGGGCACCATCTTTCAGACAACCATTGACTCCGAGGTATTCGTGAACCTCATTGCCCGGTCCCGGAAGGAGACCATCGAGGGGAAGGTCATGGAGAGCCTTCGGAAGATCAAGGGGGCGTATTGTCTGACGATCATGACGGAGGACAAGCTTATCGGCGCGAGAGATCCCCAGGGATTCCGTCCCCTTTGCCTTGGAAAGCAGGATGATGGCACGTGGATCCTCTCGTCGGAAACCTGCGGTCTGGATGTTGTGGGAGCCGATTTTGTGCGGGATGTTGAGCCGGGTGAGATGGTGGTCATCGATGATTCCGGGGTGAAATCCTATAAGTTTGCCTTTGGAGAGAAACTGGCTTCCTGTATTTTCGAGTACATCTATTTTGCCCGTCCGGATTCGGTGATTGACGGGCAGAGCGTCCATGAGGCCCGCTTCATGATGGGGCGCATCCTGGCAAGGGAGAGCGGCTTCAAGGGAGATATCGTCATTTCCGTGCCGGATTCCGGAAATACCGCAGCCTCGGGCTATGCCTTCGAGTCGGGCATTCCCTATATGGAAGGGCTCATCAAGAACCGGTACATCGGGCGCACATTCATCCAGCCGACGCAGAAGATGCGGGACACGGCGGTGAAGCTCAAACTCAATCCGATACGGGCCGTCGTGGAGGGGAAATCCGTCATCCTGGTGGACGATTCCATCGTGCGGGGGACCACCAGCGGAAAGATCGTGCGGATGCTCAGGCATGCGGGGGCGAAGGAAGTTCATATGTGCATCAGTTCCCCGCCCATTGGCTATCCCTGTTTCTATGGCATCGACACATCGATCCGCAAGGAACTCATCGCGGCGACGAAATCTGTGGAAGAGATTCGCCAGTACATCAAGGCGGATTCCCTGCACTTCCTGTCCTTGGAGGGGCTGAAGCAGAGCCTCACCCATGCGAACCCGGAATCCATGTGCTATGCCTGCTTCAACAGCGCCTATCCGGTTGCCAAGGGGGAAAGCCCTGCGGGGAAGAACAAATATGTTTTTGAACAGAGGAAGAAATGCTGAACGGGAGGAGAAAATGGAAGAAAAGCTTACCTATCGGGATGCCGGTGTGGACATTGATGCCGGCAATTACTCGGTGAAGCTCATCAAGGACAGTGTCAAGGCCACCTATCGCCCGGAGGTTCTCGGCGATCTCGGGGGATTTGGCGGGCTTTTTGCGCTGAACAGCGGCAAGTACAAGGAGCCGGTTCTCGTTTCCGGCACGGACGGTGTGGGAACGAAGCTGCGGCTTGCCTTTATGCTGGACAAGCATGACACCATCGGGCAGGATGCCGTTGCCATGTGTGTCAATGATATTCTCGTTCAGGGGGCAGAACCGCTCTTCTTTCTGGACTACCTTGCTGTGGGAAAGCTGAAGCCGGAGCAGGTGGCAGAGGTCGTCAAGGGCGTGGCCGGTGCCTGCAAGGAATCCGGCTGTGCGCTCATCGGCGGGGAGACGGCGGAGATGTCCGGGTTCTATCCTGATGGGGAATACGATATTGCGGGATTTGCCGTGGGGGTTGTGGAGAAATCCAAACTCATCACCAGTGCGCGTGTCAGGGAGGGAGATGTGCTTTTGGGGCTTCCTTCCTCGGGGGTGCATTCCAATGGCTATTCCCTTGTGCGCAAGATCGTCTTTGACCGTAAGGGATTCAAGGGCGATGAGTACATTGAGGAATTGGGCAGGACCATCGGCGAGGAACTTCTGACGCCCACGAGACTCTACCCGAAGTCTTGCCTGCCGCTCATTGAGAAGTTCGACATTCATGGGATGGTGCATATTACAGGTGGCGGGTTCTACGATAACATTCCCAGGGCATTGCCGGAGGATCTGGCGGTGGAAATTCAGGCTGACGCATGGAAGATGCCTGTGATTTTCAAGCTCCTGCAGGAGTGGGGCAATGTGGAATGGAGGGAAATGTACCGCACCTTCAACATGGGCATTGGCATGGTCATCATTGCCGGTGCGGATGAGGCGGAAAAAATCAAGGCACATCTGAAGTCCGGGCAGGAGGTCTGCTATGAGATTGGCAAGGTTGTCAAGGGCTCCCATGATGTGACCATCAAAGGCGGCGTGTTCCATGGCTAAGGAAGTGTTGGGTGTCCTTTGTTCCGGGCGTGGAACGGATCTGCAATCCATCATCGATGCGATTGCGGATGGGAAACTGGACGCGGAAATCGCCGTCGTGCTGACGGACAAGCCCGATGTCATGGCACTGGAGCGGGCAAGGAAGGCAGGCATCCGGAATGTCTGCGTGAACCGCAAGGAATACGAGGACAGGGAATCCTTTGAACGCGTCCTGGTTGCGGAACTGGAGGCATCTGGTGTTACTTTGGTGATATTGGCGGGATTCATGAGAATCTTGAGCCCGTATTTTGTGCATGCCTACAGCGGGCGCATCATGAATATCCATCCCGCCCTTCTTCCGTCTTTTGGCGGGGCCCATGCCCATCGCGATGTATTGGCCTATGGCGTGAAGATTTCCGGCTGCACGGTTCATTTCGTCGATGAAGGCATGGATTCAGGTCCCATCATCCTGCAGGCTACTGTTCCGGTTCTGGATGATGATACGGAGGAGACCCTTGGGGCGCGGGTGCTGGAACAGGAGCACATCATTTATCCCAAGGCCATCCAGCTCTATGTGGAGGGCAGACTCAAGGTGGAAGGCCGTCATGTAAGGATTCTCGAACAATAAATTTAAGGGGTGTTGGTTATGAAAATCAAACGTGCACTTATCAGTGTTTCTGACAAGACCGGTGTGGTGGATTTTGCCCGCAAGCTGCATGATGCAGGGGTGGAAATCGTCTCCACGGGCGGCACCATGAAGGCTCTTCAGGAGGCCGGGGTGCCTGTGACCTATGTCAGCGATGTCACGGGCTTCCCTGAGATCATGGATGGCCGTGTCAAGACATTGAATCCCTATATCCATGGGGGCATCCTTGCCGTGCGCGACAATCCGAAGCATCAGCGGGAGATGAAGGAGCACAAGATCACGGGGATTGATTTGGTGGCAGTGAACCTCTATCCCTTCAAGGAGACCATTGCGAAGCCGAATGTGACTCTGGCGGAGGCCATTGAGAACATCGATATCGGCGGGCCAGCCATGATTCGCGCTGCGGCGAAGAATTTCAAGTTCGTCACGGTGGTGACGAATCCTTCTCGCTACGATGAAGTGGCTTCCATGGTGGCAAAGGATGGCTGCGTGAATGGCATGCTTCGCATGGAGCTCGCAAAGGAAGCCTTTGCCCATACGGCGGATTATGATATGGCAATCCAGAACTACCTCAAGGAGCAGGTGGAAAAATAATGAAACTATTGGTGATTGGAAGCGGCGGGCGCGAGCATACGCTGGCATGGAAACTCGCCCAGAGCCCCAAATGCGAAAAGCTTTATGCGGTTCCCGGCAATCCGGGCATGGAAGATATCGCCGAGTGCATCAGCGGCATTTCCATTGAGGACAATGATGCGGTGGTGAAACTGGCGAAGGAGAAAGCCATCGACCTTGTTGTGGTGGGACCGGAAGTTCCTTTGACAAATGGGATTGTGGATGCATTGAATGGAGCTGGCATCAAGGCTTTCGGCCCGTCGAAATTGGCGGCAGAACTCGAGGGCTCCAAGGCATTCTCCAAGGGCCTCATGAAGAAGTACGGCATTCCCACGGCAAAATATGAAGTGTTTACGGATGCGGCGGCTGCACGGGAATATGTGAAGAAGGAAGGCGCTCCCATCGTCGTCAAGGCAGACGGTCTTGCGGCGGGCAAGGGGGTCATCGTTGCCATGACCTTGGAGGAGGCACTCCACGCCGTTGACGACATCATGGAGGACAAGGCTTTCGGCCAGGCCGGCAGCCGCGTTGTCATCGAGGAATTCATGGAGGGAGAGGAAGCCTCTCTTCTGGCCTTTACCGATGGGGAAACCATTGTTCCCATGATATCCTCTCAGGACCACAAGCGCGTCTATGATGGCGACAAGGGGCCGAATACCGGCGGCATGGGAACTTATGCACCGGCTCCCGTCATGACGCCGGACATGGTCCAGGCGGCCACGGAAAGGATATTGAAGCCTGCCATCTCGGCCATGAAAGCAGAGGGGCGCCCCTATAAGGGCTGCCTTTACGCCGGTCTCATGATTACGAAAGAGGGGCCCAAGGTCGTGGAATTCAATGCCCGGTTTGGAGATCCCGAGACGCAGGTGGTACTGCCCCTTTTGGAGAGCGATCTTGTGGAGATCATGCTGGCTTGTGCAGAGGGTTCTTTGGGCAGTCTGGATATCCAGTGGAGCAAGGGGGCGGCGGTTTGCGTTGTCATGGCCTCCGGCGGCTATCCAGGCAGTTATGCCAAGGGAAAGGAAATCACAGGCCTTGATGAGGCGAAGAAGGCCGGAAATCTCGTCTTCCATGCCGGTACTGCACGGAAAGACGGGAAAATCGTCACCAATGGCGGGCGAGTGCTCGGTGTTGTGGCGAAAGCGGACAGCATTCAGGATGCGGTGAAGCACGCCTATGAGGGCGTAGGGCGGATCGCTTTTGAGGATGCGTTCTATCGAAAGGATATTGCCTATCGCGCCTTGGCACGTCAAAAATAACGTGAAAAATAGGCTTCTGAGGAGGCCTATTTTATCCTGAAGAAAAGAGGGAAGGACATGTCGGTTTTGGTATGTGGCGGGGCGGGCTACATTGGCTCCCATGCGGTTCATCAGCTTATCGGAAAGGGCGAGGAGGTCGTTATCGTCGACAATCTGCAGACGGGCCATAGGGGCGCCCTTCATCCCAAGGCGAAATTTTATGAGGGAGATATCCGGGATGCTGCGGTTCTCGACAGGATCTTTGAAGCTGAAAATATTGAGGCGGTGATTCATTTTGCTGCCAATTCCCTGGTGGGGGAGAGCATGGAGAAACCCCTCAAATACTTCAACAACAATGTCTATGGAATGCAGGTATTGCTGGAGGCCATGGTGCGGCACAAGGTGGACAAGATTGTCTTCTCTTCCACGGCAGCAGTGTATGGGGAGCCGAAGCGGGTTCCCATACTGGAAGATGATGAGACAATGCCCACCAATACCTATGGTGAAACGAAACTCATCATGGAAAAGATGATGAAATGGGTGAGCCGTGCCGATGGCATCCGCTATGTGTCCCTGCGCTATTTCAATGCAGCGGGAGCATTGGATGACGGCTCTATTGGCGAGGACCATCATCCGGAGACCCATCTTATTCCGTTGATTCTGCAGGTGCCTTTGGGAAAGCGCGACCATATCACGGTCTTTGGCGATGACTATGATACGCCGGATGGTACTTGCCTGCGCGACTATATCCATGTCATCGACCTTGCAGATGCCCATGTGCTGGCCTTGGATTATCTCCGCA
Source organism: uncultured Veillonellaceae bacterium (assembly GCA_902801565.1). Lineage (GTDB taxonomy): Bacteria > Bacillota > Negativicutes > Selenomonadales > Selenomonadaceae > UBA3796. The sequence goes on along the minus strand of CADCIX010000025.1, from coordinate 2,364 downwards.
AGGGTGGGGAGAGTAATATCTTTAATCTCGGCAATGGACAAGGTTTTTCTGTCAAGGAGATGATTGAGTCGGCGAAGAAGGCCACGGGCAGGGAAATCAAGGTGGAAATCGGGGAGCGCCGTGCAGGCGATCCTGCGCAGCTCATTGCCTCCAGTGAGAAGGCCCGGAAGGTGCTGGGCTGGAAGCCTCGCTATACCGATGTGGAAGCTGTCATTGGCACAGCGTGGAACTGGCATGGAAAGCATCCGGACGGCTATGGCGATTGACACTTTATGGTGAAAAAATATGAGGCTGATGCCGGAGCATTGCTCCAGGCATCAGCCTCTTGACTTTCATGGTCGGGATGACAGGATTTGAACCTGCGACCCCCTCGTCCCGAACGAGGTGCGCTACCAAACTGCGCTACATCCCGTAAAACATGGAATTATTATACGCAATTGTTTCGGTTTTGTCAAAGACAAAATTTGAACAATGCGTTATAATAATTTGGACAATGCATTATAATGTAATTAAGAAATTACAGTGGTTGATATATCGGATATATGGGGGATATTGGCATGGAGCGTTTTCGTCATGGTGGCGACATATACAGGGAATCTTTCTCGCAGGGGGAATGGCTGGATTTCAGTGCCAATATCAATCCTTTGGGATTGTCGGACAAGACGAGAAGATGCATCATGGAGCATATCGATGATTTGGTGCATTACCCTGACACTGAGGCCAGGGAATTAAAAGAAGCGATAGCATCCCATTATGGTTTGTCTCGAGAAGAGATTGTTTTGGGGAATGGGGCGGCGGAACTTTTTTATTTGTTCTTCGGCATGATGAGGTTCTCCAAGGTACTTCTGCCACAGCCTGCCTTCAGTGACTATGAGCGGGCGGCATTGGCAGCAGGTTCTCATGTGGAGTATGTTTTCATGAAGCCGGAAGATGGGTTTCAGCTTCCACTGGAAAAACTTTGCGCGTTGGGAGATTCTGTGGACTGCATTGTGGTCGGCAATCCCAACAACCCTACAGGGACATTGACTGCAGCGGAAGTGCTGGAGAAGATTTTGGACCGTGTAGATGGAAATACGTGGCTCCTGGTCGATGAATCCTTTATGGAGTTCCGGGAGGATGCGGAAAAATATACCCTGCGTCATCTTGTGGAAAGGTATCCAAGGCTGTTTGTCGTGCAGTCCTTGACCAAATTTTATGCCCTGCCGGGGCTTCGCCTTGGCTTTGGGGTGGCAAGGCCGGATATCGTGAAGCGCATGGAGGAGGGGAAAGATGTCTGGAATGTGAATCTTCTGGCGCAAAAGGCAGGCGTGGCGGCATTGTCGGACACGGATTATCAAAGGAATACCCTTTGGTGGCTTTGGGAGGAACAGGCGTACATTGTGGAGGCATTGCACTGCATTCCCGGCCTTAAGATATTTCCCCCAAGCGTGAATTTTGTGCTGGCAGATGTGCGTGGCACGGGCATGGAGGCAGCGTATATCCTGTTGGAAATGAAAAAAAGGGGAATCCTTTTGAGAGACTGCAGCAATTATCCTTTCTTGAATGAAAACTATATCCGCATGGCAATTCGCAGCCATGCAGAAAACCTGCGGCTCATGGAAGCATGGCGGGAGATCATGGGGAATCGGGGGAGATAGGGTATGACGAGGATTGTTTTTATCCGGCATGGGCAGACGGAATGGAATGTCATCGGGAAGTATCAGGGGCAGACAGATGTGGCACTTTCTTCCGAAGGTGTGGAACAGGCAAAGCTGTTGGCGGAGAATTTCCCTTTGGAGCATCTGGATGCCATTTATGCCAGCGATTTGAAGCGGGCCATGGTGACGGCTGACTGCGTGGCAAAACACTTTGGGCTGGAGGTTCAGCCGGAAGCGGCGTTTCGTGAATTGAATTTTGGGGATTGGGAAGGCTTGACTTACGAGGAAATCGTGTCGCAATGGCCGGAGGCCATGGAGAATTTCCTGGAGCATCCCGACAGGCTTTTGATTCCGAACGGTGAAAGTTTCGGGGATCTTCAGAAAAGGGCAATGCATCGTGTCCGGGATATCGTTGCACAGGAGAGCGGAAAGACTGTAGCGGTTGTTGCCCATGGTGCCATTCTGAGGACAATTCTCTGCAGTGCCCTGCATATGCCCTTGGAGTATCTTTGGGCAATCCGTCAATTTAACACAGCGGTCAATATCGTCAGCTACGAGGATGGATGGAGTTCTGTGGAGGTTATGAACAGTACAGCGCATCTGCTCAAGACTTCGTGAAAAAATAGAGGAAGAAAATGGAAAAAGGTATTGACAAAGGAGCAAAAAGCGTGTAACATAATGCAAGTCGTCAGCAAACAGCGCCTGGAAGGAAAGCATGGAGCGGACG
>CADCIX010000024.1 GCA_902801565.1 uncultured Veillonellaceae bacterium | reverse complement strand
TTTTTCAGTTGAAGTCGCCTTTCGATTTTCGGGAAGAGCATTGCTTATCTCGAAAAGGGGCTGCCGCCTGAGGATTTTACCCTTCATGCGACAGCCCCTTTCGCTTTTTCTTTCTGCAAATATGTGTGCTAAAGATGTATTACAGATTCACTTGACGTGATGCTGACTCCGCATAATATTTTTCTTCCGCCGCCAAAAGCTGCCTGGCAGACTCCAACTGCTGGTTTACCTGCTCATAGGATGTGCCGCCCAGGGAGTTGCGATTCCTGACGCAGGTCTCCGGGCGAATGGCCTCCTTGATGTCATCCTCGAACAAAGGCGACAGCTTCTTGAAGTCCTCCAGCGACATATCCTCAAGCCAGATGCCCTTCTCTATGCATTCATGCACTGCCCTTCCGGCAACCGCATGTGCCTGGCGGAAGGGCATGCCTTTTTTCACAAGATAATCCGCCAGATCGGTGGCATTGGAGAAATCTTCCTCCACCGCCTTCTTTGTGACCTCTTCCCGCACTTTCATGCCGCGGATGAGCTGGGCATAGACTGCAAGGCTGAACTTGACCGTATCAATCGCATCGAAAATGCCTTCCTTGTCCTCCTGCAAATCCTTGTTGTAGGCAAGGGGAAGCCCCTTGACTGCCACCAGCATTGCCATGAGATGGCCGATGACCCTTCCGGTCTTGCCGCGCACCAATTCGGAGACATCAGGGTTCTTCTTCTGGGGCATCATGGAAGAGCCGGTGCAATGGGCATCATCCAGTTCCACAAAGGAGAACTCGCGGGAACACCAAAGAATGGTTTCCTCGCTGAGACGGGAGAGATGCACCATCAGGATGGATGCGGCGGACAGGAACTCCATGATGTAATCCCGGTCGCTCACGGCATCGAGACTGTTATGGTAGATGCTCTCGAAATTGAGCTGCTGTGCCACGAATTCCCTGTCGATGGGAAAGGTCGTCCCCGCCAGGGCGCCTGCCCCCAGCGGCATGATGTCCGCCCGCTCATAGACCCCCTGGAAACGCGCAAAGTCCCGCACCAGCATGGCGAAATAGGCCATGAGATGATGGGCAAAGAGGATAGGCTGGGCCCGCTGCAGATGAGTATAGCCCGGCATGATGACCTCACGGTGCTTCTCTGCGGTCTCCACTAAGGCCTGCTGCAGATCGATGATAAGGCTTTCCACCTCTGTCACCTGACGGCGCACATACATATGCGTATCCAATGCCACCTGGTCATTGCGGCTGCGGGCCGTATGCAAACGTCCCCCCGCCTCGCCGATGGCATCCGTGAGCCGCTTCTCGATATTCATGTGGATGTCCTCGAGATCCACAGAAAAGTCGAACTTCCCAGCCTCAATCTGTTCCAGGATATCCTTGAGCCCCTTGATGATGGCATCCTTGTCTTCTCCGGAAATGATACCGCATTTCTCCAGCATCGTCGCATGGGCGATGGAACCGGCGATATCCTCATGGTACATCCGCTTGTCAAAGTCAATGGATGCCTGGAATTCATTGATCATTTCGTCGGTGGACTTGGAAAAACGTCCCCCCCAAAGCTTCTCACTCATTTTCCCTGCTTCTCCTGCATGAGAGCACGCACCTTCAAGGGCAGGCCGAAGAGATTGATGAAGCCCGTAGCGTCTGCCTGATTGTAAACGTCATCGTGCTCAAAGGTCACGAATTCCTGGCTGTAGAGGGAATAGGGAGACTTCGCACCGGCGGAGATGATATTGCCCTTGTAGAGCTTGAGCTTCACCGTGCCGGTCACCGTCTGCTGCGTGCTGTCAACGAAAGCGGCCAATGCCTCGCGAAGCTGGCAGAACCACATGCCATCATAGACGAGTTCGCCGTAGCGCACTGCCATCTGCTCCTTGTAATGATAGGTGGCACGATCCAGGCAGAGATACTCCAGTTCCCGATGGGCATAATAGAGGATGGCTCCGCCGGGATTCTCATAGACGCCGCGGGATTTCATGCCCACCAGGCGGTTCTCGCAGATATCCGTGATGCCCACGCCATTGCGCGCGCCGATCTCATTGAGCTTCGTCAGAAGCTCAACCGCACCGAACTTCTCGCCATTGACAGCGACAGGCTCGCCCTTCTCGAAATCAACCGTGACATACTCCGGCTTGTCCGGGGCATCCTCCGGTGCCTTGGAGATCAGGAACATGCTGGTTTTCGGCTCATTCCAGGGATCCTCCAGATCGGAACCCTCATGGGAAAGATGCCAGATATTGCGGTCCATGCTGTAGGTCTTGTTCTCCGTTGCCACGGGAATCCCATGCTTTTTCGCATACTCGATTTCTGCGCTGCGGGAATCGAGATCCCATTCACGCCAGGGAGCAATGATCTGGAGGTTCGGTGCCAATGCCTTTACCGTCAGCTCAAAGCGAACCTGGTCGTTGCCCTTGCCGGTTGCGCCATGAGCAATGGCGTCTGCCCCCTCCTGCTTTGCGATCTCCACCAGTTTTTTTGCAATGATGGGACGGGCAAAAGAAGTGCCCAGCAGGTATTTCCCCTCATAGACAGCCCCGGCCTTGAGGGTGGGCCATACGTACTCCTCAAGGAACTCCTTCGTGAGATCGGCAATGAACACCTTCGAAGCGCCGGACTTCAGAGCCTTGTCATGCACGGCATCCAATTCATCGCCCTGGCCGATATCCGCGCAGACAGCGATGACCTCGCAGCCATCATAATGCTCCTTAAGCCACGGAATGATAACGGAGGTATCCAAACCACCGGAATATGCGAGTACAACCTTGTTCACCTTTGCCATAATAAATACATCTCCTTAAATTCCGTGCGAAACGATGTTTCGCACTACGCCCTTACATTAATCTATGCCATGGTCAATGCCATGATTGCCTTCTGCGTGTGCAGACGGTTTTCCGCTTCATCAAAGATCACATCGGCATTTGCCTCCAGCACGTCTTCCGTGATTTCCTCGCCGCGATAGGCCGGCAGGCAATGCATGACAATCACGCGTTTGTCGGCATGGGACAGCAGCTCCTTGTTCACCTGATAGGGCGCAAAGATCTTCTTGCGCTCTTCATGCTCTGCTTCCTGTCCCATGCTTGCCCAGGTATCCGTGACGACGATATCTGCTCCCTTGACGGCCTCCACCGGATCATTCAGAAGCGTGATGGAAGCGCCTGTCAGTTTGGCATCCTCCATGGCATTTCTCGTGACCTCCGCATCCGGTGCATAGTCCTTCGGCGTTGCTGCCACAAAAATCATGCCCGCTTTCGCACAGCCATACATATAGGAGTTCGTCATGTTGTTGCCGTCACCCACATAGGCCATCTTGAGGCCCTTGAGGTTCTTTCCCTTGTGCTCCCGGATCGTGAGCAGATCCGTAAGCACCTGGCAGGGATGCAGAAGATCCGTCAGGGCATTGATGACGGGAACACTGGCGTATTCCGCCAGCTCCAGCACACGGTCATGCCCATAGGTGCGTATCATGATGCCATCAAGGTAACGCGACAGCACCCGTGCCGTATCCTTGATGGGCTCTCCCCGGCCCAGCTGCAGGTCACGGTTTGAGAGAAAGAGTGCCTGGCCGCCCAGCTGGTACATGCCCGTCTCAAAGGACACCCTCGTCCGCGTTGAGGACTTCTCAAAAATCATCCCCAGGGTCTTTCCCTTGAGCAGGTGATGCTCGATGCCCGCCTTCTGCTTCGCCTTCAGCTCCGCTGCAAGCCCAAGTATCTCCTCTACCTCATCCACGGAAAGGTCGTGGATGGAAATCATATCCTTGCCTTTCAGCATAAAATCCCCCCTGACTTAATCCACATATTTCGGCAATACACTAGCCAAAATGCCCAGGACCTCGTCCACCTGCTCCTTCGTGATGATGAGCGGCGGAATGAAGCGAAGCACCGAACCTGCTGTGCAGTTGATGATGGCACCTTTTTCCAGGACTTCGTTGACGATATCGCGTCCCGGTTTGGAAAGCTGCGCTCCCAGAATCAGTCCCTTGCCACGGATTTCCGTGATCAGGGACGGATACTTCTTCTGCAGATCCTCCAGTTTCTGACGGAAATAGGCACCAACTTCCTCCACATTCTTCAGGAATTCCTTCCGGGGCACCGTATCCAGAACAACATTGGCAGCCGCACAAGCCAAGGGATTTCCTCCGAAGGTCGTGCCATGGTCTCCCGCATGGAAGGCCATTGCCACCTCATCGGTCACGATGAAGGCGCCAATGGGAACGCCTCCCGCCAGCCCCTTCGCCAAGGTTACGATATCCGGCTTTACGCCGTAGTTTTCATAAGCGAAGAATTTTCCGCTGCGTCCGATGCCCGCCTGAATCTCATCGAGAATCAGCAATGCATGGTACTTGTCACAGAGAGAGCGCACCTTCTTCAAATAGTCATCCTTTGGCGGATAGACGCCGCCCTCGCCCTGAATGGTCTCCAGCATAACGGCGCAGGTCTTGTCGCTCATGAGTTTCTCCAACTCAGCGATGTCATTGTAATGAACGTAATCAAAGCCCTCCGGAAGAGGCCCGAAACCTTCGTGATACTTTGGCTGTCCCGTTGCAGTGAGCGTCGCTATGGTGCGGCCATGGAAGCTGTCCCATGCCGTGATGATCTGCGATTTGCCAGGATTGATGCCATGGGCATACTTGCGTGCAATCTTGATGGCACCCTCATTTGCCTCTGCGCCGGAATTCCCAAAAAATGCCTTGCCAAGCCCGCTGAGCTCCACCAGCTTCGACGCTGCATCCGCCTGTGGCTGTGTATAGTAGAGATTCGAGCAATGAATCAGCCTTCCTGCCTGCCCCGCCACAGCATCCACCAGGGGCTTGTAGGCATGCCCCAATACATTTACGGCAATACCACCCAGAAAATCGATATACTTCTTTCCCGTATTGTCATAGACGTAAACGCCATCCCCATGGTCCAAAACGATCTTGTAACGGTTGAATACCGGAAGATAGTCCTTCGCGTCTTTCTCAAAAATGTCTTGCGCTGTCGCTTTCATGAGAAACTCCTCCCTGCATCATGCAAATCTCCTTACTTCTCCACCTGCGTCCCAATACCTGCCGATGTGAAGATTTCAAGAATAATGGAATGGTCGAGCCGTCCATCGATGATATGTGTCTTTCCTGCGCCCTTCTCCAATGCCATGAGGCATGCCTCCACTTTCGGTATCATTCCCCCGGAAATGATACCTTCCTTGATGTAGTTTCTGGCTTCCTCTGCATGGAGGGAGGAAATGAAGGTGCTCTTGTCGTTGTAGTCCTTGTAGATGCCTTCGATATCCGTGAGCAGGAGAAGCTTCTCCGCCTCCAATGCCCCGGCAATCTCCGAGGCAACATAATCGGCATTGATGTTGTAGCTTTCCCCTTCCTCGCCAACTCCGATGGGCGCTATGACAGGGATATAGTCATGGGCAATGAGGTCCTTCAATATGCTGATATCCACCTGCACGACTTTTCCCACATAGCCGATATCCACCCGCTTCTTTTCCTCGCCCTCATAGACCGTGGCCAGTTTCTTTGTCGCCTTGATGAGCCCTGCATCCTTCCCGCTCAGGCCAACCGCACGAACGCCGATCTGGTTCAGGCGGTTCACGATCTCGGAATTGATCTTGCCATCCAACACCATTTCCGCGATCTCCACGGTTTCCTCATCTGTCACGCGAAGGCCGCTGACGAAAGAGGACTCTTTCCCAACTTTCTTGAGGAACCCTGTGATTTCAGGGCCGCCGCCATGGACGATGACAGGATGGATGCCCACGTATTTCATGAGGGCAATATCCTGCATGACCTTTTCCTTGAGGCTGTCATTGATCATGGCATTGCCGCCGTACTTGATGACGACGGTCTTTCCGTAGAATTCCTGTATATAGGGCAGAGCCTCAACGAGAATCCCCGCCTTGTCCTGTGCATCGAACATTTTCCCACAACCTTTCCTGACCTGTCATCAGGTATGATATTCCCCGTTGATCTTCACGTATTCATAGGAGAAATCGCAGCTCCAAACGGTGGCTTCCTCATTTCCGGCTCCCATATCGATATCAATGACGATATCATGCTCCGCCATGACTTTGCGAAGAGCATCCTCATCGAACTCTGCTCCTACGCCATGAGCATAGACGGGAATGCCGCCGAATTTCACCACGGTCTTCTCAGGATCCATGGGCACGCCTGCATATCCCACGGCACAGATGACGCGTCCCCAGTTCGGGTCCTGCCCAAAGAATGCCGTCTTCACCAGTGGGGACTTTGCCACACTCATTCCAATGGTCTTGGCATCCGCAAAGGACTTTGCGCCCGTGACATGAATGGTGAGGAACTTCGTCGCCCCCTCCCCGTCGGCGGCAATGCGCTGGGAAAGCCCCTGGCAGATGGAAAGAAGCGTATCATAGAACTTCACATAGTCCTCATTCTTCTCCGTGATCTTCGCGTTTCCTGCCGCACCGTTTGCCAGCACAACCACCATATCATTGGTGCTCATATCGCCATCCACGGAAATCATGTTGAAGGACACTTCAGTGATCTCGGACAATGCCTCCTGGAGCAACGCACTGTCAATGGATGCATCCGTCGTGATGAAACAGAGCATGGTCGCCATGTTCGGCTGGATCATGCCGGAGCCTTTGGCAATCGCGCCAAAGCGCACCTTCTTTCCGCCAATCTCCACCTCGGTGGCACATGTCTTAGAATAGGTATCCGTCGTGATGATGGCATTTCCCGCATTTTGGCTGCCCGTCTCCGAAAGCTCGGAGACCGCCTTCTTGATGCCCGCTTCCATCTTGTCCATGGGAAGGTGCACGCCAATGACGCCTGTGGATGCAACGATGACATCGCTGGCATCGCAACCCAGTTCCTTTGCCGTGATGGCGGCCATGCCCCTTGCATCCTTCATGCCCTGTTCCCCGGTGCAGGCATTGGCACAGCCCGCATTCGCGACCACTGCATGAACCATTCCTGTCTTCACTGCATCCTTCGACACATACACAGGCGCTGCTGCCACAGCATTCTGTGTGAACACACCGGCCACTGCGGCTTCGCGCTCGGTATAGATGACCGCCACATCCAGATTGCCGCTCTTCTTGATGCCTGCCTTGACACCTGCTGCCTTGAACCCCTGTGGAAATGCAACGCCTGCTTTTGCGTTCTTGTCACTAAACATATGATTGTCCTCCTAATATGCTCCTGATTCAAAATTTCTCGTACAAATCCCATGCAATAATCTCAGGGATACATGGGTACATCATCAAGCCCCGTCTTCTCGTCAAAGCCGCAGGCGATGTTGAAATTCTGCACGGCCTGTCCCGCTGCCCCCTTCACCAGATTGTCGATGACAGAAAGGACAATGACACGGCCTGTGCGCTCATCGATATGCCATGCGATATCACAGAAGTTCGATCCCCGGACATCCTTGGTTGCCGGATAGCCGTTCCGACCCAAAAGGCGGATAAAATACTCATTGGCATACATCTTCCCAAAGGCTGCATCCACCATATCCGCCGTGATATCAGGTTTCAGGGATGCATAGCAGGTGGAAAGGATTCCCCTGGACATGGGCACGAGATGGGGTGTGAAGTTCAATACCGTCTTTTCCCCCGACAAGTCCTCGATTGCCTGCTCGATTTCCGGCGTATGGCGATGATGTGCCACATTGTAAGCCTTGAAACTATCGTAGAGTTCCGGGAAATGATTGCCCTGCTTGGGAGAACGTCCCGCACCGGAAACGCCGGATTTCGCATCCACAAGAATCGTATTGACATCGATGAGATGATGCTTCGCCAAGGGAGCCAGTGCCAGAATGCTCGCCGTCGTGAAACAGCCGGCATTGCCGATGATCTTTGCGGTCTTGATTTCCTCGCGATAAAGTTCGGCAAGCCCATAGACACGCGCCGCCCCCTTATGGGTATGCGGCACATGATACCATTCCTCATAGACATTGGTATCAGAGAAACGATAGTCCGCCCCCAGGTCAATGATGCGGGTGGGCATGTTCTCCAGTGCCCGCCCGACTTCCATAGCATGCCCATGGGGAAGGCCGATGAACACGAAATCGCTATCCGCCCCAATGCGGTCGATGTCCTTCATGCTTTCCAGTTCCATATCATAAATCCCCCGCAGATGCGGATACAGGTCGGAGAGCCTCTCCCCTGTATGGCTTTCGGATGTGATATGCACAACCTCTGCCTCCGGATGGCGGTGCAGGATTCTCAGAAGTTCCGCCCCGGCATAGCCGGTGGCGCCAATAATGCTGACCTTCATATCGGTTCCTCCTAAACGTTTATAATTATACATCAGGTATGTATAATTAATCAATCCAAAATCTTAAATTCCCCTATATTTTGCCTTTGGCAAAATTTGAATCGCGGTGGCTACGCCAACTGACGATGACAACGCAGATGACTGCATATCGGGCAATTATTATGGATATGAACGAGGCGGGACACTAGCTTCGCGTCGCAATGCGTTATGACAGGACAAGCCTGTCGAAACGTCAATTGGTATATTTTGCCTTTGGCAAAATCTGAATCCCCTCCGGGGACTAGCTTCGCGTCGCAATGCGTTATGACACGGCATACACCGTGTCGAAACGTCAATAAGTATATTTTGCCTTTGGCAAAATTTGAACAATGCGTTATAATACCATAGATATGTGAAAGGAGCTTTTCATGAAGAAAAAACGAAAACTTGGCCGTCTTTTCCGGTTTCTTGGCTTCCTCATGCTCGTCTTCTGCCTGACGTTTTTCCTGAGCGGAGGACTCAACATCTTCCATCCCCGCACATGGCAGGGAATCGGCGACTTCCTGCCTCGCGAGGAAAAAGAGCTTCCTTCCAATGCAAGAGAGGATGAACCTGATGAGCCAGAACTCTCCGATCGCATCAGTCGCGTCGTCTTTCTCAAACGGGCAGTAAACCGGCATATCCGGCAAGAAACCTATGTCACGATTGACAGGATTTCCACGGACCTGCAGCATGCTGTCATAGCGGTCGAAGACAATCGATTCTACTCCCATCACGGATTCGATCCTGAAGGCATTGCCAGGGCTTCCCTCGTGAATCTCCAGTACGGGCAGATTGAGGAGGGTGCCAGCACCATCACCCAGCAGCTTGTGAAAAACCTGTTCCTGTCACAGGAGCAATCCTTCGGCAGGAAAGCCGAGGAGCTGATGCTGTCCCTTGCCATGGAAGCAAACTATTCCAAGGACGAGATCCTTGAGCTTTATCTCAACACCATCTATTTCGGATCGAACTTCTATGGCATCCATGACGCTTCCAACGGGTATTTCGGCAAGGATGCAGACGAGCTTTCCCTTGCGGAAGCCGCCATGCTGGCGGGGCTTCCCAATGCCCCGTCCCTCTATTCTCCCTACGTGGACTTCCTCATGGCAAAGAAACGCCAATTCATCGTCCTGGATGCCATGGTACGATACGGATACATTTCCAGGGAAGATGCCGAGGATGCAAAGATCAAGCCCATCTACCTGGCCCACGATTGAACGAAAAAGAGAGGTATCGCGCCAAAGCGATATCTCTCTTTTCTGTTACTTCTTCTTTTTCGCTTCTTTTTCGGCCTTTTTCTGCTGATCATCTGCGGAACGCTCAAAATTCTTGAAGAACTGCTCTGACAATTTCTTATAAGTCTCTACAGATGCCTTATCCCAACGGCCCGAAACGACCTGATAGGTATAGAGGAGATCATCCGTCCCTGCCTTGTAGACATCGAAAAAGCAAGTGATGCCATTGTTGTTTGCCACCGTCAAAATGACATAGGCATCCGCATACTTTGCGATATTGTTCTTGAATTCGGGAGCCGCCTTGTGACGATCCAAAGCCTTGATATCAACGCCCTTATCTCTCTTGATGTCATCCGCTGCAATATCATAGGATATGACATATGAACGAGCCACCTTGCTGGCATCATATATTGCCTGAGTAATTTCCTCCTTGGTCGGATCCTTTTCATCCACCGGGGTATACATCGGCAGACCAATAGCAAGGCGATGAATGGAAGCCAAATCCGCGTCCTGGTCATTTGCGTCCTTATGGATCGTCACCTTGTCCGAATTTGCAAAAGCAACCTGGACACTAAATACTACCATGCAGACAACAATGAGCATCTGAACCAGTTTTCTCATGAAATATCTCCTCTCGTAAACAAACATAGTTTTATTTTACACCAAATCGGCAAATTCTTCTAGCAGTTCCTCACTTCAACAAGCCATGATTCTTAAGAGCTGCCCTGATCTGTTCCAAATGGTCCGGTTCCGGATCTGTCAACGGCATGCGCAAAGGACCTGCATTGTATCCCAAAAGACGCATGGCTGCTTTCACGGGGATGGGGTTGACTTCGCAGAACAATGCATCAATCAGGTCTGCATAGTCAATCTGGAGCTTCGCCGCCTCCTGCACCTTGCCGTCGAAATAAAGCTGACAGATATCATGTGTCTGGCGCGGCGCCACGTTGGAAAGGACGGAAATCACACCTTTGCCGCCCAAGGACAAGATCGGCACAATCTGGTCGTCGTTGCCGGAATACACGTCGAGATTATCACCACAGGCCTTCCTGAGGCGCAGGATGGCGGAAAGATCCCCGTTTGCCTCCTTTACGGCTGCAATGCGCGGATGCTTTGACAGCTTGGCATAGGTCCCTGTCTTGATGGAGACACCCGTGCGCGAAGGCACATCATAGAGAATCAGGGGAATCCCCACATGATCTGCAATCATCGTATAATGACGGATGAGCCCATTCTGCGTGCACTTGTTATAGTAAGGGGTGACCACGAGAGCAGCATCTGCCCCCACCTTTTCTGCATACTCGGTCAACTGAACCGCATAAGCAGTCTCATTGGAACCCGTACCGGCAACGACAGGCACGCGGCCCTTGACCTGTTCCACGGCAAACTTGATGGCCGCCCGATGCTCCTCGTCTGTCATGGCTGCAGACTCGCCAGTGGTTCCTGTGATGATAATGGCATCTGTGCCATTGGCGATCTGATCCTCTATCATGCGACCGAGTTCCTGGAAATTGATGCCAGTTTCCGTGAACGGTGTAACGATTGCCACACCCGCTCCCTTGAATATCGCATCCTTCACAAAAAATCCCCCTTTACTCTACCGTTATCTCCATAATTATTGCATGACTGCCGCTTAAAGTCAACAATACATTGCCCTCATTCCATCACAGAAATCAGTTTTCCGAAGCAATCCTTGTTTTCCTTCAATTTCTCCTCATTGCCGAATACGCAGAGATTGTTCTCCTTCATGCAGTCCTCTACAATCTTCGCCAAATCCCGGATATCCTGCTGCCGTGTGCCGAGAATCTGGTCACGGCTCTTCTGCCGGTCAGCCAGCGTAATCCCCTTCAGCCAGCACTCCGCTGCCACATTTCCCTTCATCTTTGGGGTCAAGGGCATATCAATATTGCTCATCGTTCCAATGATGAACTTGTCCATCTCCCTGTCAGAAACATTGAAATTCTTCAAATAATCTACAGTCTCATCAAAAACCTTTAGTGTCTCCTTCAGGTTCGGGTCGCGATAGGAGCCAAAGAACATCATACCGTTGCGGCTGAAATTCGTGAATGCGCCATAGGCACCTCCCTGCACCCGGATCCGCGTCCAGAAGTAGTCATAACGAAGCAGGGTTTCCAGTACATGCATCGATCCGGTAAAAGAATGTCCAAGCTTCATGAAGTTCGCGCCTTTTCCTACATACTGCACACGGCTGGAGGACATGAGCCCCTCGTTTGCCCGTTCCAGATTCCAATGATATTCCACGGAGGGGAATTCTTTTGATGAAAGGCCGTTGACCAGCTTTGGCAGCACACCGGCAAAAGCTGGATAGTCCTTCTCCTTCAAGGTCACACTGACAACGAGGTTCTTTTTATGGAACACCTGCTCCATAAGTTCCTCCATGATGGACTGCAAGGCAGGGAAACGCTCATCGAAATGAGCCAGGAAGTCCTTGATGAAACGGTACATGGGGAGCCCGCCCTCTTCCGCATACCGGCCTGCCCGGGAAAGATATCCCGCAATCCTTCCGGCCACAAGACTGTGGGCAGAACGCTGCATGTTCATCTCAATGGTCACCTGTGTCTGCTCCAGGAGTTCCTTCACCCGCTTGCGGTCCGTGAACTGGCTCTCCGTAAAGATCTCGGAGAGCAGGGACACAAGTTCCGGCAATTTGCCGATGAGCGCCTTTGCCTTCACCTTGAACAGAGGCTGGAAGGAATCCGGCTCATTCTTCTTGGTATTCACACCGGCATCATAGCTGATGCCTCCCGTGTGGAGATCCTGAAGCTTTCCAAGTTCCTGATAGGAATGGCTCTTTGTGCTCACACTGCCAATCAAGTCGGCGAGAAGGTACAAATAGAAAAGTTTCTCCTGGGGGACACGGGAAGTATCGAAATAGAGGTTCAAATAGGCAATGCCATTGGTCTCCACATCACTGAAGAGAATCTTCGCTCCGGCCTCCTCTCTTTCCTCCAAAGGATATTCATACGGCTCCTTGCGGATATCGGAAAGGTACAAAAGCGGAATCGTCGCCAGTGCCTCCTCTGTCTCAGGGCTCTGCTGGCGTTCCTTGAGACGTTTCGCGTCGCTTATGATGCGCTCCAGCGCCCCGGCATCAAGCTCTGCTTTCCTGGAGGCAAGCAGATCCCTGGCTGCCTTCTCCCTCTCTGCCGCCATGGTCTTGCTGGGTTCCATGACCAGAAGCGTCCTATGGGGATTGTTCAGCAGATATTTCTCAATCAGCCCCTCGAAAAAGCCATCATCCAGCCCTTTTTTCATGCGCACCAGCAGATCCTCATAATAAAGGGGGGCTGCGGGATCTCCATCGTAAAGCCAGCTTCGAAGGCTGCGAAGCCCATAGACAAGGCCCTTGGGAGCCGAGCCGAAATCAGCTTCCCGCAAGCGGAATTCCAGCAGATTGATGGATGCCTCCATGAGCGTGCGGTCTATTCCTTCCTTCGCCAGCTTCCGCAAGGTGTCCATGACAACATTATAGAATTTGTCTGCCCTATCCCTCTCCGAGCTGTTGATAATGATGCTGAACATGGGCTGCAGCAGATCCACCTCAAAATTGGAATCCACATCCTTCCCAAGCTCCGCATCCACAAGCGCCCTGCGGAGCGGGCCTGCCGGTGTCCGAAGGATGGCATGGTCCAGAATATCCAGCCCCAGCAGATCCTCTGTATCCAATGCATCCCCAACGATATAATTCAGGCTCAGGAAGGTCTTTTCCTTGGTACCCTCTTCCGCACCACATGGATACTTCTCCGTCAGCCGCTTCATTTCGGAAAAAGGCTTCTGACGTTCAATATGGGAAGGCTCAGGAATCCTGTCAAAATGGGACAGGTATTCCCCATCCAGATAGGCCAGCTTCTCGTCGATGTCCAAATCCCCATAGAGATAGATGTAGCTGTTGGACGGATGGTAGTATTTCCTGTGGAACTCCAGGAACATCTCCTGAGTAAGGCTTGGTATGGCCTCCGGATCTCCCCCGGACTCATAGCCATAGGTGGTGTCCGGATAAAGGGATGCCATGATGCGGCTTTCCAGAAGATCATCCGGGGAAGAGAGCGCCCCCTTCATCTCGTTGTACACGACACCGCTGTACTCCAAAGGCTCCGCCGCATCCTCAATCTCATAATGCCAGCCTTCCTGCATCAGAATCTCCGGGGTCTCGTATATGGCAGGGTAGAACACCGCATCCAGATAGACATCCATGAGATTCTGGAAATCCTTGTCATTGCGGCTCGCCACAGGGTACACGGTCTTGTCGGGATAGGTCATCGCATTGAGGAACGTATTGAGAGAGCCTTTCACAAGCTCCACAAAGGGTTCCTTCAAAGGATACTTGCGGGAACCGCAGAGAACGGAATGCTCCACGATATGCGCCACGCCCGTATCATCCGTTGGAGGCGTGCGAAAAGCAATGGAAAAGACTTTGTTGTCATCCTCATTCTTCAAATAGAAGAGCCGCGCCCCCGTCTTTTCATGAACGAATTCGAAGCCCTCGGAATCCGCCTCGGGAATTGTCTGCGTCTTCAAAAGACGAAAGCCATGCACCACATCATTTATCTTCATGGAAACCTCCTCATAAAATATCATGACCCATATTCACATCGTGTTCTCTATTATATACCACAAGGGCTTCAAAACTCAATGCCCTGCTGCGCCTGAATGCCCTTTTGATAGGGATGCTTCACAAGCCGCATCTCCGTTACGAGATCGGCACGTTCCACAAGGGACGGCAGGGCATCCCTGCCCGTGAGCACCAGATGCAGGCCACCGGGGCGTTTATCCAAAAGCCCCATGACCTCCGTCTCGCTGATAAGGCCAAACTTTACGGCATAATTGATCTCATCGAGGATGACCATGTCCCAGGCACCGCTCCCGATGGCTTCCTGCGCCTCCAGCAATGCCCGCCGGGCAGCTTCCTTGTGCTCCGCCTCATGCCCATCTTTCCTTTGGGTAAACCCCAGGCCGCACTGCCTCACCTGAATGCGCCCCCCCAGCGCCGAAAGTTTCTTGATGGATTCAAGTTCCCCATAGTTCCATCCACCCTTGATGAACTGCAGGATGAGCACCCGAAGCCCATCCCCCCAGGCCCGCAGGGCCAGGCCCAGCGCAGCCGTCGTCTTGCCCTTGCCGTCCCCCGTATGGACAATGACCAGTCCTGTTTTCTCCATCTCCGCCACCTCACATATCGCATTTTTAATAAACCCTTCTGAATACTTCGCAATCCCTTTGAAAATTCCTGCTCCATGATTGTTTATGAACAGATTTTATGATATCATCAAGAAAACACGGGGAGGCATTTATGAGAAAAATTCTGTTAATTCTACTATTCTTCTGCATGATTTCTGCTAATGTCCATGCAACGCCTGAGCAAAGGGCAGAATTTGCAAAGATGCCCGGTTTCGTATCGGCCTATACTTATGAGGACGGCGAGTGTTTTCTCGAACTCGAGTCCATCTCTCCTGAGGAATACAACCCGCCCCGCTACCAAATCAGTGTCATCACCTATTTTATCACAGACCACACCCCGACTATCACCGTGCGCTCTATGACCTTCCGTTACCACTACGCCAGACAGACCATCCATCTCAAGGGCATGGACGGAAAATGGTACTGGCTGAACCCCGATGAAAATCCCATATCCATGTGCCAGATACAGCTCGCCGATTTGCTGTTCCAGCAATGCTACCAAATGCCATTCTTCCATTGATTTCCCTTTCACATTATTGGAGCGTTCATGAAAAAATTTGTCGCATTTGCATTCATCATATTCAGTTTCACCATGCTTTGCATTTTTGTCGCCGAAAAGACAGATGTCATGGGATTGTCAAAGATGCACCTGAATACCACCTTCCTCCCGGAAGAAGACGGCAGACTTTCCCTTTCCTGGGAACGTCTGCCCTATCCCTGTTTCTACAAAATCGAGATTTATGCCAAGACCACCGGCCTGGTAAAAGATGCGCCAGAATATCGCATGGTTGCCAGCGAATTCACCCTGGATTCTTCCTATGATCTTCCCCGCACGGCCATCCCCATGTACTACCGTGTGTCAGCCTATGGCATGTTTGGCCGCATCAAAGATCCTTCAGAATACATTGCCAATCCCAATTTCCCGCAGCCTGCTCATCCCATGCCGATTTACAAATATTCCGCAAAAAATCCTGCCAGCCTCATGCCCTTCCTTGTATGGCATTGCGTTCCCAATGCCGTCTGCTATGAGGTGGAGCTGCTGTCCGGGCTGCCGGATGCAGAAGGCGGAACTGCCCTTTCCAAGAAAAACCATCTCTACAGCACAAGGGAAGTGTTTACCAACGGATGGCAGGCTGACCTGCGCCCCTACTACAAAGCTCAGAACGTCATTTACTGGCGCGCACGGGCCCTGGGACTCCATCATGAACCCATCGGCGAATTCTCGGATGCAGAGCCCATCACCATTGACCCTGCCAAACCTTTCCCCGACCATCCTCTCATCAATAACTTTGACCAGATGCCGAACTTCGAGCAGCCCCTCTACCCTGTCTTCGAATGGATTCCTCTCCATGGAGTCAACCGCTACGAGGTGGAACTCATGGTCCACCCTCCTGCGGCGGAAAACAACACCCTTCCCACAGAAGACCGTGCCTGGCATCAAACGGTCACCAATGCCTCCGCATGCTATGACGAATATCCCCGCCCCTATGCCGGGGAATATTACTGGCGCGTCCGGGGCGTCGATGACAAGGGCAATACCATCGGCACCTATTCCGATTCCGAGGAATTCATCGTAAAGGAGCATGACTCAGGCATATTTGCTGCCGTATTCGGCGACAGCATCACCCATGGCGGCGGGGCCATGTCCTATTCCCCGGCATCACTGGAATACAGCTACAACACCTATCTTGATTTTCCTGCCATAAACCTTGGCAGGAGCGGCGATACTTCCCATACCTCATTGGAGCGCTTTGAACAGGATGTCATACCCTTCCACCCCAAAAACCTCCTGATCCTCACAGGCACCAACAGCCTGAGGGCAGAGGAAATCTCTGCGGAAGATGTCATTGCCGACATCCGCGCCATGAGGGATCTTTGCAACAGGAACAACATCCGCCCCATTTTCCTCACACTCATGCCCATCCATCCAAAAAATATCGCTTATGCCTTCCATGCGGAAACCGACCCGGAATGGCATGACAAAATGAACACCATCAATGCCTATATTCGCGAACAGCCTTATTTCATCGATTTGGAACCTTACTTTTACGATAAGACGAATACTGTCATGGATTACGGTTTTTCCATTGACGGTCTCCATCCGGATATCCGTGGAAAAATGCTCATGGGAGAAATCATCAACAAGCACAGGGATCTCCTGGCCGATTAAATTCTGACATGTTGATAAACTTGTGATATACTTATGATATACTTATGGTATACTTATGGTATACTTATGGTATGCTAGAACAAATATGATCAAAAAATCAAAACCTGAACAGCGGTATATAGATGGAGAGGAGGCGCTTTATGCGCAAAGAGAAGGTCATCGATTTTACCTATCAGGGCACAGTCTTCGAGCTCACAGAGGACGACGGACGAAAAAGGGATACCTGCTATCAGATCATCAACCTTAAGGACTATGGGGATGAGGTGGAATTTCCCGCCCAGGCAAATGACATGCCTGTAAAGCAGTTATCACTCCATAAAGATACTGACCACATCTATCCCGGTGTAAAGAAGATCATTATCCCCGCAGACCTGAAGATATCCGGTCTGGAAAACAGGACATTTCCCGACCTTGAGGAAATCCTTTTGTCACCAAAGCACAAGGAATTCAGCACCGATGGAAAAATGCTTTACAAGAAAAAGGACCATGAGCTTTACCTGGCCATGTGCGCAGGGCGGGAAGACACGGTTACGGTGCCAAAAGATATAAAGAAGCTTTCCCATAAGGCCTTTCAATACACAAAATGTCGTGAGATCATTTTCGAAAACCAGGAAATCCAGCCCGAAGATTCCACTTTCGAGAACTCCGCCTGGTTGGAGAACCTGGAAGAACAACAGGAACCCATCTATGTTGGCAATACCCTTTACAAAGTCATGTCCAGCAATCCCGTCTTCGTAAAACCCACGACAACCCATTTCTCCAAGCATGCCTTCGATGATCACATGCCCACAGAAATCACCACCCCCATCATTCCTCCCGCCAGCATGATGCGCGGGAAACGTCACTGTTCCAGCCCTTGCAAGGTCCTGAACATTACCATGGAAAAAAAGAGGATAAAATGGGATAATATCGCCACCTGGGAGGGACTGGAAGCTGTCCATTTTACGGGACATGCTTTGTACAAAGACATTGACGGGGTCGTGTTTTCTAAGGACGGCGCCACCCTGCTTTACTATCCCGGAAGCAGACCCGCTTCTTCCTATGCCATACCTGACAATACCCGGATTATAGGGCGCCGGGCCTTTGCCGGACAAAAGCATCTCACCACGGTCTCCATGCCAGACAGTGTCACGCGAATTTATCAGGGAGCCTTCATGAACTGCAGCAAACTGGCAAAAATAGATCTCAGCGACAATATTACCGAAATTCCTGATGCCACATCTTTCCAGCGTGGAGGAGTTTTTGAGTGCTGCAAGAAGCTAAAGAAAATACATCTCCCCGAAAACCTGGAGCACCTTGGCTCCCACGCCTTCGCCCACTGCGTTGAACTGAAGGAGATTTCCCTTCCCCCAAAGCTCAGGATGCTTGGCGAACATGCTTTTCTTTTTACAGGACTGCAGGAAATATCCCTCCCCCGCTCCCTAAACATTGTGGGCCGGGGCGCCCTGATGTTCACCTCCGCAAAAACGCCCAAAATATATGCTTTTGAAGGAACGGCCCGGGGACTGGTAGGGGGCATCGAAGCCGTGCCGCCGGGTCTTGTCGATGGTACCGCCAACATTCTCTGGCACCCGGCCGTCATTGTGCTGCTGGATAGTGATGGCAACGTCAAGGATGAAATCACCATTCCCAAATCCCTGAGAAGAGCCTCCTGCCTTTACATAGATATTGCCTGGAATCAGGAAAAATTCGACTACGATACCTATGCCTCCTGCTTTGAGGATGTCTCAAGTTCCAAGGAAAAAATAGACCTCACCATAAAAATGTTAAAGACCAAACGCAACCTCGCAGATACGCCTTACGAGAACTACTTGGAACAAATGGGCAGCAAAATCATAAGGCAGATCATAAACTCCTCTGACGAGACTCTGGTGATGGACTTTCTGAAATACGATATACTTTCCAAGACCGCCCTAAAAAGATCTTTAAAGCCATGCATAAACAAAGGGCTCAATATGGCTGCAGCTTATATCCTGGAACTTTTGGGAGACAAGCTCAAACTTTAGCTTCCCCCAGCAAATCCCTTTCCATCGCCTCTATCAGGCTTTCCTGATAGAGGATTTTTTTCTTTTTCTGCATGGCCTCAGCCAGTGGCTGCAATGCCAGGTGGAGATTTTCCGGCAGTTTCTTCAGTCTTTCCTCTGGCAGGGACTGGCTGGCCTCGTCGTACTCTGCCAAGGTCATATGCCAAAGACTGGCCCCAGAATATTTTTGCAGCAGACGGTTGGCAATGGACAGGCCTTCCGGATCGAAGTCCCCTCCGTAAAGGAATTTGGCGCCTCCTGCGGCAAGCTTGTCCAGCAATACCCAGGAAGCGGCCTTCAACTGGCCATGGAGAGCCAGCAGAGGGATGATTCTGCCCTTTTCCTGCAAGATGTCCAGCAAGGCGGAAAACACTCCGGAGTTCTCCACAATATAGACCGGCGATTCTGCCAGAGGCTGAATTTTCCCTGCCCGTACGATCTCCCGAAAGGGAACATTCAGAGGGGACAGATTCTCCGCAGCCTGCCGCCAGTACCCTATCTCCCTGCCCGCCTCATCATAGGCCGTGAGGCCATAGACGGTGGCAAAGTTCAGGATATCATCCCGAAGGACACGATAAGCATACAGGAGCTCTGTCCGCCCATCCGCCTCCCGTGGCACAGATTCTCCCTTAAGGAAGGCCAGTGCCTGAAGAAAGAGCCTGCCCTCCTCCCGGTCAAAATCCAGGCCGTGAGGGCTGCCCGTCACCCGATTGGCAAAAAAAGGAAGTCTTTCATAGACCTGAGGCAGATTATCCAAGGCCCGGGCCACGGCAACAAGCAGCTCTTCCCTCTGATAGAAGTCCCTCTGGGGCAGGCGCAATTCCCTGGACTTCAATGCCTCCAGCCAGGCCAAAGCAGAGCCGCTCTTGCAAATCTCGGCCAGCCTTTCATAGATGGTCTGCCGGACGGTCTTTTCCCTTTTCCGTTCTTCCTGTTTAGATGTAAAGTCCTTGGGCATCAAGGCCAGCAGAAACTCCTCCAAAGACAGGCTGCCAAAGCGGGTCCTTTCCCATGCTGCGGAAAATTCCCGATAGGTGAGCCTGTCACCCCGACGCACCTCCCTCCGCAGGTAGGCAGAAACATCCCGCTCTCCGGCAATATCCAGCCTTGTCAGTTTTAAGCTGCCACCGAAGTGTCCCAGGCTGCGATATTTTTGGCAAAATTCCCAGGCCAGCTTCAACAGCACCGGATGTGTCTCAAAATAGCCCCGAGCCTCCAGAAAAAGTTCCTCATCCATCCTCTGCCTCCAGCATAACCTTCTTTTCCCTGCCATCCCAGTGGTAAGGCAACAGGGACACATAGCCTGCATTCAAAGGACGCAGCAGCTCGTAGATATTGAGGCTGGGCACCACGTCGTAGTCCCCCCATACTGCCTGGGAATTCATGATGTAGTTGAACCCCATCTGCTCCACCAGCCGGAACATGTCCCGCATGTTCTGCTCATCCACTCCGGCAAAGGCCTCGTCCAGGGTGATGAGCCTGGGAGCCTCCGCCCCTGCATCCATATAACGGGAATAGGCGGCAGAAAAGAGGGGCACATACATGGCCATGGCCTTTTCTCCCCCGCTGAAACGGAAGAAGGCCTTGTCCGTAAGCTCCCGGCGTTTGATCTGCTCCCCCTTGTCGTAATAAAGGCGGAAGCGGAACCAGCGACGGTAGTCCAGCTGGGCCCGCACGGAGGCCTGGAAGGCTTCGGCATCCTTTTCCTGTGCCTCAGCCTCCTCCCGTGCCCTGCCGATGCGGTGAGCAAAGTGTTCCTCCAGTTTTTTCATGTCTTCTTCCCTCATAAGTTCCGGATCGCTATGAAGGAGCTCCACCAGCTCGGCTGTATCCAGTTCCTGGTCCTCTTCCCCGGTGAGAGGCTTCCACTCCAGCCGGAACCTCAGGGCACTGGATGTCTCGCTGCCTGCCATCAAGCGGTTCATCTTCCTGATCCAGTCCTCGGCCCCATAAATCCTGTCGCTGATGGTGCGGCCAATGCTGTTCATGATGATTTCCTGATAGATTTGCTTGTCCTGCTCGGACAGGAGGCTCTCCTGCTCCGCCAGATGATGCTCCAGCTCCAGCAGCTGCTCGTAGGGAGACAGGGGCCGTCCTCCCGTTTCCGTCAGTGCCAGCTGACGGGAGGCCTGATTTTGCAAAGCCTCCCAGCGGGGCAGGAATATCTCCTCGTCCTCCGGGGCAATTTCCGGCCTCTCCCCTATTTCATCAGGACATTCCCTCAAGGAGAAGCGGTACTCGGCAATCTCGTCCCGGTGCAGTGCATACTGCTTTTCCACCCTTTGGGCCAAAGCGAGCAGAGTGGTCTCCCTGTCCTTCCTGCGGGCCTGCATGAGCTCCGTGAGACTCTTTTTCTCAAGCACTCCCCCAAAACTCCGCAGCTCCTCTGCCCTGACCAGATCCTGCCAGCTTGCGAGCAGCCTTTGGTACAGCTGGCAGCGCCGCTGGACTTGCTCCAGCCCGGCAGTCAGGCTTTCCTGCTGATGCTCCCGCTGGCCCAGTTCCTGGGAAATGCGGCCCAGCTCCCCGGGAATAGCTGTAAGCCTTGCCACCACTTGGGCAATGCGAGCCTCAATGGCGGCAGCATCCATTTCCTCCAGCTGATGTGCCAGAGCCTCAATGGTCTTCGTCAGCCTGGAGAGAATCATATCCTTGTCCAGCAGCTCGCCTTTCAGTACATCCACTTCCCCGGCAGCATAGTCACGCTCCTGCCGATGCTGGCGGCAAAGCTCCGCCGTATGGGCAAAGTCCGCGTCCAGCAGGGTCAGCCGGTGCTGCCCTTCCCCGTATTCGGAAAGAGCTCCCAAAGCCTCCTCATAGGCAGCAGAGGCAAAGGAAAGATTGGTCTCTCCCCGCAGCTCCTGTATCTTCTTTCGTTCCTGCAAAAGTACCGCCGCCAGTTCCTTTCTGGCCTCCTCCTTGGCCTGGATGCGCTGTTCCTGGCGCTCTATTTCCTGCTCCCGGCTGCGTACTGCCTCATAGACCTGCTGAGCCTGGGCAGGACTTGGGAAGCGGTCCCTGGCCTGCTGCAAGGCAGCACTTTCTGCCAGCAGACCCTCTTCCTTACTA
The DNA here is from genome assembly GCA_902801565.1 of uncultured Veillonellaceae bacterium. Lineage (GTDB taxonomy): Bacteria > Bacillota > Negativicutes > Selenomonadales > Selenomonadaceae > UBA3796. The sequence goes on along the minus strand of CADCIX010000024.1, from coordinate 20,039 downwards.
TGGGCCTGCTCCAGCTCGCTTTCCAGCCCTGCGATTTCCTGCTCTTTTTCCCCGATCTGCTGGCGACGATAAGCTTCACGGGCCTGCTTGCCGACAAAAAGGGCATTCTCCCTTTCCGCCGCCCTTCCGGCCAGGCTCCCTAGGGCATAGGCTCCCTGGGAGACATTAAGGGAAATGCCGCTGCCCGGACGATACATGTCTCCATTCACTTCTATGGAAGCCAGAATCTCGGCAATGCGCTCCTCCTTCAGGCCGCTTTCTCCCGGCATCGGCTCCAGATAATCCAGCAGGGACTCGGAGAGCATTACCGGCTCCCCGGCCATGAGCACCGCCCCCCGCATTTCTTCCGGCAGGGCGACGGCTGTTTTATTTTTTTCCAGCAGCAGGGCATTCAAAAGCCCTGCCTCCAGCAGGGCGGACTCCAGCCTCTCCCGCTGCTCCGCCGTGACCTGTGAACGGAATTCTGTGGCCTCATAGAGGGGCAGGAAGGAAATACCCTGCTCCTGCAACTGCGCCCTAGCCCTTTGGCAGGCCTCGGAGAGCTCCGGCTCCGCCTCCTTTGTTTCCTTCAGGACACGCAGCTCTTCCCGTGCCTTGTCCGCCTTCTCTCCGGTTTCCTGAAGTGTCAGGCGTACCTTGCCAATGCGGGCGTCCAGCTGCCGCTGCAGCTGGCTGACGATGGCATTCAGCTGATTCTGGATTTCCATCCAGTCAGTGCCCTGATAAAGGTCCCGCAGGGCTCCCGTCAGACGAATTTCCTCCTCCTTAGCCAGGGGCAGGGCATTCCCTGTCTCCTGCTTCCACTCGTAGAAGGACTTCACCAGGTCTTCCCTTGCCTTCTCCAGAGATTCCAGCAAGCGGCGGTGCTCATGGCGGCAGTCATCCAAATGGCGGTTTTCCTCACCAAGTTCCCGTTCCATCTGCAGGGCTGTCCGCTCCTGTTCCTCATAGCTTCGGAGCTCCTTCTGGATTTGCAGCAGGCGCTGCTGATGGTCTTTGCGCTCCCGCTGCCATAGGGCGAAATGCTCTCCGGCCTCAGCCTTTCCCAGGCCAAAGCCCTGCACCAAGGCTCTATGGGCAGAAAAATCCGCATCTTCCGCCAGGGACAGCAGATCCTCCAGCAGTTCTTCCGCCTGTTCTTCCAGCCGGGCCATCTCCGCCTCTTCCTTTTGCGCCATTTCCTGCAGCTCCAGCTCCCGGCGGCGCATCTTCCCCAGTGTCTCCTCCTTGCGAGCCCGCTGGGCAGTCTCCAGTTCCAGCTGGCTTTCCGCTTCCTTTTTCTTCTCCGCCGCCTTGTAGGCCTCGTGCTCCTGCAGGTCTCCCTGTTCCCGGCGCAGGGCCTCGGCCTCCACCGTCAGCTCCTGCTGACGATTCTTGGCAGTTTCTGCTGCCCGGGCTGCCTGAGCAAGTTCGGCCTCCTGCTCCCCAATCTGGTCCTTCAGCCGCTGGATGGCCCGACGACACTCCGCCTCCCCAAGAGCCCGCTCTGCCAGCACCGCCCGATTATAGGCAGTATAGGCCTTGCAGATAGCCTCAAAGGCTCCCTGCTCCCGCTTCAGCTGCTCGATGGCCAGACGAGTCTTTTCCATATTTTCCAGCGTCTCCGCCAGAGGCCTCAAATCCTCATCAGAGAGGGTGGGCAAGGACTCATTCAGGATCTCGTAGATGACGCTGGGCTTGAAATCACGGGAGAGCTTTGGGCTGCGGAGCTGTATGAGGAGCTTCATCAGTTCCTCATACTTGCCAATATCCTCAAAGCCGAAGACATACTGGTTCACCATGGCCATGTACTCCCGCTGTTCCGTGGTGACCCGGCCTCCCTGGCCAATGGCGTTTTCCAGTTCCCGGCGGGTCAGGGGCAGCTTCTGCTCCTCCCCTGTTTCCGGGTCCTTGCCCAGGCGATAAAGAAAGAAATCCTCCCCGATGCGGCGGCCATCCTGCAGCACAAAGCCCCAGAAATCCACCTTGGAATTGCCCCTGCGGGCATGGAGGCCGATGCCGGTGGTGATGTACTGGTCGCTGTTCTCCCGCTTGTATTCCAGATAGAGGTAGCCCGTGCGCTCCTCGTATTCGCTGATTTCCTTTTCCCCCAGCAGATAGTCATCCATGGTGCGGGACTTGGAGCCAAAGCTGTCCAGCCGGTCCGCCCGCTTCACCCCGTCCAGCAGGACAGTCACAAGGCTCTGCATGGTGACGGACTTGCCTGAGCCATTGCTGCCCCGAAGCAGCAACCGCCCGCCCGCGAAATGGAACTCAGCCTCATCATAATACCAATAGTTCAAAATGCCGGCCCTGTTGGCCTGCCAGCGGTTTTCACTCATGCCTTCTCCTCCGATTTGCCGCTTCCCTCTGCCTTTTGCCCATAATCCTCGGGATAGGCCCCCTCCAGGCGGAAGATGGCCGACAGCAGCCTGATGGAACCATCCTCCTGCACCTCTGCCATGCCCCAGTCCTCCATTTCTGCCAGCAGTTCCTCCGACAGGCGCTTCTGGCTCATTTCCCGGTATTCCTTGGTCCAGCCGCTCTTGACAGCCTCCGTCAAAGCCTGCAGGTGCTGCTTCCATTCCCCTGCCGTCAGGTCATGGTCCAGTGCCTCCTCCGGCAGCTGCCGCAGATAATGGGAAAGATGCAGCATAATGTCATGGATACCCCGGAACCTGACGGGAAAAATATCCCGAAACCAGGCATTCTGCTCATGGGACACTGCCAAAGCAGCATTCTGGTAAAGCTCATAGTGGAGCCCCAGCCAGTCCTCCAGGTCATTCCTGATGCGCTCCCGGCGGTTCCTCAGATAAAGGAAATCCAAGGGATCCTCCCCCTTGTAGAGCACCGGGGAGAGAAGGAGTTCCCGATAGAGCCGCTGGCGGCGCAGACGAGCGGCCTGTGCCTCTTCGGTGCTTTCCGTAAAGAATTCCGCCTCCATGAGCTCTGCGAGTCTGTTGTACTGCTGCAATTCCTTGGGAAAGTTCCGCAAGAAATAGCGAGAAAGGGCCGTAACCTCATAGAGAGCCTCCCCTGCTGCCACACCGTCCTTGATTCCTCCGGAGACAAAGCCCTCGCTTTCATCGTCCACGATGTTTATCATGCCTTCTTCTGCCAGGAGCTTCAGCACCCGGATCAGAGACTTGCGCCAGCCATAGTCCTCCCAGCTGAGCTTCTTGGTGAAAGCATCCTCGGGATAGTAGGAAAGGAGTGCCTCCGCCAGATCTCCCAGCAGGAACTGCCCTCCCGTCTCGTATTCCTCCAAAAAGGCCAGCACACAGGAAAGCAGCACATAGTCCTCCTGGCTTTGCATGGCACTGAGGCCCATAAAGCCCCTGGGCCTTGCGGGGATTTTCTCCAGCTTGTAGAACTGGGCAGTAACCAGCAGGGGCCAGCCGCACCTGTCACGAAAAAATTGCCGCAGAGGTCTTTCCAGGCGGCGTATCGAAAGATACTCCTCCGGCATGTCCCTGCGGGTGACCCAGCGGTTTTCCATGAGAATCCTGGCCGCCTGCTGCAGTTCTTCCTTTTCTTCCATATTCATCCGTTTCCTCTGTGCAATCTGAATTTCATGGGAGGCATGGCAAACTCCCCGTCCTCGCAGTGAATCGTAATCCTTCGCTTTTCCTTGGGATCATAAACCAGCTCCACACCAAAGCCCATTTCCGTGCTGACGGGATTGCGGTGCAGAGCCCGGACCACCCAGCCCAGGAGCATCTGCCTGGCCTCCCGGGAGAGGGTGGGGAGCTTTTCAAAGTCAATGACCCCCTCCACGGCCAGGCCTTCCATCAAATCGGAAAGCTGCTGCCTGCGGGCAAGATATTCCTTTCTGGCTGCCTCCTTGGCCGCCCGCTGCTCCCTTATGGGTGTCTGCCGCTGCCGCTCACGATAGGTCCTGACCCGTGGGACGAGCTGTAGAAGAGTTGGGGCCTCCTCTTCCATGCGGCTGGTGTAGTCCTCCATTTCCCGGCTTTCTGCATAAAAATGGCGTCCCCCCGCAGGACCGAAGACCAGAGCGCTCAAAAGATCCGCCTCGGCCTTGTCATCCAGCTGGGCAAACCACCGGGCCAGATGCAAAAACTCCGCCTTGCGGCTGCGGAAGGACTGATGCTGTTCCGCCAGACGCTGAGCAAATTTCGTAATGCGGCGGATGGTGTCCACCGTCTCCCTGGACAGGGCGGAAAGCTCGCTGTCCCTGTAACCCGTCCCCAGGAACCACTCCCGCATGACCTGGAAGCTCTCCCGAAAATCCTCCAGATACCCCTGCCGGTCCTGCTCCTCCCCCATGATGGCAATGGTCATCTGATGATCAGCAAGCCGCACAAAAAGGAGTTCCTCCATCTCCGGATTGCTCTGCTGGAAGAGTTTTTCCATCTTTTGGGCACTGCGCTGCAAGCCAACGACAAAGGTCCTGAGATACTGGGTGAAGCGATCCTTGTAGACAATGAATGCCGTGGTCTGCATGCGCTCCTCCACCTTGGCGCTTTTCAGGTGAGCCAGGTAGTCCGAGGAATTCTGCACCAGTGTGCGGAAATAATGCTCCAGATCCTGCCAGGTCTGATAGAGCTCCTGGGAAGGAAGTTCCTCCTGGGGAAAGAGAAACTTCTTCAGGCACTGGAGAATCCGGTCAAACTGGGTGGTCTCCAAAGAACCGCCGAACTCCTCCCCAACACTTCGCAGTCTTTCCAGCATGCGCTCTATTTCCACGGTGTAGGGGCTGCACTGGTAGCGGTAGCGCTTCTTCTTGAAATCTGCAATGGTCTTGGAACGGCTGGTCTCCTGATGGGGAATCAGGTTCTTCCAGTCGCACAAAGCCGCCAGATCCTGCTCCAGCTGGTCAAAGGTATAGTCCCGGAAGTGAGGCTCCTGCTTCAGGTAGTGAAAGATATCCTCCGGATACACATAGGTCTGCATATGCTCATGCCGCTTGAAGCAGAAGTGCAGGATTGATCGGTACCGCCAGGTGTTGTCCGTGTTCAGATAGCTGGCCTCAGGTATCCGCCGCAAATCCAGTTCGTCCATGGGCAGGCTCCTTTCCGTTCTTGATTTCTATCATCCTAATGATAACACAATCACATCATTTTTCAAATCTTGCTGCCAGCATATCTCCCATCTTCTTTGCCATACAAGGCATGTTGATAAACTTCGCCAGCAGAGACTTCCCAGACCGCAAAAAAGAGCTGTTGCACGCCATAATGAACGCGCAACAGCCCCTTTATCCCTGTTTTATCTGTCCACGATGCCTCACACCACAATGCGGACTTTGGAGACGCCAAAGGCTTCCTTCAGGCTGGGAATGCATTCCCGCTCCAAAAGGGAGCGCTGCAGGAAGTCCCCCGCAATCACCAGGAGCATATTCCCGTTCTGCGTGAGATTGTGGAGAGGAGAGATGAACTTCCTGAAATTATCCTCCCCCAAGAGGGAGCGCAATTTCTCAAGTCCCTGGGAAAGACCCGGTTTTTCCTTTGCAATCCTCGCCTCCAACGGCGAAAAAGGAACGGAGGCCAGGGACTCGTTCTTGCACCAGTCCCCCTCCACATCCTTCCATACGGGATTGAATTTCGGCATCGACAGCGGTTTCAGAACCTGCTTGCCCTGTAAGCTCATGCATCCTCATCCTTTCGCATTGATAATAAGCACCGATGTTCCATTTGTTGGCATCCTACCGCTCCATGGTTCCGACCTTGATATAAGCCACCTTGCCATCCTTGGCGGCAAAGGTCAGATAAACCGAGTGGTCCGCGGCGGGAAAATAGGTGTAGTAATCATAACCGGGCATGTGGTGGGAGTGATGGCGCACGGGATTGACAGACCCATCGCCGTAGATTTTCGTCACTTCGTCGATGCTCATGCCCACGGTGATTCCGGCAGGGGTTGCCCATCCATTGGCCGCCGATACCAGAACGGCCTTCACCTCTTCCCCGTCTTCCGTAGGAATAATCTTCACCGAATCTCCGTAACCCAGGGCATTCTTATAGTAATGGGTCTTGGCGTCCTGCATGGGGCCATAGACTGCCTGCACATAGTCAAGGGACATATTGGGCTGTATCCCGCCGATACTCACATCCCCCTCCGTCATCCATGACGTCGCCCCTGCACTGGCAAGGGCACTTCCCGCGAGAATCATTGCACCGGCTGCCAAACTTGCAAACATCTTTTTCATAAACAAAACCTCCCATCAAAACTTCACATATTCCCTCAGCTTTTCAAAATCAATGAATGTCTCTGTCCCCGGATTCTTCCCTAAATATTCCTGATGCTCCGGCTCTGCCTCCAGAAAGGCCCTCAATTCCCCCGCCAGGCAGTAGCAATGCCGGGCCAGCTTGGGATTGCTGTTTGGATCGTTCATGGTGAGGCCAATGCAGGAAACCGCCGGAGGCTTCCCACGATTGGCGATGAAGTTCAGATGCAGTTCCACCTGGGGCTCGTCCTCCGCATCCGCATAGAATACACCTGCCCGATACATCTCTCCCCGGGCCTTCCCCTGTCCGTCGGGGACATAGGGATTCACCACTGCAAAGAGCACGTCCATGAGCTTGGAGAGATCCATTTTCTTCGGATTGTAGACCACTTCAACGCCCATGTATGCCTTGACTTCGCCTGAGGCAACTGCGGCGAAGCCAGCCGTGCCTTCGGCATTGATATATCCCGTCCTGGTGCTCACAACCCCCGGCAGATCCCGGAAGACCTCCTGCAGCTCGTGAAAGTCGCCGCCGGAAAAATAGATTTTTTTCGTATACATAGCTTTCCCTCACTCCCGCTCGGGATGGAAGATATCCACCTGCCGCATGGCGGCCCGCTTCACATCAAAGAGCTTGATGAGCTCTGCCACAGCCTGAGTAGGGGAAATCGTCCCCTTCAGCACCGCCTCCCGAATCTCCGGCATGCGCCCCGTCACCACGGCATCCTCAAAGAAAAGATTATGAAGATGCTCGTCGATCATGCTGTGCATCCAGTCCAGAAGCTGCCCATCCCGGCGCTTCTTCCAGACACCGCTCTCCTTCGTCATCTTCTGGAACGCCTGGATCACCTGCCAAAGCTCCTTGAGTCCTGTCTTTTCCAGTGCGGAGCAAAGATAAGCGTGGGTGGCCCAACCGGGCGTGGCAGGGCGGATGTACTCGATCATGCGCTCGTACTCTCCTCTGGCCACCTTAGCCTTCACCAGATTGTCCCCGTCCGCCTTGTTGATGACAATGGCATCTGCAAGCTCCATGATGCCCTTCTTGATTCCCTGCAAATCATCCCCAGCTCCCGTAAGGACAATCAAGAGGAAGAAATCCACCATGGACCGCACTGTGGTCTCAGACTGGCCCACACCTACGGTCTCGATGATGATGATATCATAGCCCGCTGCCTCGCACATGAGCATGGTCTCCCGGCTCTTCCTGGCCACACCGCCCAAAGTCCCCCCGGCGGGAGACGGGCGGATGAATGCCTCGGGGCGGCGGGAGAGTGTCCCCATGCGGGTTTTGTCCCCCAGGATGGAACCCCTGGTAACAGAGCTGGTGGGATCCACGGTGAGGACAGCCACCCGATGGCCCTCGTCGCAAAGCATGTTGCCAAAGGCCTCAATAGTGGTGCTCTTCCCTGCGCCCGGCACACCGGTGAACCCGATGCGAAGCGCCTTTCCTGTTCTCGGGAGCAGCCGCTGCAGAACCCTCTGCGCCTTGGCGAAGTGCCTGGGACTGTTGCTTTCAATGAGCGTGATGGCCCTGGAAAGGGTGATGCGGTCACCACTCGCCACGCCCTCCACATAATCATCCTCGGAAAGCACCATGCGGCGTTTCGGCTTCATCTTCCCGCTCTGGAGAGCCGGATTGATGTTCCCCACCGTCGTGTCCTTGATGCCGTCAATGCCGCTCATGACGGAGCAGGCAAATTTCTCGTTGGGTTCTTCCGGCACCCAGCTGGGCTTTGATGTTGTGTATTTCTGCTCCATTCCTACCTCCTTCCTCCTTCTTCCATCAATAAAGGAGCCCTCCCAAAGGGAAATACCGGGAAGGCTCCTTTCTCTCATTTCTATTCCCGGACTATGCCTCAGCCATTTCCTCCTTGGCACGATCCATGAGAAGGGTCAGAAGCTTGATGCCGGCCTCAGGGATGTTTGTCCCCGGTGCGAAGATTGCCACGGCCCCATGCTGGTACAGGTTGTCGTAATCCTGCACGGGGATGACGCCGCCGATACAGACCATGATGTCCTCACGGCCCAGCTTCTTGAGCTCATCGACAAGCTGCGGCAGCAGGGTATTGTGCCCTGCGGCAAGGGAACTGAAGCCCACCATGTGGACATCGTTGTCCACGGCATCCTGGGCGGTTTCCTCCGGTGTCTGGAAGAGCGGCCCCACATCCACATCCCAGCCCATGTCGGCGAAGGAAGATGCAATGACCTTCTGGCCGCGATCGTGGCCGTCCTGGCCCATCTTTGCGACGAAGATACGCGGGCGGCGGCCGGTGAGCTTCTCGAACTCATCCGCCATGCCCCGCGCCTTATCCAGCTCGGTCTTGTCCGTGAACTCGGAAGAGTACACACCGGAAATGGTGTGGATGATGGCCTGGTAGCGTCCAGAAACCTTCTCCACCGCATCGGAGATCTCGCCCAAAGAGGCGCGAACCCTTGCCGCCTCTACGGCGCATTCCAGCAGGTTGCCGTTGTCGCGGCTCTCCGCTGCCTTGGTGATAGCCTCCAGTGCTGCGCGGACATCGTCCTCGTTGCGCTCCCGGCGGAGCTTCTCCAGGCGCTCTACCTGTGCATTGCGAACCGCCGTATTGTCGATGGCGAGGATTTCCAGAGGATCCTCCTTCTCCAGGCGGTACTTGTTGAGGCCCACGATGGTCTCGTTGCCGGAGTCGATCTGCGCCTGACGGCGTGCCGCTGCCTCCTCGATGCGCATCTTGGGAAGACCTGTGGAAATGGCCTTCGCCATGCCGCCCAAGGCCTCGACCTCCTGGATATGCGCCCAGGAACGGCGAATGATCTCGTTGGTGAGGGCTTCCACATAGTAGGAGCCGCCCCAGGGATCGATGATCTTGCAGACGCTGGTCTCGTCCTGAATGTAGAGCTGCGTGTTGCGGGCGATGCGGGCCGAGAAGTCCGTGGGCAGGGCAATGGCCTCGTCCAGCGCGTTGGTGTGCAGGGACTGGGTGTGCCCAAGGGCTGCGCCCATGGCCTCCATGGCCGTACGGGAAATGTTGTTGAAGGGGTCCTGTGCCGTAAGGGACCATCCGGAAGTCTGGCTGTGGGTCCGAAGAGCCATGGACTTCGGATCCTTCGCTCCGAAGGACTTGACGATCTTCGCCCAGAGCACGCGGGCGGCGCGCATCTTCGCCACCTCCATGAAGTAGTTCTTGCCGATGGCCCAGAAGAAGGACAGGCGCTTTGCAAAGGCATCCACGGGAAGTCCCGCCTTGATGCCAGTGCGGATGTACTCCAGGCCGTCTGCCAGTGTATAGCCCAGCTCGATATCCGCCGGCGCCCCGGCCTCCTGCATGTGGTAGCCGGAGATGGAGATGCTGTTGAACTTCGGCATGTACTTGGTGGTGTACTCGAAAATATCGCCGATGATGCGCATGGACATATCCGGCGGATAGATGTATGTGTTGCGGACCATGAACTCCTTCAGGATATCGTTCTGGATGGTGCCCGCCATGATCTTCTTGTCCACGCCCTGCTCAACACCGGACTGGATGAAGAAGGCCAGAATCGGAAGCACCGCACCGTTCATGGTCATGGAGACGGACATCTGGTCCAGGGGAATCCCGGAAAACAGGATGTTCATATCCAGCATGGAGCAGACGGACACGCCCGCCTTTCCCACGTCGCCCACCACACGGGGGTTGTCCGCATCATAGCCGCGATGAGTAGGAAGGTCGAAGGCGATGGAAAGGCCTTTCTGTCCTGCGGCCAGGTTCCTGCGGTAGAAGGCATTGGATTCCTCTGCCGTGGAGAAACCGGCGTACTGGCGCACTGTCCAGGGACGGAACACGTACATGGTGGAATAGGGCCCGCGGAGGCAGGGCGGGATGCCGCTGGCGAAATCCAGGTGGTTCATGTGGTCATATTCCTCATGGTCATAGAAGGGCTTCACGGGAATATGCTCCATGGTGCGCTTCGTGAGGGCATCAAACTCCGCGCCTGCCTGCGCCTCGAAGAGCTTCCTCCACTCTTTTGCATCCGACTTCGGCGCATCCTGCAGGCTCATGGTGGTGAAATCAGGATTTGTATAAGCTGCCATTATGCGATCATCCCTTTCTTCTTCTGCAGGAGCTGCAGGATCTTGTAGCAGTTGGCGCGAACGGAAATGTAGTCGTCAATGCCCGCCTGGTTGTAGGTGTCCAAAAGATCCTTCGGCGCAGCGCCTGCCAGGAACACCGTGGCATTGGGAAGCGCCTCGTGGAGCTTCGGTGCCAGTGCCGGGACAATCTCGGGATAGGTGGCATCCGTGGAACAGATGACCACGGCATCCGCCCCGGACTCCTTTGCCGCCGCTGCAGCCTCGTCCACCGTGGGGAAACCATTGTTGCCGAGCACCTCGAAGGCGCCCACCTGCAGGAATCCCGTGGTGAAATCGGCCCGTGCCTTGTGCTGCGGGATGGGGCCCATATTTGCGAGGAAAATCTTCACGTTATCGTTCTTCTCCGCCTTGTAGTCCTCCGTGATCTTCCGAAGGGCCTCAAAGCGCTCGCTCCAGCGATGAGGTGCAATCGGGGCAACACTTTCTGCCTCCTGACCGCCCTCGTGAAGCGCCTTTGCGATCTCCGCGATAGTAGCGCCCGCCTGCGCTGCGCCAATGGCCGCATCCACCAGGTCCTCCCTGGCTTCCGAGAGGGCCTTCACCTTCTCGGACTTGAAGGCCTCGTCAATATCGGAAAGGTATGCCTCCACATCGGCCTTGCGCTGCTTCTTGATCTCCTCCACATCTTCCTCACGGGGATCCAGAAGCTTCTCCGTCATATTCGGATACATATTGTTGCCGACAATGCGGTCGCGGCGCAGTTCCGACGCCTTGAAGCGGGATTCCAGCACACCGGAAATCGCCTCCTGGGGATAGCCTTCCTCCAGAGCCTTGACAATGCCGCCCTTTGCCTCAATGGCCTGGAATTCCTCCCAGATTCTTTCCTTCATCTGCTTGGTGAGAGTTTCCACCGCCCAGGAACCGCCTGCCGGATCGATGGGCTGCAAAAGGCCGAACTCCTCCTGCAGGATGATCTGCACGTTGCGGGCAATGCGGCGGGAGAACTCGTCTCCCTTGCGGATGGGCTCGTCGAAGGGACTGCTCTCGAAGGAATCGAGGCCCCCCACCACGCCGGAGAAGATCTCCGTGGTATTGCGGAGCATATTGACATAGGGATCGTAGACCGTCTTGAAGAAAAGGGCGGGCTTTCCATGGATGTGCATGCGCTGGGCATCCTTGCTGCCGCCAAAGGCCTCCACAATCTGCGCCCAGATCGGACGGAGCGCACGGAGCTTTGCGATTTGCAGGAAGAAATTCGCCCCCATGGAGAAACCGAAGACGATCTGCTTTGCGGCATCGTCAATGGAAATGCCGCGATCCAAGAGTGCACGCAGATAAGAGACCGCCATGGAAAGGGTATAGGCAGCCTCCTGCACATCGTTCGCGCCCCCGCGGCTGAAGACATCGCTCCGGGCAAAGATCGTCTTGAGCCCCGGCGCATACTTCTTCGTCCACTTCACGCAGGCCGCCATCTCATCATAAAGTTTTTCCAGCGAGGCAGCGTTCTTCCCGTGCTCTGCAAGCTCGCCGATGGGGTTCGCTGCAAGGAATCCCTTGAGCTTCGTCAGGTCCTTGCCGGATGCCTTAAGGCTTCCCATGGCAAGACCGAGCATGGGAACTGCGCTTGCCCCGGCATAAATATAGAAGGGGAACCAATCCAGCTTGAGCTCATCCAGCAGGGAATGCATGTCATCGATGGTGGTCACGGAAACGCCCTCATCACCGGGCTTCTCCGCCTCCCTCACATCCTGGGCAGCCAGGGTAGCGCTGTCCAGCCGGATATTGTAGATGGTAGAGCCCTTTTCCTGCTCATGGCGAAGGAGTTCATTGTTCTCCTTCGGCATGGTCTCGTCACAGGACTGGGCGATGCCCCAGGGATTCCCCACATAGCCGCTCTCCTGGGCACCGCGCAGAAAATCCCCCATGCCAGGGAAGGAACCCTTCGGAAGGATATCCTCCGTGTCCTTCCGGAAATACATGGGGTCGAAAGTGATGCCTTCATAGGTCTTCGTGTACATCTTCTTCTCGAAGGGAGCACCCTTCAGAAGTGCAACACAGGCCTCTTTCCACTCCTCATAAGTGGGCGGTGTGAACTCGTCAAGGGGCACATCCGGGAAATCCGTCTGCTGCTCGGCCTTCTTCAGGATGGCCTGAAGGTCAAGCTCGCTCGATGCCTGTCCACTGGTCTCATTGCTCATAATACAGCCTCCTCACAGAAATTTTCGGAATAAAATAACGGCAACCCGCCTGCAAACGTGCAGTCAGATTGCCGTCCATATCGTATCCCCGGAACAAAGCTGCTTTCCTCGATGATTCCAAGACCATCCCACTATACCAGCATCTATGCCATGAGACTCCCAATACATAGATCCAATCCCCTACCCATCGCTCGCAGGCACGACGCTTTGGCAAAGCCAAAGGTCAACGGTGATGCTGGAACAGGCAGTTCTCCTGGCTCGGTTTCATCGTCTGCGGTAAGCGTCAGCCGTTCCAGCTTCGCACTTCGTGCTCGCTGTCACGGGACGCTCTCGCATGGGTGCCATTCGCGGCGCTGAAGCGCCGATGGCACCGCATTGCACGCCTTCCCAAGGTACGCATATCTACCCCAGTGACATGATTGTGCAAGACTCCACCCTACAGTGGCGGGACCGCTCCGGCTTAGACTATGCTGCACCGGATTCCCTATTAAGTCCTATGGACACCTATCCCCTACCATATTCAATTCCTATGCCAATATTAATGCAATTTATTCCTTTTGTCAAGAAGAAAACAGGACTTCTCATGCCTGCGCATTATGCACCACATTCAGGGCATCTTCCGAATTCATGATGATTTCCCGCGGCTTGCTGCCCATCGACGGGCCGACGATGCCCAGTTGCTCCATCGTGTCGATGAGCCGGGCCGCCCTCGTATAGCCGACACGGAAGCGGCGCTGCACATTGGAGGCAGAGGCCTGTCCCGTGGACATGACCAGATTCACAGCCTCCTCCAGCAGGGCATCCAGCTTTGGCGCATCCTTTTCCCCTTTCGCCTTCTTCCCGTTTTCCTCCTCTGCCATGGCATTTTCCGTGAAGCTGATGATCTCCTCATTGGCTTCCACTTCCTGCCCCTGGCTTCGGATGAAGTCGAGAAGCATCTCCACTTCCTCATCGCTGACAAAGGCCCCCTGGACACGGCGGGGCTTGGAGGCCCCCACGGGATAGAAGAGCATGTCCCCCTTGCCCAGAAGCTTCTCGGCACCGCTGGAATCCAGTATCGTGCGGGAGTCGATCTGGGAAGAAACCGCAAAGGAAATGCGGGACGGAATGTTCGCCTTGATGATGCCCGTGATGACATCCACGGAAGGCCGCTGGGTTGCAAGGACAAGGTGAATGCCTGCGGCGCGGGCCTTCTGGGCCAGGCGGCAAATCGCGTCCTCCACATCATGGGGAGCCACCATCATGAGATCCGCCAGCTCGTCAATGATGATGACAATCGAGAACATCTTGTCATCGGGGAACTTGCTGTTGTAGGTTTCCATGTTCCTGACGGTGTTCTCCGCAAACTTCGCATAGCGCTTCTCCATCTCCTGCACCGCCCAGTTCAGCACGGAAGCCGCCTTTTTCGCATCCGTGACCACGGGCACCATGAGATGGGGAATGCCGTTATAGTTGGAAAGCTCCACCATCTTGGGATCGATGAGGATGAACTTCACCTCGTCGGGTTTTGCCTTGAACAGGATGCTGGTGATGAGGGTATTCACGCAGACGGACTTGCCGGACCCCGTGGCACCCGCCACCAGAAGATGGGGCATCTTTGCCAGATCCGCGAAAATCGCCTGTCCGCCGATGTCCATGCCAAGCCCCACGGTAAGCTTCGATTTTGCAGAAGAAAAGGCCTCGTTCTCCAGCACTTCCCTGAGCTGGACTCCCTCCAGCTCTTTGTTCGGCACCTCAATGCCAATGGCAGACTTTCCCGGAATCGGCTCGATGCGCACGGAAAAGGCCGCAAGACTCAGGGCCAGATCATCTGCCAGGTTCGTGATCTTGCTGACCTTGACACCGGGGGCAGGCTCCAGCTCATAACGGGTGACCGCAGGCCCATGGCAGGCATTGATGATATTCGCCTTCACATGGAAGTCCTCCAGCGTCTTGGCAAGGGTGCGGGCATTTTCCTCGATTTCCATTTCCAGGGCCACGCTTTTCTTTTTGGCCCGCTTGGAAAGGATATGGGAAATCTGCGGCAACTCATAGGGCTTTGGTGCAGGTGGCTGCGGTTCCCCTTCCTGATCGCCCGAAGTCTGCAAAGGCTCCTCCGTGAAGGAGGGCACGGAAAAATCCATTTCCTCCGCAGCAATCTCCGGCTCCTCAAAGCCCTCCGCTTCCTCTGCGCCGCTTCTGTCATTGCTGTATTCAATAGTAAAGGACGGTTTTGCAGGCTGCTCTGTCTGCTCCGTACTCCGGAACGCATCCGCCCGAAGCACAGGCCCGCTCGCATCCAATCCACTGTCCCGCCGCTCCGATGGCAACACCGTCCCATGCTCCTGCTGAAGGAGTACCGCCTCATCCTTCCCTTGTTCCGGCTGAGGCATTTCCCCCTGGAACCTCTCATCCTCATCCTGATTATACGCGGCCTTTTTCTGTCTTACCTGCTGCACCCGTTCCTTCACGGTTTCCACGACGCGCTCCTCAACCCGGTCACCAACCTCTGCCACCTTGTCATATGTCACGGCCAGAACGGTTCCCGCTGCAGTAGCGCCTTTCATGGCCTTCTCTTTCGTCTTCAGCAGCCCTGTGGCCAGAGACCAGGTCGTGGAGAGCAGGATGGCGCCCACAATGCCGCCCCCCAGAACGACGATGGCGCCGTCCACCCCAAAGAACTTCCGAAGGAGAAAGAGCACCCCGCCTCCCAGCAGGCCGCCCCCCTTCGCCAAGCTGTTCGGCATGATTTCCTCTCCCGGAGGCACCGTGAAATGATGATAGACCGCCAGCAAAGAGGCAAACAGTGCCATCAGGCCGAAAAACCTGGCAGAATAAACGATGCCATGATGCCTGACAATATATTGGAGGCCGATGAGCATGATGATGCCGGAGGCAACGATTGCCCCAATGCCAAACATATACTGAAGGAATTTGGCAAAATAAGACCCTACAAATCCCGCGTTCAAACCGAAGATCCCGCAAATCGATAGAATACTGATAACTGCAAAAACAATGCCTATGAGTTCATATCGACGCTCTTCCCGGGGGCTTTTCACCATTGACTTCTTTCTCGTCTTCTTCCCCGAACCTGAACGGGAAGATTTCCTCTTCTCCAAAAAATCACCACCTGTTTCCCTGGTTTTCGTAGCAAAGGAACTATCACGAAAAGCCGAGCCTTTGTGATAGTTCCTCATCTCAATCAATCATTCATCAAATGTTTTGCGCAGCGGTCCACCTCAAAGAATACCTTTTCCTCGTCAATGGTGAGAAGCTGCTTCTTCTCCATGAGAAGTTTTCCGTCCACCAACACAGTATCCACCGAGCCGGAATTCGCGGAATATGCCAGCAGTGAGACCAGATTATAACGCGGATGCCATTCCGGGCCTTCCGTGGAATAGAGGACGAGGTCCGCCTTGCAACCTGCCTCCAGCCGTCCCACATCCTTGAGGCCCACAGCCCTGGCACCGAATTCCGTTCCCATCTGTATTGCCGAGAAAGCAGGCACCGCCTGCGGATCCATGGTCTGCACCTTGCCAATCAGTGCCGCAAGGCGTACCTCCTCCAGCATGTCCAGATTGTTGTTGCTGGAGGCCCCATCCGTGCCCAATCCAACGCAAATGCCCTCATCCAACAGCCGCTGCACAGGGGCAATGCCGCTTGCCAGTTTCAGGTTGCTTCCGGGATTATGGGCGACGCGGATGTTGTATTTTTTGATGATCCCAATATCCTCATCATCGAGATGGACACAATGGGCTGCCAGTGTCCCATTCTCGAAAAGTCCCGTGGACTCCACATGGGCAAAGGGACGCTTGCCGTAATTCTTCAGGCAGTCCTTCACTTCCCCCTCGGTTTCCGACATGTGGATATGAACCTCCGCCCCCAAAGCCTTGGCCTTGTCCGCCAGTGCCTTGATGAATTCCGGCGGGCAGGTGTAGAGGGCATGGGGACTCAGCATCACGGTGATGCGACCATTTTCCGCCCCGTGATAGGTCTTGTAAAGGCGGACGCTGTCCTCCAGCTTCTCATAGGCTCCCGGAGCCACCGCCACGATCCCGCGGGCCAGGATCCCACGCAGTCCGGAGTCAATGGTCGCCCTTGCAATGCCATCCACGTAAGGCCCATACATATCGGCAAAAGCCGTGGTGCCGGACCGTATCATCTCCACGGCTGCCAGCATGGCGCCCCAATAGAGATCATCCTCCGTCATCTTGTCTTCCACAGGCCAGATCTTGTCCTGCAGCCATTCCATGAGGGCCATGTCATCGGCATGACTCCGAAGAAGGGTCATGGAGGCATGGGTGTGGGCATTGACAAATCCCGGGACAGCAAACTTGCCGCTGCCGTCAATCACCTTGTCCGGCTTGAAATCCTCCGCCACACTTCCCACAGACTTGATGAGGTTCCCCTCAATGGCAATATCCCCTTGCTTCACCTCGCCATCGGGAAGCAGGGCAGAGACATTCTTGATCAGCGTATTCATTCAATCGCCCCCAGTTCAAGCCATCGAGAGATACGCCTTCTGCTCCGGCGTAAGGGTATCGATGCTGATTCCCATGGACTTGAGCTTCATTTCCGCAATCTTCGTGTTGATTTCCTCCGGCATCAGGTGAACGCCCTTGGAGAGCTCCGCATAATGCCGGACGATGTGAAGGGCAGAAAAGAACTGCACCGCAAAGGACAGGTCCATGATCTCTGCGGGATGGCCATCCCCCGCCGCCAGATTCACCAGACGCCCCTCTGCCAGAAGATAGAGCTTGCGCCCATCCTTCTGCTTGAATTCCTCGATATTGTTGCGCACGGTACGACGGGAAACAGACATTCCCTCCAGTTCCGGAATGTTGATCTCCACATCGAAATGGCCGGAGTTCGCCATCATCGCGCCATCCTTCATCACCGCAAAATGCTGCTTGCGAATGACATCCTTGTCCCCTGTGAGTGTCAGGAAGATATCCCCGATCTTTGCTGCCTCGTCCATGGGCATGACGCGGAACCCGTCAAACACTGCCTCAATTGCCTTGATGGGATCCACCTCCGTGATGACAACATTGGCCCCCAGGCCCTTGGCACGCATGGCACCGCCCTTGCCGCACCAGCCATAGCCTGCAATGACCACGGTCTTCCCTGCAATGACAAGGTTTGTCGTGCGCATGATGCCATCCCAAGTGGACTGGCCCGTGCCATAGCGATTGTCAAAGAGATACTTGCAGTAGGCATCGTTCGCCGCAATCATGGGGAATTCCAGTTTCCCCTGTGCCTCCAGTGCGCGAAGCCGTATGACCCCCGTCGTCGTCTCCTCCGAGCCTCCCAGGATTCCCGGCAGGAGCTCCCGCCGCTTCGTATGAAGCATGTGCACCGTGTCGCCGCCGTCATCCATGACGAAATCCGGCTGGAGATCCAGCGCCTTGTTGATGTACATGTCATATTCCTCTGCCGTGCAGCCATGGGTTGCAAAGACATGAACCCCGGACTCCGCAAGGGCAGCAGCCACATCATCCTGGGTGGAGAGGGGATTGCTCCCCGTGACCGCCACCTCGGCGCCGGCATGATGGAACACCTGGGCCATATAGGCCGTCTTCGCCTCCAGATGAAGGGTTATGACAATCTTCTTTCCTGCAAAGGGCTTTGTCTCGGAATATTCCTTGTCGATCGCTGCCATGACCGGCATGAAATTCTTTACCCAGTTGATCTTGTCGTGCCCGGAGGGGGCAAGCTTGATATCGCGAATCATTGACTCCATGATGATTGTCCTCCATTCCTTTCCAATAGCCCTATTCTATCATAAAATATACCGGCAAGCAAAAAGATTCGCCGGTATTCTTCGCCTTACTTTTTCAGTTGTTCGTCCAGCATCACGTAGTCCGTAAGGTCGGCATGAAGCGGCGTCACGGAGATGAGCCCGGACTCCACCGCATAGATGTCCGTGGCTTCCCCCTTGTCCAGGTCGATGATATCCCCGGCCACGGTGAAATACATGCGCCCGTCCTCATCCACTTCCTTGGTGTAGGCATTAAGGTAATCCCTCTTCCCCAGCTGGCTGAACACGAACTGCGGCTTCCCCGCTGCCAGTTCCTTCGGAAAATTCACATTAAGGAAAAAGGCGTCCTCCCGCTCCTCCATCGTCTTTACCAGATAGTCCGCCGCGATTTCTGCCACCTGCACAAAGGGAATCCTGGAATTCTTGTCCCCCGAAAGGGCAACGGAGGGAATGTCGTGCAGGAATCCCTCCATGGCAGCCCCAACCGTTCCCGAATACAGCACATCCGTGGCCAGATTCGCGCCATGGTTGATGCCGGAGATGACCAGATCCGGCTTCCATCCTTCCGCTATGGCCTCCAGATAGATCTTCACGCAATCCGTGGGGGTTCCGTCGATCATCCACGCTTCCACGGGATAACGCGCCTCCAGTTCCCTGTTCCGCGCAATCTCCAGCCTCTTGTGGACATTCAGCGCATGGGCCATGCCGCTCTGCTCCCGCATCGGCGCGCAAACCACCACATCGTGGCTTCCGGACAGCACCTTCACCAGGGCCTGGATGCCCTCCGCCTGAATCCCATCGTCATTCGACAGCAATATCCTCATATCATTTCACCAGTCCCAAATCTATCACCTGTATCAGTGAAACTCATTCCGGGAAAACACCCTTCACCACATGTCAATACTGGTTTGACGCCACATTCGTTTCTTTCACCCGTTGGGTGACGAGTGCAAATGGTGTGTCAGCTTAGTGCTGATAGGACATGAAGCACATTTTTTGAGGTCGGGTTTCACGGATTCAAGTATCATTTATATTATGCCTTTCCATTTTACGAGGAAATCCTGCCGAAAGCAAGACCTCTATTTAATTATGTATTGCTATTTGCGATACAATGCCATATACTATTCCCAAGGAGTGTGATAATATGGCTGCCAAGACATCCAGTGTGTACATTCGTCTAGAACCTGGCGTCAAGGAAAGTGCCGAGCAAGTCCTAACGGCTTTGGGACTGCCGCTTTCCAATGCTGTTAACATTTTTTTAAAACAAGTCGCCATGCGGCGCTGTATCCCTTTTCCTCTCTCTCTTCCCGAAAAACATCGTGTTGAAACAGCCTCCCTATCCGAAGATGCCCTGAACAGTCTTCTGGAAGATGGCTATCAGGCATATCTCCGAAAAGAAGGAAAGCCTGCTAGAGATGTGTTTCGTGAAATGGAAAAGGACTATGGCATATGAACTTTTCAATAACAATCCTTCCAACTGCAGAATACGACTTGCGATACATCTATGAATACTTCGCTTCCACGCTCTTGAATGAAGACTTTGCCAAGCATTGCCATACCAAGTTGAAAACTGCCATCTTCAGCCTTCGCAATATGCCCTCACGATATGCTGTATACCCACATGAACCATGGAAAAGCAGACAGGTCAGAAAAATGACATCTGGAAAGTTTCTTATTTTTTATATTGTAGAAGACAAAACAACCTCAGTTTATATTCTTCGTGTTCTGTATGGGGGAAGAAATCTCGCCGAATGCCTTCAAGAAGACCCGTTATCATAAATTTCCGCCAACGACAGGATGCTACATTATGCACCATGGAAAATCTCTTCCGAAAAGTACCGCCCAATCCTCGCCAGGAACCGCAGCACATCCGCCTTCAGTTCCTCCGGG
>CADCIX010000023.1 GCA_902801565.1 uncultured Veillonellaceae bacterium | reverse complement strand
GCATTCCCATAAGGTTCGCGAGGGCAAATTGCAAGGTTTCTTCCGTCCCTGCTTTGTTCAGGACAGCCATGAAATAATCTCTATCCTGTTCTGACAAGGCTTCGCTGTCCTTCAGGTATTCCAATTGCCCGTAAAGCTTTCGAAGCACCTCCGATAGCTTTGCCATCATTCCCGAAAATTTCCCTGCCTGCACTTCCTTGATGGTAAGAAATACTACCGGGCGGGTGCCCTGCTCCCGCATGTACTTCTCCCCGGCCTGCTCGATGTCCAGCCCCGCAAACAATTTCCTGTTTTCCTCGGCGTCTTCCAAGGTGAAAAAGTATTGAAGCATGGAAAGAGTCAAAGTTTTTCCGAAGCGGCGGGGACGGGTAATCAGGGTAATCTCCGTTTGGAGATCCAGCAAATCCCGGATAAACCGTGTCTTGTCAACGAAATAGTATTCCCTCTGGATCAGTTTCTTGAAATCCTCAATGCCCACAGGCATGGGACGCTTTCTTTCCTGCATCTCGAGCACCTCCAGCAAAGCTTCTTCTTTCTTTCAGTATAGCACAGTTGCGCTCCTGTTCCAATGACTGCTGCCATCGAAGCATTGCCATCGCAGGAGCAGAAGAGACTTCCTTGGTGGGGTTCTCTGTGGGTTCGTTTCCCCAAAGGCACACTCAAAAAGGGTCACGGCGTTCTTCACCGTGACCCTGCTCTTCCCTGTGAAATTGTCATTTGTCATGCTTTCAAGAGGACTCCACCAGTCCCCGCTTCTCTGCCTCTTCCACGAAGCTGTCATAGAGCCTCATGGTCTTTTCGTGGTTTGCCCGGATGTAGGCGAGCTGTTCCTCCTTCTCCTCCTCCGGGCCGTCGAGATAGGCATGGCCTGCCATCTCCAGCGCCTTTGCCTCCTCGGAAAGGATGGTTCCGCCCATGGAGAGGGATGTGGACTTCAGTGCATGGACATGGGTGGTGTAGTCCTCCCAGTTCTCGCTGGCAAAGTCATTCTCCAGCTGCTTCTGCACGGCCTCCTTCCTCTGGCAGAACATGGCCAGGAATTTCCTGTACATCTCCTCGGAACCGCCGCTGTACCGGATGCCCGATTCCGTGTCCACATATACGGCTTCCACATCATTTTTCGGGGTCTCCGTGACTTCCCCGGCTGCAGCCCCGGATTCCTCATCCTCTGCATCGCTATAGGTCTTTGCATCCAGCACCTTCTCCGGCGGCAGGTACTCCTGGAGCATGCGCTCCAATGCCTTGCCGTCCACGGGTTTCGAGAGATAGTTCGTGAAGCCCTTCTTGAGGAACATCTCCCGGACACCGGAT
Source organism: uncultured Veillonellaceae bacterium (assembly GCA_902801565.1). Taxonomy (GTDB): domain Bacteria; phylum Bacillota; class Negativicutes; order Selenomonadales; family Selenomonadaceae; genus UBA3796. Next base: position 32,522 of record CADCIX010000023.1, on the reverse strand, counting down.
ATGGCGTTGGCGGTCAGGGCGATGATGGGAACACCCTTGCACTTGCTGTCCTCCATGGCCCTTGCCCGCTCCAGCGTTTCAATGCCATCCATTCCCGGCATCATATGGTCGAGGAAAATCACATCGTAGTGATGCTCCGCAATCTTGTCCAGGCATTCCTGCCCGCTCATGGCGCGGGTAATCTGGATCCTCGTCTTCTTCAGGAGATTCTCCACCACATAGAGGTTCATGTCGCTGTCATCCACCACGAGGATCTCCGCCTCCGGGGCAACGAAACTCTCACGGTACCCCTGCTGCTGCTGGACAAAGGCCTCTGCTCTCGCGCGGAAGTCCCCGATGGCCTCATAGTGCTCCATCTTCTGCGGCAGGAAAATCGTGAAATCACTGCCCTTTCCGTATTCGCTGGTGACCTTGAGCTCGCCGTTCATCATGCGGACAAGGTTCGTGGTGATGGAAAGCCCCAGGCCCGTGCCTTCGATGTTGCGGTTCTTCTGCAGATCCAGCCGCTCGAACTGGGAGAAAAGTTTCCCCATGTCCTCCTCACGGATGCCGATGCCCGTGTCGATGGAGCTGAACTGCATGAGGGCGCTGCCGTTCGGCTGCTGCTTCCAGCTTACCTTGAAGGTGACGCTGCCCTCCTGGGTGTATTTCACTGCATTGTTCAGGATGTTCACGATGACCTGGCGGACGCGCACTTCATCGCCATAGAGGGAATCCGGCACGTTCTCATCCACCTCGATCCGGAATTCCAGCCCCTTGTTTTCCGCCTTGAAGCGCATCATATTGAAGATATCATTGAGGACGGAACTCAGGGAATATTCTGCCTCCACCAGTTCCATCTTGCCCGACTCGATCTTGGAGAAATCCAGGATATCATTGATGAGGGAAAGCAGATTCTCGCTTGCGCTCTTCACATTCCACGCATAGCCGCGAATGGCGGAATTGTCCCCGGCCTCCCTCAGGATCATCTCATTCATGCCGAGAACGGCATTCAGGGGTGTCCGGATCTCATGGCTCATGTTGGCAAGGAACTCGCTCTTGGCCTGGTTTGCCCTGTCGGCCTCCCGCTTCGCCTCACGGAGCTCGTCGCTCTCCGACACCTTGAGCTCCGCCGTGAAGGAATACAGCGTGAAGATGCCAAACAACAGAAGCATGAGCCAGAATACCCAAAGAATGAGGATGTGGATATGGCTGATATTGTCCACGATCGGATTCCATTCCGTATAGCCGATGAGGACGAGGCCATAGGCGCCATGGGCAATTTCCGCGCCGTAAACGGCATAGTTCTCATCGATGTCAGGGGAATAGATTGCCGCCGCAGGGCCTGCGGCGAGCTTGTCCAGGATTTCTCCCAAGCCCTTCGGACAGTTCCCCTGCTCATCGAAGAACCTGTCCCCCTTCCCAAAGCCTGCATAGGGAACGATGACTTTTCCCGTATCCTTGTCGCAGATGAGAACGTGGCTTCCCATGCTGCTCTCCACATGGAAATAGTGGCTCTGCAAGATCTCATCCTCATAAATCTCATAAAGCACATAGCGGATATTGCCGTCCTTCAACACCGGGGCACTCATCACAAGCCCCAGGCCATCGTAGTACCGGAGGACGGGAGTCCCCGAGGCCGACAATGCGATCTGGGTCCTGGCCGCATCCGGCAAGGGCGCGCCTGTCACCAATGTGCCGGAGACATCGGAAAGCCCCACCTGGACACCGGGCTCTTCCAGGGACATGGAGCGCACCAAATCTCCCGGCTGCACAGTCCCCGATTCCATGCGGGAGGCACTGCGACGAAGATGCTCAAATTCCCCCTGGAAATGCTCCTCTGCAACCTCGGCAACCGTTGCCGCCTGACGGGCAACAAGAACTTCCAGCTCTTCGTCCAAAAGCACATCCATCCGATCCGTCACCAGGAAGCCGAGCAGGCACAGGAAGAGAAGGAACACGAGGAAGCGGCTCACCAGTTTCAAGGCAAAGCGGAAGGTGTTCTTCTTTTCCTTCCTGGTCTGTCCCGCAATCAGCGCCTTGTCCAGATCCTCATACATATCCTCAGTTGCCAAGAACCCTCACCCCCTTCACAAGCCAGTTCATCTGCAGCAGCGACTGATTGCTGATGGACTCATCCGCCCCGCAGCGCCGGATGCCGTTCCTGTCATAGATCTCTCCTGCAAACACCATCTTCCCATGCTGGATCTCCCAATGCTCCGTCTCGAACATGGCCCGTTCCCTCGCGGACAAGGCCGGTTTCACCGGCTCGATATCCACGGTCCTGTCGAGGATCGTCGCCCAATAGGCCGCACGGTCGAACTGCCGGAGCTGCTGGCGCAGCAGGTCAGAATACGCCTTCTTCCAGTCCACCTGGATGGCAGCCAGTTCATAGGGATTGGAAGGATACCTTTCATACATGGAAATGAAATAGATGCCCGCCCGTTCAGCGGCCACCGGAATCGTCTCTCCCTCCTGGAAATAGGCCATGACATCCACAGAGGCCGCCTTGAAATCCCGCACGGCCTGTTCCCCATTGGCCTGGTTCTCCCATCCTCCCGCCCATACCAGGAGCACCTGCGCATCGGGCTTCACCCGCTGGACGCCGATGGCGAAGGCATTGATGGCCTGATAGGACTCCGGGGAGGGATAGGGTGCCACATAACCGATGCGCCCGGACTTTGTTCGCATTCCTGCCAATATGCCCGCCAGATAGCAGGGCTCGATATAACGGACGGCATACCGTTTGATCTCGGATGCAGAAAGACCCATCTCCGTGCTGAAGAATTGGACATTGGGATATTCCTTCACGATTTCCCCGATATTCCTCAAGGACTTCAGATTGGCCAGAAAGATGACCTTCGCCCGCCGCTCCACCAATTCCCGGACAGCCGTGCGGCAGCTCTCCTCATCCTCCCGGATATTTTCCTGGAGCAGAAGCTCGAAGCCCAGCATCTTGCATGCCGCCTGCATTCCCTGATACTGCGCCCGGTTCCAGCCCGCATCCTCCTTGCTGCCCACCAGGACCAGACCGATCTGCTGCTGCTTCTCCCATGCCGCAGCGCCGAACTGGAACACGGAGATGACGATGGCCGCCAGCAACACGACAGTGACACAGGCATTCAGGCGGAAGAAACGCTTCGCAAGCAGCTCATCCTTGGAAACCTTCATCCTTCCTCACCCTCCTCGTCCTTGAAATCCAGCATGTTTGCGGTGATGACAAAGGGGGCATAGATAAAGATGTCCATCACCAGCCATACCACCTGCAGGACACCGCCCATAAAGGAACCTGTCCCAAGGGTGCCGCTGAAGAGGATCGGCATGGTCCAGGGAAGCCCCGCCTTGAATACGGGAACGATGCCCCAGGAAATGGCAATCCATCCAAGCAGGGTATTGGCCAGGGGCGCCGCCAGATAGGGAAGAAGGAACAGCGGATTCAGCACCACGGGAAGGCAGAACATCACGGGCTCCTGTATGTTGAAGAGCATGGCGGGAAGGCTGAACTTGGACACCGAGCGCCAGGATTCATGCTTGGAGAACACGAGAATCGCAAGGATGAGCCCCAGGACATGCATCACCCCCGCCTCGAAAAATCCGCTGGTAAAGATGAAGGAAGTATCTCCCAACTGATTGCTCACCTGTGCCGGAACATAAGCCATCTGCTGGACAAGGGACGTAAAACCATAGCCCGGGAACCCGAACCACCAGAGCGTCCACACGAGGGACTGGTAGAGAAGAGCCACCAGGGGATGCTGGAAGAAGGCCATGGGAAGCACCGCCTTCATCCATCCTTCCATTGCCGCCCACAGCGCGCAGAGTCCCGCAGAAAGAAGCATCAGGACCAGAATCGTCAGCAAGGTGGGGATAAAGGCCGACAAATATCGCTTGAGATTCCCGGGCAAGGATTTCGGCAATTCCAGACGAAGCCTCCTTATATGGGAAAACCACGCGAACAAGCGGGTCGACAGGACGGCCACAAAAAGGGCCGACAGGAACCTGCGTCCCGCAAAATAATCCAGGAACTCTGCCTGGACTTCCGTCGGCGGAGGCAGCAGGAAAAGGAATGCCGCCAGGGCACAGAAGGATGCCATGAGCCGGTCCGCCTTCCAGATGTCCGCAAACTTTCCCGCCAGAACCATGGCAAGGGCCATGGAAAGCATGCCATAGCCAACCCCCACAATATGGCGGCCGGCCATCATGGACTGCACCAGCCAGTGCTGCCGGTAGGCATCCCCCGAAAGGCCGCCGGTCACCCAGAAGCCCAGATTCAGCCCTTCCTCTCCCATGACCGGGCTGTAGGGATCCAGTATCAGGCTTTCCAGGATATCCAGAAAGGATACCGCCAGCAGAAATGGCAGGATGATAAAAAAGGAATGACGGACTGCCTGAAGATACCTGTTCCTGTGCAGCTTTGCCGCCATCGGCAGCAGATGCGCTCCCCCAAAAACGTCCTCGCTTCCCATTCTCATTTCTATTTCCCCAAATTCTCCAGATCCGCAAACAATTTTGCCATATCAGGGCTGTCCAGCATCTTCGTCGCCATTACCTTGTTCACACGCTCCACGAGGTCCGCCGGCGTAAAGGGTTTCTTGATATAATCATCCACCTTGAGCTGGCTGGCCTTCACCACCGTGTTCCGGTCCGCCGACGCCGTGAGGAAAATCACAGGGATATCCTTCCACTCCGCATGGCTCCGTATGGTTTCCAGGGTTTTGATGCCATCCATGCGGGGCATCTGGATATCCAGCAGGATAAGGTCTATCGCCATCTTTTTCTGCAAGAACGCGATGCATTTATAACCGCTCTCTGCCAGAACGACATCCACGTCCATTTCTTTCTTCAGGATGAACTCCGCCATCTGCAGGTTCATATCGTCATCGTCTACCACAAGGATCGTATGCTTTTTTCCCATGCCTGCCATCCTCCACTTCTTCATTTTCATCAGTATTCAATACTAATATTTATTCGATATTTTATCTGCTTTTCCTTTTCCTTGCCAAAAGGATTTTTTCCAATGAGGACGAATACTCTATATATGGAACATTCAAAGCAATTATGGTGGAGTGATTTAGATGAAATGTTTATGGCGCGCACTTGCGGCAATGCTCCTGGTCTTTACGTGCTGCAGCATGGCAGCCGCAGCAGGGAGGACTGTCCTTCGGGTGGGCTATGTACCGGGAACAGGATTCCTGGAAGAGGATCAGCCTGGACACTATCAGGGATACGGCTATGAATACATGCAGTTCCTTTCCCGCTATGGGAACTGGGACTTCGACTATGTGCCCTGCCGCTCCTGGACGGAATGCGGGGAAAAGCTGCAGTCCGGTGCCATTGATGTCCTGCCGGCCATACCGGGAGATTATCGCAGTCTCCCTGATGCGACGCGGACCGAGCATGTCATCGGCCGTTACTCCATGGGGCTCGTCACAAGGGACGGAAACGCTTCTCCCCACATGCGCCTGGGAACGCTTCCCTACAATGCCCCGGTCCCTGCCCTTCCGAAAATTGCGGCAAGCTATGGTTTTTCCTATGACCTCATTTCCTATCCCATACATTATGACATGGCCGAGGCCTTCGACCGCGGCGAGATCGACGGCTATATCGCCCCGCTCCTGGAGCCGAACAAGGCGCAGAACGTCCTTGCCGAGTTCGACCGCCAGAGCTACCGCCTGCTGGTGCGCTCCGACAGGACCGATCTGCTGGGCGAAATGAACAAGGCCATGGAGGAGATGCTGACGGACCAGTTCGATATCCGTGAGCGCCTGCAGAACAAGTACCTGCGCACAGGCGGCGTTCCGTTGATCCTCTCTCCCCAGGAAAGGGAATACCTTGCAGGAAAAAAGAAACTCACCACGGCCATCTTCATGCGGGAGCCTCCCTACATCTACTGGGAGAACAATGAGGCCAAAGGCGTGATTCCGGAAATCCTTCGGCAGATTTCGAAGGATCTGGGCGTGGAAATCGAAATCATTCCCACGGAAAGCTCGGCAGAGGCCATGCGCCTCATCCAGATGGGAAAGATCGACTTCATAGGCGACGTGATCTGCGATTTCAGCTGGGCCGGAGAACAGAATGTCATCCCCACCCAATCCTACCTGCAGATGGACTTTGTCCCCGTACACCGCAGAAACGCGATACTCGACGACAATGCCACAGTGGCATGCGTGCCGACGCACCAGTACACCGCTTCCTTCATTGCCCCCCGCTATCCGGAGAAACGCTGCCTGAACTTCGAGGACATAGAGGAATGCTTCCGTGCCGTAGGCGAGGGCAGGGCAACCCTGTTATTCGCCCCGCGCAACGAGGTTCCCTTCCTGATGGAAGAAACGGGCGCCTACAATCTGGAAGCCAGCACGGAAACCGCCTTTACCGCGCCTTTGAGCCTCGGCGTCTATGTGGGCGCGGATCCCCGCCTCTGGCGCATCCTCAACAAGGAAATCAACCATCTCGACATCACGAAGATCCAAAGTCTCCTGAACGATTCCTCGAAAACCGTGCAGCATCTCAGCCCCCAATGGCTGATCTACCATTATCCTCTCCACGTCCTGATAGCCACAATGCTCATCATGGGAATCATTGCAGCGGCCTTCGTCTACCGCGCCAGGATGCGGCGGAAGCATTTCGATATCGTCCATCATATGGCCTACACGGATATGCGGTACCATCTCCCGAACCTCCTCTGGCTGGGAAAAGAATCTCCAGCGCACTGTGAAAGGATCCGGAAGAACGAGCCCGGCATGCAGATCTATGTCGCGGTTTTCGCCATGGACAGCAAGACCGCCGTTGCCCTTCCCTACGGAAAGGAGCTTCTGGAACACCAGTTGAAGGATATGGCGGAACAGATGCAGAAGATGAACTGGGTCGTCCTCACGGCAGCGGGCAGCGACGCAGGACATCTCATCTGTATCTGCAAGAGCAGGAGCGATGCGGATATCTCCCGTCTGGCAGAGTCCGCCGTGGCAAAATACGGCTACATCGAGACACAGGAAGCACTCATCTGGCTCCATATGCAGGCAGGGCTCTGCCTCCTGCCGGAAGCCGACGATTCCCTGAGCCATGCCATCGAGTGCGCCCATGCGGCCAGCCACGAAGCAGAGAAGACCAACACCCATGTAAAACTATTCGATGCCGCCTTGCAGGAGGAGCTCGTCTTTGCCCAAAAGATCGAGAGCTGCATGGAGCGGGCCCTCAAGGAAGGCGAGTTCCATGCATGGTACCAGCCAAAATACAGCCTGGAAACCCATAAGATCACGGGCGCAGAGGCTCTCGTCCGCTGGCAGAGCAAGGAAATGGGATTCCTGCCCCCCGGAAAGTTCATTCCCCTCTTTGAGCGCAATGGCTTCGTCATCCCCCTGGACCACTTCCTGTTGGAGGAGGTCTTCCGCCTCCAGAAAAAATGCCTTGAAGAAGGCAGGACCCCCGTGACGATTTCCGTCAACCAGTCCCGCCTCCATATGACCGAGGAAGACTATCTGGAGAAGATGCGGGCCCTTGTCAAAAAGTACAAACTGCCAAAGGGCCTGATCGAGCTGGAACTCACGGAAACCGTTTTCGGGGATTTTGACCAGAAGGCACAGAGGGAACAGGCAGCAAGCACCATCCATGCCCTGAAAGAGATGGGCTTCATCATCTCGGTGGATGACTTCGGCTCCGGATATTCCTCCTACACCTTGCTGAACTATCTGCCCATGGATGTCATGAAGATCGACCGTTCCCTTCTGATTGCCTCCGATGATTCCGACCGCATGAGGAGCATCCTCGGAAATATCATCCAGCTGGGCAGGCTTCTGGACATGAAGGTGCTCTGCGAAGGCATCGAAACCCCGGAACAGGAACTGCTCCTTCTGGAACTGGGCTGCGAATACGGGCAGGGATACCTCAATGCCAAGCCCATGCCGGAGGCTGACTACCTCGCCTTTTTGGAAGCGCACTGCTGACAAGAACGGACGAATACAGTATCATAAACTGGAGATGAACATGGATCATGAAGCTGCAAACAAAAACCATCCTATGCTTTGATGCCGCGATAATTTCCGTATGCATCCTGTTGGGCTTTCTGGGGTATCGTGCGGCCAATAACGGCTTCGAGGCAGCGCTGGAGGAAAAGGCCCACAGCGACCTGCACCAGGCCAAAACCCTGCTGGAACTATACTATCCGGGGCCCTGGTATCTGAAAAACGGTCTTCTGTTCAAGGGAGAAAAGCAGATGGACGGCGCTTTCGATGTGGTTGACCATCTGAGCAGGATGAACGGCAACAACGTCACCATCTTCAACGGGGATACCCGTGTGGCCACAACCTTTCCCCGGGAAAATGCGGACTCCTCCGAGAAGCCGACAGGCGGACATCCGGTCTCCGGGTCCATCGAGCCCTCCAGCAAAACCCGGGCCGTGGGCACAAAGGCCTCAGAGGAAGTGACCCATACCGTACTGGAAGGCGGGAGCTACTTCCGCGGAGAGGCCCAGGTATTGGGGAAAAAATACTTCTGCGTCTATGCGCCCATCGAGGATCCCTCGGGAAACCGTGTCGGCATGCTTTTCATGGGCATCCCAAAGGAATCCGTGGATATCCTGCAGAGTTCCTTCCTCAAATCCACGGTGACACTGACCATTGTCCTTGCCCTGGCCATCTCCATCCTCATGTTTCTCTGGCTGCGGCACTTCATCACACAGCCCATCCTGCGATTGAAACAATCGGCGGAATCCTTTGTGGAGAGGAGCAGGGCCCAAAGCGATCTTGAGGTGCTCCACTTCGAGAACCCGGATATCCATACCCATGACGAACTCGAGGATCTGGCCACGTCCCTTACCACCATGTGCGACAACATGAAAGAATATGCCAAGAAACTCATGCTCGCCGACAAGGAAGTCGATACGCTGAAGGAAACCATCCTCAAGATGGACACCCTCGTCTATCAGGATGCCTTGACGGGCGTGGGCAACAAAGCCGCCTACGAAAACATCATGGCCCATATGGACTGGGACATCCTGGCACAACGGGCCGACTTTGCCATCGTCATGACAGATCTGAACTATCTCAAGAGGATCAACGATACCTTCGGTCACGAGCAAGGAAATTCCTACATCATAGGACTATGCAACCTGCTGAAATCCTTCTTCCCCAATGCCCTCATCTTCAGGATTGGAGGGGATGAATTCGTTTCCTTCCTCCAGGGAGAGGATATCGCCACCTGCCACGATGCCGTGCAAATGCTCAAGCAGAAAATGACGGACCTGCAGGACTCCAATCTGGAGCCCTGGGAAAAGATCTCCGCAGCAGTCGGCATGGCCGTGTATGACCCTGTCAGACATACGAATGCCCACGATGTATTCAATGAAGCCGATGAGAAAATGTATGCCAACAAACGAGCCATGAAAGCCGGAAGGGAATAACCCCTGCCGGGACAAAAAAGAGGCTTGCCGGAACTCCTGGTTCCGTGCAAGCCTTCTTTTTGTCATTTACGTTCACGGCTCCAGCCGTATCAATCCCGGCTGTTCAATCTGCCAGCTGCCGTTCTTGTTGACGAAAATGGCAGGAAGCTTGACCTCCACATGCCGATACACCGCGCCCGGCCCGCCATTCTCGAAATTCGAGGCGAAGGTTTCCTTCAGCCCCCCTTCGCGATAAAGCTTCTCATCATAGGGGATATTCGGCCTTGGCACCACCGCAAACCTTCCCTCTTCCTCGGGAAGCGGCCATGCCCAGTAAACCCCATCCGCAACAGCCTTCTCCTTGGTGAATTTGGGCGGCACCTCGCCACGTTTTCCACTGGGGCTGCTGGGAAAAAGACAGCGCAGCAAGACCAGTTGGTGCAATTCCACAAAGTTCTCACAGGCAACGTCAGCCTTCGGTATATCCATGCTGCGGGCCAGGCTGTTGAAATCCTCCAGGAAAGGCTGCCAAACGGAGCGCTTCACAGGGGGAGGGGCATTCTCCTCCTCCTCCGGGAAAGAAAGCACGCTCTTTGGTTCCTCCTCCTTTTTTTCGTCCTTCTCACCCGTTCCACCCTGCTCCGGCATGAGAAAGGCACGCAGGGACCGAAGCTCCGTTGTCACGGCCTTCATATCCCCCTTCAGGCGCTCTATCTGTTCCAAATGCTCCTTCGCCTGGTGCTGGACAGTCCAAAGATATGCCACCACAACGAGCAGCAGCACACCGAGGACAATGCAGAGAATAACCAGCACATCACGGAACACCGGCGGCAGGATCCCTTCCGGCTCCGGCAACATGGGTGCCTCCGGCGCTGCCAGCGCTACCTGCGAGACAAGGCACAACACCGCCAAAAGCATCGCCGTCATGACTCGATTCAGTGAGACTCTTCCCTCTACCATATCGACCACATCCTCTTTCACTTATGGATTTTAATTACATATATTTTATTCGATACGGATAAAGATTTCCCTTCCTGGCCGAAGAAAAAAGAGACTGCCAATTCTGGCAGTCTCGCTTATTCCTATCCAGCAACTCTTAAAGAAGATGCTTGCGAAGTTCCTCGCCGCTCCGGGAGGACAGATAGGCCGGGGGAATATCCAGCACCGTCCTGCATCCCGTCTGCCCCTCCTTCGCCAGCCGATAGGCGGCACGGGCGTAGGCAATGAGGACACTGGTGGTGAACTCCGGATTGGAGTCCAGCTTCAGGTTGAACTCAATGATATGATTGTGCTCCTTTTCATGTCCCGTCTTTCCCGAACGGATGACAAAGCCTCCATGGGCGAGGCCGCCATGGTTCTTCAAGAGTTCTTCCTCGCTGATGAAATGCACCGTCGTATCGTAGTCCGCGAAATAGTTCGGCATGGTCTTGATTTCCTGCTCCACCTGTGCCGCATCGGCGCCTTCCTCCAGGACAACGAAGCACTCTCTCGTGTGCTTCTGCCTAGTGGAAAGCTCCGGGTTGCTGCCGGAACGGACGGCCTCCAGGGCACTCTCCACCGGAACCGTGTACTGCTTGGCATTCTTCACACCCTTGATGCGCCGAATGGCATCGGAATGCCCCTGGGACACGCCCTTTCCCCAGAAGGTGTAATCCTTGCCTTCCGGGAGGATGGCGTTGCTGTAAACCCGGGCCAGGGAAAAGAGCCCCGGATCCCATCCCACGGAAATGATGCCGATATGCCCCGACTCCTTTGCGGCCTTGTCCACTGCCTCATAATGCTCCGGGATGCGTGCATGGGTGTCGAAGCTGTCAATCACATGGAACAGCTTTGCATACTGCGGCGTCTGCACGGGAAGATCCGTGGCACTGCCCCCGCAGAGAATCATGACATCGATCTTGTCCTTCCATGCCTCCACATCCTTGACGTTCACCACCGGAACTCCCGCCGAAGCGATTTTCAGGCTCGACGGCTCACGGCGCGTGAACACCGCCGCCAGTTCCATATCCTCATTGGCGGCCACGGCGCACTCCACGCCGCGCCCCAGATTGCCATATCCAAGAATCCCAATACGAATCCCCATAGGGTTGCCTCCTTATACTTTTGCTACATCTTCCTCGGTCAGGGATTCCAGTCCCTTTCCGCCAAGTTTTGCCTCTGCCTCGCTGGTCTTGTTCACGCGGAAGATCATGTAGGCACTCGTTTTCCCTGCAAAGGCGTACATGTAATCAATGTTGATCTTCGCCTCGTCGAACTTCTCCAAAAGCGCATCCAGGCCCCCGGTCACATCCGGAATGGCATATACCAGCACCGGCTTCAGGGACGTGATGAAATGCGCCTCGTTGAGCACATTCGTTGCATCGTAAACATCATTCACCAGCATCCGCACGATGCCAAAATCCTTGGTATCCGCCACGGACAGGGCACGGATGTTGATATCATGCTCCTTGAGGACTGCCGTCATCTTCTTCAGCATGCCCGGCTTGTTCTCAAGAAATACGGAAATCTGCTGTACACTCATCTTCTGCACCTCCGTTAGATTCAGATCTTCCTGTTGTCAATGACGCGGACGGCCTTGCCCTCGCTCCTGGCGATGCTCTTGGGAGCCACAAGGGAAACCTTTGCCTTGATGCCGAGGATGTTCTTGATGCCATTCTCAAGTTCCCTGCGGCGCTCGTCAATCTCGCTGACGCTGTCCGTGAACATCTGGGGCATCAATTCCACCTTCACGTCAAGGGTATCCGTGTTGTTCACCCGGCCGATGATGATCTGGTAGTTCGCCGCATAGCCATGGTTCAGGAGCACAGTCTCGATCTGGCTCGGGAACACGTTCACGCCGCGGATGATGAGCATATCGTCGGAACGTCCCTTGGGCTTCATCATGCGCACATGGGTGCGTCCGCAGGAGCATTTCTCACGGGTGAGGACACAGATATCCCTTGTGCGGTAGCGAAGGAGAGGGAAGGCCTTTTTATCGAGGGAAGTGAACACCAGCTCTCCCTGGCTGCCCTCCGGCAATACCTCACCCGTGTCGGGATCGATGACCTCCACGAGGAAATGGTCCTCATTGATATGCATGCCTTGCTGCGCCGAGCACTCATAGGCAACACCGGGACCGGAAATCTCCGTGAGCCCATAGATATCATAGGCCTTGATGCCAAGGGTCTGCTCAATGTCATGCCGCATTTCCTCCGACCATGCCTCTGCGCCGAAGATGCCGATCTTCAAGGGAATATCCTCAGGCCCATAGCCCATCTCTTTCATGCTCTCGCCGAGATAGGCTGCATAGCTCGGCGTGCAGCCAAGAATCGTCGCCTTGAGGTCCATGATGAACATGACCTGCCGCTCCGTGTTGCCGGAGCTGCAGGGAACCGTGAGGCAGCCCACCTTGTGGGAGCCGCCATCCAGCCCTGCGCCCCCCGTGAAGAGCCCATAGCCATAGGCGATATGGCAGACATCCTCATTGGTGCCGCCCGCCGCCATGATGGCACGCGCACAGCACTCATTCCACATGTCGATGTCCTCCTGGGTATAGAAGGCAATGACGCGCTTCCCCGTGGTTCCGGACGTGGAATGGATGCGCACGCAGTCCTTGAGCGGAACGGCCAGGAGCCCATAGGGATAGGCGGCCCTGAGATCCGCCTTCGACAGGAAGGGCAGCTTGCAAAGGTCCTCCGCAGATTTTACATCCTCCGGCCGGACGCCCTTTTCCTCCATCTTGCTCCGATAGTAGGGGACATTGTCCCACACATAGCGAACCTGCCGAAGCAGTTTTTCATGCTGCAGCTCCTTGATCTTCTCAATGGGTGCGCACTCGATTTCCTCTTGAAAATACCGTTCCATTCATTTACCTCTTTTCTTCAGGTGTCCATTTCTTACACAAGTTATTAGGAACTGTTCATCAATAAAATTTATTCCTTCACAATTCCAGTATTCGTGAAAAAAATCCAATCTCCTCTTGCAAAAATAGAAAAATCGGCATAACTGAAACGATTTTCCGCTATGCCGATTTGATTCATGCAATATTTTCTTTTATGCGAGAAGCGGCTTGCAGGCCTCTGCCAGCTTGTCCTTTGCCGCCTGTGCCTCGGCAAGGTCCTTGCCAAGGGTCGTGAAATAGGTCTTGATCTTCGGCTCGGTGCCGGAAGGACGGATCACCACGGTGGAGCCATCCTCCAGCGAATAAATCAGGACATTCGCCTTCGGCAGCCCCGTGGCCTTCGGATCGTTGTAATCGAGAGCCTTCACGACCTTCTTGCCCGCGAATTCCGTCGGGGGCTCCTTCCTGAGCTTCTCCATGATGCCCGCCATCTTGTCCATGCCGGAAAGGCCGGGGAACTCAAAGGAATCCACCTTGTTAAGATACCTGCCGTACTGCTGGTAGATCTCCTCCAGGCGCTTCTTGATGGAGGAACCGATGGAACGGTAGTAGGCCGCCATCTCGCAGATCAGCATGGAAGCGATGACCGCATCCTTGTCGCGCACATAGGGGCCGGCAAGATAGCCATAGCTTTCCTCGAAACCGAAGATGAAGCGCTCCTCCTCGCCCTTGCCTTCCAACTGGAGAATCTGGTCGCCAATCCACTTGAAGCCCGTCAGGACCTGACGAAGCTCCACGCCGTAATGCTCCGCCACCTTCACGGCAAGGGGCGTTGAGACAATGGACATCACCGCAATGGGATCCTTGGGCATGGTGCCCTTCTCCTTGCGTCCCTGGCAGATATAATCAAGCAGCAGGACACCCATCTCGTTGCCGGAAACCAGCTCATAGGTGCCGTCGGGGCACTTCATGGCGATGCCCACGCGGTCAGCATCCGGGTCGGTGGCCAGCATGAGATCCGCCTGAGTCTCCTTGGCAAGCTCCAGCCCTTTCTCAAGAGCAGCAAAGATTTCGGGATTCGGATAGGAGCAGGTGGTGAAATAGCCGTTGGGATACTCCTGCTCGGGAACGATGGTGATATCCGTGATGCCGATATCCTTGAGGACACGGGTCACAGGAACGAGCCCTGTGCCGTTGAGTGGCGAATAGACCAGCTTGAGCCCCGCCGTCTTGCAGAGTCCCGGACGAACCTGGCGCTTCTCGATGGCCTCATAGAAGGCATCCTTGCAGTCGTCGCCCACGAACTTGATGAGCCCCTTCTCCACGCCCTCGGCAAAGCTCATGTACTTTGCACCCGTGAGGACATCCGTCTTCTGGATGGCATCGTAGACAACCGCTGCCGCATCATCCGTCATCTGGCAGCCATCCGGTCCATAGGCCTTGTAGCCGTTGTACTTCGCGGGATTGTGGGAAGCCGTCACCATGATGCCCGCATTGCACTTGTAGTAACGCGTCGCAAAGGAGAGCGCCGGAACCGGCATGAGCTCATCGTAGATGCGCACATGGATGCCATTGGCAGCGAGAACCCCCGCTGCATCACGGGCAAAATTCCAGCCCTTCAAACGGCTGTCATAACTGAGGGCAACGGTCTGCGTCCCGCCCTGGGTCTTCACCCAGTCCGCCACCCCCTGGGTCGCCTGGCGGACCACCCAGATGTTCATGCGGTTCGTTCCTGCGCCGAGTGTTCCCCGGAGCCCTGCCGTGCCGAATTTCAACGCAACCGCAAATCGATCCTTGATGGCCTCATCGTCGCCCTTGATATCGAGGAGTTCCTTGTTCAGGTCAAAATCCACCAGATCGGCCTCGCACCAGCGCTTGTAGTCGTCCAGATACATGTAGTCCCCACCCTTTCTCTGTCGAGGAAACCGTTCGGTTCAAAGAATCAAACCGTCCTGTTCCCGATTGAATTGAATTACTTTTAGTGTACCGATTTTTGGGGGAACTGTCAAGACAACCTACAGAAAATGCCTAATTTTTCCTCAATTCTCTTTTCCGTTTTCATCAGCCTTGCCGATGTCCTCGTGGAAGGTATAGATGCCCTTGCCATGGGTCTTGCTGTAATAAAGCGCCGCGTCGCTCTGCTGGATCAGCACTTCCAGGGAAACCTCCGGATCTTTCGCCATGGCAACGCCGATGCTCATGGAAAGTCCCATCAGGCACTCGTCCAGCTGGAAGAACTCCTTCGCCGACTTCATGAAGGCATCCAGGCGCTCTATGATTTCCTCCCGGCTGAACATGCCAAGGATGGCCACAATGAACTCGTCCCCGCCAAGGCGCGTGATGAAATCCTCCCGAAAGGCCAGCCGCAACAGTTCCGCCACGCCCAGCAGCGCAGCATCTCCGGAGTAATGGCCGTAAGTGTCATTGAGCTGCTTGAACTGGTCGAGATCGATATAGCAGATGGTCATGCCTTTTCCCTTGCGGTGTTCCTCGATGTACTCATAGAAATAGCGCCGGTTGAAAAGCCCCGTGAGTGCATCCGTGTGGGCCAGATGCAGGATCTTGTCCTGCGCCTCCTTTTCCCGCGTCACATCGTGGGCCAGACCGATGGTTCCGATCACATCGCCTTCCTCATCGTAAATCGGTGTCTTCCATACCTTGAGCTGGCAGATGCCCCGCTTGGCATGGCGGATCTCTTCCTCGAAATAGCAGGTATGCCTTGCCTCGGCAACGGCAAGTTCCGAGCTGTGGCAGACAGCCTCCCCATGTTTTGCATCGTCATCGGAGGTTCCCCAGATGTAGCTATGGAATTTCCCCGTGACATCCTCCCTGCTCTTGTCCACCGCCTCACAAAAGGCCAGATTCACCTTGAGATGACATCCCGGCATGTCCTTGAACCAGATGAGGTCCGGTGTCACATCAATCAAGGTATTAAGGTATTGCCGATGGAGCGCATCGTCCTTCTCTGCCTTGATCTTCCTCTGCAAATGCCCCATCTCATACCGAGCCAGGTCCGCCGTAAGAGGGCAGGGCCAGATTTCGTCAAAATGGTCGAGGGTCTCCGCATCCAATCGTTCTGCATGGTCGGCGCAAAGGACAAACCGCGCATGCGCACCAAAAATCTCCCGAAGCCTGTCCCATTCCCAATCCACATGATCGTTCAGGATGACAAAAGTATTCCGGTGGTATTCCGCCTCATCAAAAACGGTCTCAAGGGAAGGAAACGCTGTCACCTCATGGTAAAACCGCTCCAAAGGCTTCAATTCCCTGACGGCAGAAACGGCCTCCTCCTCTATCCCTATCAAAACAATGCTCAGCCAATATCGATACACGGGAAACCCCTCCATCATCCATAAAATGTACCATTAATAATGATTATAACGTATTGTTCAGATTTTGCCAATTATCATTTCCTTCCTATGGAGTACTGTCCAGGGAATATTGCTTCCGCATGTGATTTCTCGTCATGAAAAACGCCACCATAAGAGGCACACAGGAGCCGATCCATGCCATGGGATTCGCCATGCAGGCTCCGAGATAGTCCAGCCATTCCACGAGGAAAATCGCGGCGACGGCACGCATGATGAGTTCCATGATGCCGGCAATCGTGGGAACCATGCTCTTTCCAAGCCCCTGCAGCGTAAACCGGAAAATGAAGAGCAGGGCCAGGATCCAATAGCAGACACCGTTCACCACAAGATAGGTCTGCCCGTACTCAACCACCTGCTGCTGCCCCTCGCCCACGAAAAGCTGCATGATATCCGGCCCGAAGAAGATGACGGTGGCCCCCGCCACAATGCTGAAGCTCACGGACATATAGACGCACTTCTTCACGCCCTCCTCAATGCGGGCAAATTTCCGTGCGCCGTAATTCTGTGCCGTATAGGCCGCCATGGCCATGCCAAAGGACATCATGGGCATCAGGGCGATGGAGTCCACCTTTTGGGAGGCGGCATAGGCTGCCACTGCCACAGGCCCAAGATTATTGAGCGCCACCTGCAGGATGACCGCGCCGATGGCGATGATGGAGGACTGGAACCCCATGGGGAGGCCGATCCTGAGATGTGCTGCCACAACCTTGCGGTCCATTTTCCAATCCTCCCAGCGGGTATGCATGGCAGGCACCTTTTTCTTGATATAGAAAAAACAGAGCACATTCCCGAGGAACCATGCCACCAGTGTGGCAATCGCAGCGCCGGGAATTCCCCAGCCCAGCACCAGGATGGCCACCGGCTCCAGAAGGATATTGATGACGAGCATTGCCGCAATGATCACCGTGGGCATGCGGCTGTCACCCAGGGCGCGCAAGATATTCGTCTGCATCTGGATGAACACAAAGGTGCCGATTCCTCCGTAAATGATGCTGATAAAATCATAGGCTCCCTGCAGGATTTCCGGCGGGGTCTGCATCCAGACAAGAAACGTGCGGCAAAGCGCCACCCCAAAAACCGTCAGGATCACAGAAGCCGCGAGACTCAGCACCATACAGGTCGCCACGCTCTGGCGAACACCCTTCCTGTCCCTTGCGCCGAACCTCTGCCCCGTGTAGATGGAAAGACCAGAGGTCAATCCTATGACGAACCCCAGCATCAGGAACATCAGGCTCCCCGTGCAGCCCACCGCCGCCAGGGCCTCCACTCCCAGAATGCGCCCCACAATCAAGGTGTCCACAAAGGCATAGAGCTGGTGGAACACATTCCCTGCCAGAAGGGGCAGGGTGAAGAACAGGATCAGCCGTGCAGGATCCCCTTCCGTCAAATTCTTTGTCATAACATCTATCTCCCGGTATACTTTGTCACCAATGTACGAAGCGTCTCCTGCAGTACCGTCACATTGTCGAGAAGTGCCTCCGTCTGCGGGCGAAGCTTCGTATAGTGGAACACGGGATGGTGGCTCACCATGTAGTCCGTAGGATACGGCACCACAGGAACCCCCACCGTCTCGAAATTCAGCACAGCCCGTTTCATATGGAAGGCCGAGGTCACGAGAATCGGCTGGTGAAAGCCCTTCTCCTCAAGGATTTCCGCGGAAAAACGGGCATTCTGTGTCGTATTGACACTTTTTGTTTCCACTAATATATCCTTTTCAGGCACCCCGAGGCTCACGAGCACACGACGCGCAATCTCCGCCTCCGCGCCGCTGTCGGAATAGACCTGCCCCCCGGAGAGCAGGATCGGCACCTGAAGCATGCGGTAAAGGCGCACGGTGGCAAGCAGACGATTTGCCGGACTGGAACAAAGAGAGCCTGTGCCATCCACATCCGGGGAATCCGGCATCGCGCCGCCTCCCAGCATGATGATGACATCCCCTTTGGGCTCCTTCGGCGGCTCATAGGCCGACTCCAGGCTGCCCATCAGCCAATCCGCCACAAGCCCCGTACAGAGAAGATAAAAAATGAAGGTAACCCCGGCAATGACCGCCGCCAATTTTTTTTCGCCACGCTTCCTCCATGCATACCAGGCAATGGCAAAGAAGACGACAAGAAAGATCCCCGGCGGCAGCACCCAGCTGGCGCCAAATTTCAATAAATAAACCATATTCTCTGAAAACCTCACAAAAAAAGCGCAAATTCCCTTTCCGAAAAAAAGGAATCCCCGCAAACGCAACGAATTACTATAATATTATCATACCACATGCAACCAGTCTTGTGAATGAAAAAGAAATCTAAAAGGAGAGCGATACCATGGCATTCATCGAGCAGGAAGTCATCCAGGCAAAGAACAAGGCCGACGGCAAGGGAGAAATCACCATAACAAAACTCCTCTCGCCGGCAGAGCTGGACGGGAAATGCGATATGTTCGCAAAGGTGACGATCCCCCCCGGCTGCTCCATCGGCATCCATGAGCACCACGGCAACACCGAGACCTACCACATCCTCCAGGGCAAGGCCCTCTACAACGACAACGGCACGGACGTGGAAATCGGCCCCGGCAAGACCACTTTCTGCCCGGACGGGGAAAAACACGGCATCGAGAACATCGGGACGGAAGACCTCATCTTCATGGCCCTGATCATCCGCAAATAAGCGGGGGCGAAATCTGTTCTTTACAACCTAGGCTTACTTGTGATATAATATTTTCGTTGTGGCGGCTATGGAGAGGTGTCCGAGTGGTCGAAGGTGACAGACTCGAAATCTGTTGTAGCGCAAGCTACCGTGGGTTCGAATCCCACCCTCTCCGCCATCTGCACAAAAATTAGGTTCAAAATATGTTGACAATCATGCATTGAACCGCTATAATGGTTTTTGTCAGTTGCAAAGGCACATGACAAGCTGGCTTAGCTCAGTTGGTAGAGCAGCTCATTCGTAATGAGCAGGTCGTAGGTTCAAGTCCTATAGCCAGCTCCATAGGAAAATCAAGGCTTCCGAGGATTTCTCGGGAGTCTTTTTCATTGCATGAAACGAGAATTTTGGGCCTTATTTGGGCCTTATCCGCCGAAATCTCTATGCCACTGGTGAAAAGTAGAGAGTGTTGACGTTAAGTTTATAGAATATTTCGGTGATTTGCAACATACTCCCTCTGCATTGTCCGGCAGAGCATCTACGGCTCTCGCCCATCGGTCTTCATCTTATCATATTCCGTGTGCCGGCTCAAGTAGGTGAGTTTTGTTCTCTCATTCCGGTCAATGTGCGTTGAAATCTGTGGTATCATGTGATAGCATACACTTATGGGTAGTCCGCATTGGAGTGACTGGGATGGCAGGTCAATGGAGCTGGCATGGCTCCATTGCGTTCAGGCGATATTTTCTTCATGGGAAAGAAAAAAGAAAATTTCCACCTTCATTGGCGCTACTGCTCCCTTTCAATACAAAAGTAGCAAGGGCACCCGCCTGCTAAGTGGGTGCCCTTGCCATAGGCTCTCTCATTTTGAGGTGTCCGTCTGGGTGAGTTTCCCGATAACCTTGTCCAGACTGTCTGCTGCCTGCCTGTCCACTGACAACAGCGCAGACCCGTAGATGTTTGCCGTCGTCCTGATGTCACCGTGTCCCATGCGGGCACTGACGCTTTTCTCAGGGAGTCCCTGTGCCAACAGAATAGAGGCTGACAGGTGCCGCAGATCGTGAAAGCGAATCGGAGTTAGTCCTTCACTAAGGAGGAACTTGTGAAACCAATGTGAGGGTGTGGTCGGGTAAAAGCACTTGCCGTTCTTGTTTGCAAAAACCCATCCTTCATCGACGTACCGGTCTCCTGCCTTTTCCTTCTGAGCGTCCTGCTCTGCACGAAGCGTTTTCAGCAAATCTATCGTCTTTTGTGAGGCTGCAATCTGCCGAGTCGAACTTGCATTTTTGGTTTCCTTGGTAAAGATGCCCCTGCCTTTTACAGCCTGCATTGACTTTGTGATGTGGATAATCGCTTTTTCTATGTCGATGTCTTCCCATTTCAATGCCATAAGTTCGCCCAAGCGGCAACCGGTGTAGACAGCCAGTTGTGCGATGGTGCTGTACGGGCTCTTCGTATTTTCTAAAGCCGTCATCATCTTTCCTACGTCGGCTTCATCGAAGCGCAGGGGCTTATGGCGCATGACTTTCGGTGCCTTGACCCTTTCGCACGGGTTTTCGGTGATATACTGCCACTCAACAGCATCCTTCAACATGGAGGACAGGACACGGTAGCAGTACATAACGGTCTGGTCGGAAATTTTCCCGTGACGGCCATCAAAGCGCTTGCCTTCCGTCAACATGCTCTTGAACTCCATGATGTGGCCCGGCTGGATGGACTTTATGTCCCAATGGCCCATGGCAGGAAGAATGCGATACTTCAGATGATTCCTGTATGACCGCTGAGTTTTAGGAGCCAGTTCCAGTTCGACAAAATCCTTCATCCACTTTTTCGCGAAATCATACAGCGTGATTTTGCGGTCGTACAGGCCTTTGCCCTGATTGAGTTTGACTTTTGCTTCGAACGCTTTGTACGCTTCCTTGGCCTCCTTGTCGTTGGCAGCGTGGATGGTCTTCCTCATGATTTTCTGCCTTCCTTCGCTGTCATATCCGTTCGCCACATTGAGCCGGTAGGAGCCATTGCTGCGTTTCTCAATCTTCTTCGGCATTATAAAACACTTCCTTTCTAAAAAAGCCGTGTGGACTGTGCCACACGGCTCCAATGACTAGATGTCGTAGATGAGGGGCTGGCTCTTGCTGGATGCGCTTAAGCTCTCGGCCTCTTTCTCTTTGAGCCACTGTACAACGGCCTCAAGACGATAGTAGTATCTGCGTCCCATTTTGAGGAAGGGCAATTTCTCCAGCAACCGCCATCTTCTGATAGCGGCCTTTTGTACATTAAGTTTTTCAGCCAACTCAGCTTCAGTAAATAACATGATTGTTCACCTCCATTCAAACTTTGACAATGCTTCACCAGTTACATCACAGTATCTCCCTATTTTTCTTATCAATGCTCTGGTGCGGCTACATCCTAAATTATACTGACCTGACAGCAGATGACAAACACGATATTCTCGGTTTTTTCGATGTATGCCTCCTGCAACAAATGTACACTTCCTGTTACTACTGGGCTGATGAGGTCTTACTTTAATCGACTTGACAGCAAATCTCCCGTTTTCGCAGAAAGTCATAGTGTTTTTTTAGGAAACCACAATGTTTGCAACAAAATGCAACTATTACTACATTCACAGATATCCTTTCATGTAATTCCAATCTTCGAACTATAAGGGAGGCTTATCATGTCTACGGAATTTGAAGAAGTAAAAAAATTGTTCCAAGACTTTAAGTCATCAGGCGTGAACGAAGGAACCTTTAACCTAATAAAATGCTTTCGATGTCTTTTAATCGACCGGAAAGCTTTCATCAATATCGTATCGAAAGAAACTACCTTTGAAGACTGCGAAATAATACAAGGCAAATTGATCAAATATTTGGACGGTCTGCTTTTGCCCGAATATCAGGAAATGAAAATTGATTATGTGCGGAAGCTGGAGAGAATTATCAACAGCATTAGCACTGATACAAGTAACAGTTCCAATACCGATAACAAAAACTGCTCTAATCTTGTGGGAATAAAAGACTTCCTTCAAAATCTTGGCCATACAGATACACTTAGCACACTTATGAAACAAATTGATGCAGTTATTGCTCTGGTGGATCAATGCAAAAATGACCTTGAAAGCGATAGCAGTACATTTATTCCTAATAGCAAATCGGTGCAAGCAATCATCAACCAGATGCACACCATTAAGTCAGGCATTATGAATTATCCAACGATCAAAACAGCTTTGATTTACTCGGAGATTCAATGCTCTTTGCAAAAGGTATCGCCGGAGTACAAACAAGATTTTGATTTTTCCTGTAATTTGAGTGAAAATTTCAGCAGTATCAGAGAACACTTTTCAGATGTAGAAGCGTGGATAAATGACATATTCAACTGTCTTGCCTGCCTGCGTTATGCCTTATCTGATACAGTATCGAAGGAAATAATATATGCAGTGGCTTACATCCCGAATCAAGAATTATTGGAAAATGCTCCACATATAAAAGATCTTCTTAGCCACCATACTGAATTATATCGAAATGTATTTAAAGCACTCCCACATCAAAAGGTGCAAAGACTGGCTTATGTTACAGAAGAGCAACACACTAATAAATTGCCGGAAGAAATCACACCACTCGTATACGACAGGTTACGCAGTATACTGGACCTTTACTATTTAGAGCCTTGCGCTATTAATAAGCTTCCTTCCGGAAATGAATGCATAGACAATCATTTTGCTTTAATTAAGTCCATTTCCATGGAAACATGTTTGCTAAACAGTAAAATCAGATACAGCATAGATTCCATCAAATTACTCCGGGAAAAAATTGGTATCACGAATGAACAACTTGCTAAATTATTCAATGTTTCAAAGGCAACAATCGGTAGAAAAGACAAAAACGACAATGTATCATATTGGATTGCTATGTCCTATTTTTTTGATTTCACCTATGACTTCATCCAGTTAAAAACTACCATCCCTAATTATGGGAAAATTTACTACCGAGGTGTTGCTCATGAAGCACTTCGTGAAACCCCAACGCCAAATACAGATCGCATGGATGAAATTTATAAAAAGAGTGACGCTAAGACCTATAAGATGGCTCCATATTCGCATATATCTCCCTCAAGTCTAAATGCACTTCTGTATAGTTTTGAGAGCTTTTTTGATTTCTTTATCCGTTCTCCCAAATCATTCTTAAAGGACGCACTTCCTGCCAAGGAAGCAAGTAACCTAACAGAACTAACGCTAAAATATACTAGGCAAACAATGGATGGATTGATGCAACTTTTAAAGCTGTGTAATCGTTCTTAGAACATTGATAGATTAAGTGGTGGCAAATTTTCGTACATAAAGGCAGGGACATTCGCCCCTGCCTACCAACCATCCTACGCCGTCTGCTGGAACATCGCCGCCGTATTCGTTGCCTGAATCGGATGCAATCCATCCTCCGTAGCATCAGCCTCTTCAAACCCGACCTTGCTGCTGAGTGCCTTGATCTGCTCGGAGAGCTTGGCAATCAAGGGAAGTTCCTCCGCTGTCAGCGGCCTTGCGGCGCGAAAAGTTGCCTTGGCATAGGCGATGCCGCCTTTGTTGACCGCTTTGGTCAGGGAGAACTTCGTAACCACCTCATAGCTCTTACGCCCTTTGGAAAGCAGCCGCATCAAGTACCTGCTCAGTTCCTTCAGGGAACTGGGAGGCAGCGACAGCATGATAGGGAACAGCTCGCCCTCCCTCAGAAGGTAAAGCCTCCTGCGCTCCTTGCAAGCCTTGGCGTTGTTCTCTGCCGTGCCGTATTCGTTGTAGATGCAGTTCTCGCAATCCCCGCCCGGCTCTCCGTAGCCTGTCACTGCATCGAGGCTGCCGCAGTCAGGCGGATTGACGCTGCCATCGTACTTTCCCTTGAAGTAAGCCCGGATGGGGTGATGGTAGAGAATGACAGCCGTGAACTCCTTTTTAATCTCCGGCTCCTCCGGATTCTCCGAGGGAAGCTGGAAGACCAGAGTATCGCCAGATGGCATCTTGATGCGCTCGAAAAAGGCGTTCAGTCCGTCCATCTCCTCTGCCAGCGTCGCACCGAGGTCAAAGTCCCTCAGAGCCAGATAGTTTTCTTCCGGCAGTGTTGCGAGTGCCTGCGTAGTAGTCTGTGCTTTTCTTGTCATGGTTAAGACCTCCCAACTTAGATTGTCAAAAATACTTTTTCATAGAGCGTTTCAGCTTGCGCGTCCCTGCAAAAGTTCCGCTACCTGCTGCGCATGGGGACAGTTTTCCCTCGCGTCGCAGTATTCCATGCACTTCCTGCCGCCCCAGTTCTCCTTAATGGAGCAGGGCGGGGGAAGCTGCTGTTTCTGGATGGCATCATGGAGCAATCTGGCTTTTTTGCCGAAATATCTGTCGAGCCACCGGTCGCTGATGCGGTTGATGGGGATGATGTAGATTGGTTTCGTGATGCCACGCTCTGCCGCTGTGCGGAGATTGCTGTCTCTGCACAGCGCTTGGATGAACATGCGCTTGACCTCGAATCCTGCCTTTTCCAGCAGCATACGGTAGTAATTGAGCTGAATCGCCCAGTCCCAGACATGCCTTACGCCGTCATAGCGGAACTCTTTGCGTGTTTTCGGTTTGCCTTTCTTGAGGCCGGTCTTGTAGACCTCCCCCGTGGGCACATCCACCTTGTAGATGCCCAGAGCCATCATGATTTTATAGGAGCTTGTGACCTTGAGATCGCCAAGCACCCCTTCTTCGCTGTCAATGATTTTCCCATAAAGGTCGAATTTCCCGCTGGTAATCCTGTCCTTCAATCGGACCTCGCTCAGAATCTCGCCCTCCGTATGGTTCTCATGGATGGTGTGGACAGCTTGGCCGTGCAGGGCGTAGAGTGCGCTCTGAGGGTCTACGCTGTAGGCGGTGGTCTTTTTCAGGTACGTTTCCCTGACGCCAGAAATCAGCTCCGTCACGGTAGGTTCCGTGATGCCTCTGTCCAGTGAGTTTGCCACTGCCCGCAGTGTCGGCAGGAACATACAGCGTTCTTTCTGCCTGCACTCTCTCAGGCACTCCGCAATCCCGACCTTTTGCCCGTTGGGGCAGATGAACCTTGTTGCCGGCATAGTGCGGCCTCCTTTCTATGCTGCCTCGATGGGCAGGGTTTTCTTGACATTTTCCTCTCTGTCCGGCGCTTCCCTGAAGGATACTTCCAGATTCCCAAAGCATTTTGCCTCCTTCCCGATATCGTCCAAAAGTACACTCCCTGCAGCAATTTGCAGGTATTTGCCCAGAATCCTGGCTTGGTTGACGTTGAGCGTGATATGCAGCCCCGTGGAATTACCGTTTCCTGCATACAACCCCAAACGAAGACAGCCATTCTTACCGGAAATTTCGGCCCGTATGTTCTGGTAGGCCGGATACATATGATGCGCACACATTTCATGACCTCCTATCTCAAAATGTGACGGTGCCCTGTTCCTTCATGCTATTGAACCCGTAGCGGGCCACAATCACATGGTCGAGCAGGGGGATATCCATAATCCTGGAGGCTTTCACCAGCCGCTCCGTCACCGCGATGTCCTCCCTGCTTGGCTCCGCTTCTCCCGACGGATGATTATGCACGACGATGATGGATGCCGCCAGATGCTTCACTGCCTCATGGAACAGCTCCCTTGGGTGGACGACCGATGCGCTGATGCTGCCCTTGGAAATCATCTTGCTGCCGATGATGTGGTTCTTCGTGTTGAGCATCAGCAGCCAGAATTCTTCCTGCTCCGCCTCTTTCAGAAAAGCGAAGTAGCTTGCCACGTCCTCCGGCCCGTGGATGACCGTCACCGACTGCTTCGAGCGAAGCTCCATACGGCGTACAATCTCGCGCAGGCAGAGCAGCCGTTTTGCTCTCGTTCTGCCCACACCTCGGGTCTGCTCCAGTTCCGACTGAGGGGCGTGGAGCACTATGTCGTAGGCGGTGGGGTACTCGCGCAGAAGCTGCTTGCTGGCATTTTCCGGCAGAAAAGCGTCCAGCAGGTCTTGGTCGGACAGGCCGGACGGCTCAAAGATTTCATTGCACATGTTTCTCGCCTCATTTCTCGCTGTGCCTTGCTCCCGGCAAGGCTCCAAAATTTTCTTCGTATAAAGGGAGCAGTGCCCGATTGCCGTAGGTTCTTCGGTATGCTTCCAGTTCCTTGGGGTGATACAGGCACAAAAGTTCCTCATAGATGTCCATATACCGCCGAGGAAGCCTTGGCAGGATGCATCCATGCCAATCGTCCCAATCCATCGGTCTTTCTCTGTACTCGAACCTTGGCACGGTATCTTCCGCTGCCTCGGCAACCATGTCTACTACCTTTCCGATAACAGCCTCCAATTGTCCCACATTGATATGCTCGTGGAGGGTATGGGCATCGTAATAGCCGGAGGAAAGATTGACCGCCGCCACGCCAAGTTTCGGCGCAATAAGCGATATGTCGCTGAAAGAGCCTTGGGCCGTCCGGAAGCCTTTGGATGTGATGTATTCCTCGAAATCATCATTGCCGCAGTCATAGTAGACGGCATCATTTCTGCCCTTGCGGTCAAGCTCTATCAGGAACTTCAGGCTGCCGAGGCTTTCCGGCAGCTTGCCTTTGGCATGGTCCTCGCAGAAGATGCGTGCCCCTATGCCACCAACCTCCTCATCGCAGGTGAACAGCAGCCACGGCTTTCGGCTCGATTGTCCGTGTATCTTGGCCAGTGCATAGACACCGCAGCGGTCATCTCCGCCGATGCCTTGGGGAGACATCAGGATATTGCCGCAGGAACCTTTGCAGATTTCCCTGACAGGCTGCTTGTGGACGGTATCGAGATGGGCAATGAGCATCACAGGAACGTCGCCCTGCACCAAGAGATAGGCTCCCTTATGGCAGACGGACTTATCCTCGTACCTTTGTCGGAGCATAGAAAACAGCCGTTTCTGCGTGGGCCGCAGGAAATCTTCTAACTGCATCATGCCACCGCCTCCACGGATGATTCCGCTTGCTGGCAAGACACACACAGATAGCGCCTGCTGCCATCGGCGTTCCCTTCCTCTCGCATCCCGGATTTGGGAAAGTATTGGCCGCAGCAGCTGCAAAGGGCATAATGCTCTTCCAGGCACCGATTGCATACGGCCTTGCCGTTGCCCGCCTCCCTGACATGTCCATAGTAGTGGTAATATCCGCATTCCGCACAGCGGCTGTAATTATCGTCACGACAAGAACTGCATACATACCGCTCATCGCCATCCTCTCCGTAAACACGAAACAGTTCACTGCAATTTTCCTCGCAGTCGTCGCATTCCTGATCCTCATCGGGGCAGCATTCTTGACAGTAAAGCTTATAGGAGATTTCCTTGCCGCAGCAGACGCAAAGCCCGTAAGTGCCTATGCAGAAGGTCTGGCAGCTATCCTTGCAGTCCTCGCGGATGCTGAGTTTGGCATCAAATTCCTTGTACTCCCAGTCATAGTAGCCGCCGAAGCCG
This sequence comes from uncultured Veillonellaceae bacterium, assembly GCA_902801565.1. Taxonomy (GTDB): domain Bacteria; phylum Bacillota; class Negativicutes; order Selenomonadales; family Selenomonadaceae; genus UBA3796. The sequence goes on along the minus strand of CADCIX010000023.1, from coordinate 4,893 downwards.
GTTCCTGCATGAATGGTAAATCTCTCATTGCCCCAGTAGCCGAAGGTCTTCCAGAGGTTCGGAGCGTCTTCCAAGGACGAAATCTCCCTTTGCACCAAATCACGGTAGAGCACGGATTCCTCCTGCGCTCCGCGGGTGCCGCCGGAGGTGTTGTAGAGGCGGCTCTGCAACAAAAGCCCGTTGTACGGCTTGTAGGCGAAAATCTGGCGCGTAGTCTTGCGGTTGTTCAAAGTTTCGGGTACATTGGGGTCAGCCACCGTGAAGACGATGAACGTATAGCTGTCCCTGGCATAGCCTGAGCAGCCGCAGTTGTACTGGTATTCCGTGGAATTGAACGAGTGGCAGCTTGTCATGGTGTCGCCGCGCCTGTCTTCCTTGGGATTGCTCATAGTGAGGAAATGGGCGGGATTCAGGGACACATAAAGCTTGAAGTCGATTTTTTTGGCGGAAAGCTCATCCGCAAACTGGGCATAGAGCCTCTGAAACTCGCTTCTCGCAGATTCATCGGCGATTCCCAGTGCTTGGCACAATGCCTTGAAGACCCTGCTGGGCTTCTTGTTCGGGGCGTAGGCATAGGGGGCAAGCTCCTGAATGGCAGCAATGCCGGATGCCTTGTCCTCTTGCGAACCGATAAAGAACTGCATCACCCTGCCGAGTTTCTCGCGTTCCTCAAAATCTGCTTTTTCACGGGCAGGCTTCAGCAGGGCATCACCCAACTGGTAAACAACGTCATAGTTCGGGTTGTGTGTCCGGGTTCCGTTGATGACCAGTGCGTCCAGTGCCTCGTCCCAGACAGGGGACTTCCGAAACAGCGACCTCAATTCATCTTTTGCATAGGTGTTATCCTCTGCCAGCCTGTCCACGAAACGTGCGTCAATGTCCTTGAGCACCGCTGTCTGCCAGCTATGAGCGCCGTAGTCCTCGATGGCCTGACGGATGTTCCTCTTGGCCAGATTGATTTTCTCCTGCATTTCCATTGCGATTCCTCCCAACATGGAAAAAGGGCGGGCAAAGCTTGCGGCTCTGCCCGTCCTGTCCGACATATTTTTTCATTTTTGCTCAGGCGTAACGTACTTCCTGCTTGCCGGGGAGCTGACGCATGGGGGTGACATTCTGCATCGTCCTCGTATTGCCCGCCTCTGGCAGCAATACCCTCGGTACGGGGAGCGAAAGAATCTCGCCTCCGATGCGTTCCAGTTCCGTTGCCCTCTCATAGTCCACAGCGTTCTGGGATGCGGCAGTGACAGCATTCAGCAGGCCATAGCGAGTATTGTCACCGCTGAGGAAGAGCTGACGGAAGATGTCTCCACACTCGTTTTCCGTGAGGGAGAACCTGTCCGCCAAAAGCTCCACTTCCTGCATGGGCTGATGCTCCAAGGGAATCTGCATTGCCTCCTGCATCTTATGCACGGTCAGCATGAACTTTGCCTCATCAGCGGCGCAGCGCACCGTGTCCTGCACCTTCATGAAAAATGCCTTGTCATCCTGCGCCAAGGTTTCATCACTGTAAAGCTCATAAGCGGTATCGCCGCTTTCAATCTGCCTGCCGACATGGCGCCGCTTCTGGGAGAAGTCTTTACAAATCATGCCATTCTTACAAACGAGCCGATAGATCAGCGGCTCTACGGTCAGATGCCCAAGGCCGACCTCACTGTTGGAAATGACGAATCCTGCCTGCACCACATCATTGACCGCAACTTCCGCCTTCATCTTGCGGTTGATAACCTTGAGGTAAAGATGCGCCTCGGTCACTTCACAGCTTTCGATGACGCTTCCCTTCATGTCCCGAATGATGGGAAGGACTGCGGCGCAAAGCTCCAGATTGTCGAGCCTGCGGTAGCGGTCAGAAAGGAATGCCCGCACATTTCCGTCCATGACACGGAGCATCCTCCGCTCCGGGGACTGCTGCAACCAGTTGTTCACGTTCTCGTCCAAGAGGGCAGGGGCCTCCGTCTGCATCCTCTGGTAATATTTCAATGGAATGCCCAGCCGTGCAGAAATCTGCTGATGGGCGAGGGGATTCACCCCGAATTCCAGCAACTTGTTTCCTGTGGTGAAGGTAAGATGCGACTTTCCATCCTCCGTACAAAAGGTGAGATGGCGAGTGTCCGCCACAAAGTCCTGCCGTGCCGCTCTTTGCCGCTGAAGCTCCGTTCCCAGTGCTTCCAATGTCTTTCCCTGTTTCATGTTGATCTGCTCCTTTCGATATTTCGTTTGCAGGACGCAAAAAGACCCCGAACCAAAGCGGTTCGGGGCAAGTTTTTGCGATCCTTTTTATGTTCCCTATGCATGGGTTCGCAGTGCATCTGCGAAAACCTGCTAGGTGTCATTGGTATAGTATATGGTTGAAATAGGGGAGTTTTGCATTTTATTATCAAGTTTTTATCTGATCACATATGAGAAAGCCAAATACTACATTTGTTCACATCGCAACCATAAGCACTTAATTTTGATGCGTATTGCTTTACTTTAAATAACAAACTGTCTCTGACTTCGTTCGTAAGAAATATATCTTTACTCATTGCGTTTTTTAGGGAATCATATTCTGGTCCAGAAATCACTAATACTTTAGAATTACCTTCACGCAAAACGGTTTTGCGACGATAATTCCTTTGTGCGTCGTCCCTTTCACCAACATTTAAGGAAAATCCAAAAGTTTCATCATTGCCACTATATCCATTTGTTCTAAAACTATCTTCAATATAGATTCCTGTGTTGTTCATATTGTATCAAGCCTCCGTATCGTTTCTTATGTATTATCAATCATCACCAAGCAACGAAACGCCATATTCACTAAACCATTTTTGGCAATCTATGGAAAAAGCATTTTGTATGCCGCTGCTATTTCCTTTAAGTATCTTCATACCTTCCAATGTATCTTCGCTAAGATAAAATTCATCTAACTTTTTCCCGTTTTTATAAACATTCACCTTGTCACCTCCGCCAAACATTCCACCACGCTCGAATGTAAACGGACCAATCTTATACTTCATAGCCATAACATTTCCTCCTCCTAAATCAGTCCTCAGCCAATGTAACTCCATATTCGCTAATCCAATTATAGCAATCAGATTTAAAGTTTGAAAATTTCATGCTTTCGGGGATGTTTTTATCTTTTAACGTATCAAGCACCCAGTCGCTCAAATAAAATTCATCGACTTCTTTACCGTTTTGGTACACTTTGACCTTATCGCCGCGACCGAACATCCCGGAACGCTCAAATTTTAGTGTCCCTAACTTGTCAAATTTTTGAGTAAAAGTCATTCCCATAATAATCTCTCCCTTTTAAAAAGTTACATCAAGTTCAGCAAATACTGAATTTTTTCCTTCCACTCTTCATCGGTTTTTTCATAGAAGGTTTTAAGTTCGGCTTCGATGTTAGGCCCGATTTGTTCTTCCAGCACGTATTTGGCTTCGCGCAATAAATCATTTTGTAACTCTTTGACCGCTTCAGTTGTTTTAAAGCAAGCTATGGATCTGGTTGCCAAATCCTTTTCATCGCTGTCTATGTAACAGGAATAACTTGAATATCCGTCTATCTCGGCGGCAACTGCGCTTGCCATTCCTTGATCCATTCCGTATTTATCAACCAGTTTGAAGGTATCTGAATTTTTTATTTTGAAACCAAAGAAATCATTGGGCAAAGTCAAAGAGCGAGCTGTTAAAATCTCTATTTCCTTCACATATCCTTTAAGTTGTTCAATCAATTTTTGATGAAAATCATATTTGTAATTGCCGTCTACCTCTTCATACTTCATAAATTTATAGACTTTATCATGCTTATAAGCGATAATGATTTGTTGAGCCATCGCAGTTTTTTGCGAGTAAATTTGGTCGCGAAACTCTTTCAGTCCTTTTTCTTCCGCAACGCTATAACTCTTGTGTTGATATTTTCCTTCGTTTGCTGTCTTCATCATAGGTAGCTTATCTCTGTAATCATCGGGATTATAAGCATAAAGATTTTTGTCCGGCATTTTAAATGTCAATGGTTTCAACATTCTGCTTTTTAATTCTTCCAAGACATTTTGCGTGGTATCATTCTCGGAATCATCAATGCGAAGGGCAGACACCGGGCAAATATTTACTGCCGCTAATACGCTTTCAAGGCTGGAGTCTTCAACTATCCCGGGCGGTATCACTTTTGCTTTTCCCTCGTCTGTCTCGGTTAAAAGTTCGCAGCCTATTATGCACATACCGCAGGCATTGCACAGATTCTCGTCAATGAGTAATTTTTTCATGTTCATCTGCTCCTCCCGATAAATTACATTAAAGTTTTCATTTTCTCTAAATAACTTTCTCCTATTTGCAACGCTTGATACGCTTGTTTGCTGATTTCCCCGTTTTCGTCAAAAATAGGAGCGTCTAAAATTCCTTTTATCGTTGAAGCTATATTGATTCCCGTCATCAGTATTTTTCTGTCGTCAATCGAATATGCGGAACGGTCAAAGCCTTTTTCGTCAATAAGAGATTCCGAGGCTTGCAGGTTCTTCATAAATATGAGTGAAAGTTTGGTGAGGAGGGAGGAAAAACGCTCCGATTGATCGTATATTGCGGAGAAAACGCTTTTTAGGGTTTCATTTTGCGAAGCTATTACATTTGCTTGTTTACTTCGCATTGAGGCCACATCAAGATTGATTTCTGATTCGCGTGCAATAACCCCCGTGATGCCGCTCTTAAACCCAAAACCGCGAAAGAGCATTGAAGATATGATTTCTTTTGTTGTCATGCTCATTCCTGCGACAGTCGTCATTTCTTTTATATTATGATGTCGGGGTCAAAAGCCCCTATTCCTAACGACATCTGAGAAAAAATGCGGTATAATATCAGTAAGGAAAAACACCGCAGGAGGAACAGGACATGTCATTCAGAAAAAATGATTGCCAACAGCTATCT
>CADCIX010000022.1 GCA_902801565.1 uncultured Veillonellaceae bacterium | reverse complement strand
CCCGGAGGAACTGAAGGCGGATGTGCTGCGGTTCCTGGCGAGGATTGGGCGGTACTTTTCGGAAGAGATTTTCCATGGTGCATAATGTAGCATCCTGTCAGTGAATCTTGGTTGCGATATGGCATTTCTTTCCATAAAAAGCAATGCCGTACTGCCAGATATCGGTGATGTGCTGTGTGCGGAATTCTGTCATATAGTCCATGTTTTCCATCTGGGATAGGGCAGTTTCGGCTATCTTTTGGAGATCGGCTTCGGAGGCAGCCACCTTGAATTCCATGAGGATGCCGGGGGATTGGTTTTGTTGGGGGAAGACAGCGATGTCAAACCTGCCATAGCCGCTTTCGCGATTAGAGACGACCCTGTAGCGGGGGATGAGCATGGCCAGCAGGCCGAGCATGAGGCCGTGGTAGAAGGTTTCCCTGTTTGCCGTGTCATGGAAACTTGCCATGGATTCCAGATAGGTTGCAAGACATTCCGCGAACTTGCTTGTCTCGCCGGAGAGGATGCCGGAAAGCATCTCGTTCATCAGATTGGGGCGTGATACCATACGATCCATATGACGTAGAATCTCTTTTTTGTAGAGCATGCGAATCTCCTGGTTTGGAATGCGCATGGAATACAGGGAATCTCCATCGTACGGGTCCGGTCTGGAGTCCAGTGTCAGGTATCCTGTGGTTAGCAGGACAGAGTAGAGGGCAGCGAGGTTTTCATGGAGTTCGGCATAGATGACGCCCTCGTCAAGTGTCGCATAGATGGACTTTCTGTCCATCAGGGCATGGATATCCCGCACCTGTGCCGTGCTTGCGTGCTTCAGCAGCTCCGCCAGGATGGAGTTGCCGGAAGTGTTCACCCAGTACAGGGAAGGCTGGAGATTGCGATGGAAATAGTTTATCACAGACCATGGATTGTAGATTTCCATGCCGGAGAAGTTGTATCCGTCGTACCAATTTCGGATTTCCGTGATTTTCTCCGGACAGCCGAAGTCCGCAGCCATCTGCTCGACTTCCTGTCTGGTGAAGCCCATGACATCGGCATAGATGCCGGAGACGACGCTGGAAACGTCCAGATTGTTCAGGGAACTGAAGATGCTTTCCTTGGCGATGCGAAGCACACCAGTCATGACGGCGAAATCCAAGCAGGGATTCGTCTTCAGGGCAGCGCTCAGGAAATTCCTGAAGAAGCTGATGGCATCTTCGTAGTAGTCGTTGTCCCATGCAAACTGAATGGGGGCATCGTACTCGTCAATAAGGAGCAGGACAGGGCGATGGTGGAAACGGGAGAGGTATTGGGTCAGATTTTTGAGGGAATCTTGGAGATCGGCCATGGAAGCTCGTCGTGAGAGGACAGACTGGAAGAGATCGCGTTCTTCGGGATATAGGAGATTTTCTTCCATCAGGTAACGGAAGGAGGAGTAAGTGCTTTGCATTAGGGCGGCGAAGTGCTCCAGCATGAGGTCGAAACTTCGGTCCTTGAGGTCTTTCAGGGAAAGGAAAACAACAGGACGGGTTCCCTGCTCAGCCATGTATTCCTCCCCGGCACGGGAGATGGCACAGCCGTCGAAGAGCTTGCGGTTTTCCTCGGCATTCTCGATGGTGAAGAAGCAATGGAGCATGCTCAGGGTCAGTGTCTTGCCGAAGCGGCGGGGCCGGGTAATGAGCGTCGCCTCGCTGTGGCCGTCGATCAGGTCCCGGATGAAGCTAGTCTTGTCCACGAAATAGTAGCCCTGACGGAGCTTTTGGAAATTGTCAATCCCCACGGGCATCCGAAGTTTCTTCTTCATATGCGGCAACTCCTTGCATCGGTTTTGATGATTTCATTTTAGCATACGGATTGGGGGTGTCAAATAAAAATTGCTTGTTAATTATCGAAGAATATAGTAAAATTAGTAATATTTAACGGTGAGATTCACAGACGAATCATAGAGTGGATAATGGAAACGGGCTGATTACCATAGAATTCAGGGATTTGACAAAAGAGGACAAGCCGTTGCTGGACAGCTTCTATCGCAGCGGCTATTATGAGAATTCGCATTTCAATTTCACGAACCTCTACATGTGGCGCAAGCCTTATAAGATCAAGCTGGCAGTGGAGGATGAAGTGCTCTATATGACCAGCGAGTGGGATGGGAGGCTCATGGCACTTCAGCCCATCGGGGCAGCGGAGAAGATGCCGGGGGCAGTGACGAAATTCATTGCTTATTTCAAGGAGGCGGGACGCCCCCTTTATTTTTCCGGCATAGAGCATTCCTTTGCCGAGGTTTTGCGGTCCTATGGGGATGCGGAGTTTGATATCCAGCCGGATCGCGATAATTTTGACTATCTCTACAGCAGCGAGAGCCTGATCAAGCTGGCAGGACGGAAGTACCATTCCAAGAAGAACCATTTGAACGCCTTTCGCAAGATGTACCCGCAGGCGGAGTATCTTCCCATCACGGAAGAGATCATCACCCTCTGCAAATTGGAGCTCAACGGCTGGTACAAGCAGCGTCTCCAGAACGAGCCGGACGATCCCTTCATCGGCTATGAGCGCGAGGCCATCATAGAGGTGCTGAACAATTTCCGGGACTTTGATATCAAGGGCGGCGCAATCCGCCTGGATGGACGCATCGTTGCCTTCACCTTTGGGGAGCAGCTCAATGCGGACACGGCGGTCATTCATGTGGAGAAGGCGGATCCGGAGGTGCGCGGGGCATATCCTGCCATCAATCAGGGCTTCGTGGAGCACGAGTGGAGCCATATGACCTACATCAACCGCGAAGAGGATATGGGGCTCGAAGGGCTCCGCAAGGCGAAGGAGTCCTACAAGCCCGTGAAGCTGGTGGAGAAGTTCTACGCGACATTGAAAGAGAAATAAAAAGAGAAATGAGGAACGGGGAGGCCTGTTCCTTTTTTCGTTGGAGGGAGAGGAAAGAAGGGAAAGCATGGAGAATATTATGATGGAGAATACCATGGTAGGAGACAGTGGATAGCAGAGAATGGCAGAGGGGGACTGTTGTATGTTGAAGGATGGAAAGCTCTGGCTGGCAAGCAATGACAAGGGGGAGAATGTCTTTCTCCTGCCGGGGATGGCAAATCGTCATGGATTGGTGGCCGGTGCCACGGGAACGGGAAAGACCATCACGCTGAAGGTCATGGCAGAGTCTTTCAGCGATATGGGCGTGCCGGTGTTCCTGGCGGATGTGAAGGGGGACATCTCCGGCATGATGTGTCCGGGCACGGATTCCCCGGACATGCAGAAGCGGATCGAGCAGTTCGGTCTGGCAGAGGCCGGGTTTTCCTACAAGGGCTATCCTGTAACTTTTTGGGATATTTTCGGGCAAAAGGGAATTCCACTGCGCACGACGATTTCCGAGATGGGGCCTGTGCTCCTGGCGCGGGTTCTGGAACTGAATGACCTGCAGGGGGCGCTGCTCAATATCATCTTCAAGATTGCGGACGACAATCATCTTCTCTTGATTGACACGAAGGACATCAAGGCTTGTGTGAACTATGTGCAGGAGCATCGCTCGGAATTTGAGGGCGACTATGGGAAAATGAGTCCTGCATCCCTGAGTGCGATCACCCGTGCCATCGTGGCGATGGAACTGGCGGGCGGGGATGTGTTTTTCGGGGAGCCTGCGGTCAATATCAATGACTGGCTGGCACAGGATATGGGGCGCGGCATGATCAATGTCCTTGCCAGTGAAAGCCTTATAAACAACGGGAAACTCTATTCCACCTTCATGCTCTGGCTTTTGAGCGAGCTGTTTGAGACCTTGCCGGAAGTGGGGGATATGGGGAAGCCGAAGATGGTGTTCTTCTTCGATGAGGCTCATCTTCTGTTCGATGGTGCGTCCCGCGCCCTCATGGACAAGATTGAGCAGGTGGTGAAGCTGATCCGCTCCAAGGGGGTCGGAATCTATTTCTGCACGCAGAATCCGAGGGATATCCCGGACGGGGTGCTGGCACAGCTGGGCAATAAGATACAGCATGGTCTGCGGGCATACACGCCGGCAGAGCAGAAGGCAATCAAGGCAGCGGCGGCATCCTTCCGGGAGAATCCTGAGTTCAATGCTGCGGAAGTGATTACCTCCCTGGGCACGGGAAAGGCCTTGGTGTCATTTCTGGGGGAGGACGGCGTTCCCGGAATCGCCCAGAAGGTCTCCATCCTCCCGCCGCAGTGCAGCATGGGCGCAGCCCCGGACAGTCAGAGGGAAACTGCCATCAAGGGGAGCCTTTTCTACAGCAAGTATGCGGAAAGCTATGATCCGGACTCTGCCTATGAGTTCCTGATGCGGCAGGGAGAGGAAGAGGCCGCGGCAAAGGAGAAGGCTGCAGCGGAAGCAGCACAGGCGAAGGAAGAGGAGCGTCAGGCGAAGGAGCGCGCAAAAGAGGAGGAACGTCAGGCGAGGGAACAGGCAAAAGAGGAGGAACGGCAGGCAAAGGCACAGGCGAGAGAGGAAGAACGTCTTGCCAGGGAGGCAGAGAAAAAGGCATTGGCAGAGGAACGGGAGAAGCAGAAGGTCCTGCAATCCGTAGGCAACAGCGTCCTTGGCACGGTGGGCAGGGCCCTGGGCAACAGTGTGGGAAAATCCGTGGGAGGCACCTTTGGAAAGACCCTGGGAGGAAATCTCGGGGCGAGCCTGGCACGAGGGATTTTCGGGACACTCTTCAAGAAATGACAGAGTTTCACCTGTCAAAACTTCCATAGGACGATTGTTGAACTACAGTATACACAACCAATCGGATATGATATAATAGGAAAGCTTAGCGAGAATATACGCCTGTGAATATGGAGGAATCACCCAGATGAACAAAGAGAGAAGTGGCTTTTTTCTTGTAAAGGAAGACATTTTGCCGGAGGCGATAAAGAAGACGATTCGCGTCAAGGAGATGTTGAAGCGGGGGGATGCGCGCACGATCAATGAGGCAGTGGAGCGCATGAATCTCAGCCGCAGTGCCTATTATAAGTACAAGGACTACGTGTTCCCCTTTTATGAGGCCAGCCAGAACAAGATCGTCACATTGACTTTCCTGCTGGAGCACAAGAAGGGCGTCCTTTCCAGTGTGCTCAACACGATTTCCGCCCATTCCGGAAGCGTCCTCACCATCAATCAGGGGATTCCCCTGCAAGGCGTTGCCAATGCCACGATTTCCATCGAGACACTGAATCTTTCGGTGGATTTGGAGGCACTTCTTGACAAATTGCGGCTGGTGAATGGCGTCAAGCGTCTGGAAGTACTGGGACAGGCATGAGGGAGGCAGGTGTGTCGAAGATGAAGAAACCGATCAAGTTTGGACTGTTGGGCTCCGGTACGGTGGGAACAGGCGTCATCAGGGTTCTGCAGGAGAATGCGCGAGAGATTGAAGAACGGATTGGCGCACCGCTTGAACTGAAGAAGGTATTGGTCCGCGATCTGGGGAAGAAACGTCCCCAATTGGAAGGCATCGCAGTCACGGATAATATTGAGGAGATCATTGGTGATGAGGAAATCTCCATCATCGTTGAGGTCATGGGGGGAATCCATCCTGCCCGGGAGTACATGCTGAAGGCCATGGAGGCAGGAAAGAGCGTGGTCACGGCCAACAAGGATGTGGTTGCGCAGTTTGGCAAGGATATGTTTGAGAGGGCAGAGAAGCAGGATGTGGATTTTCTCTTTGAGGCCAGCGTGGGCGGGGGAATCCCCATCATCACTCCTCTGAAGCAGTGTCTGACGGCAAACAAGCTCACAGAGGTCATGGGCATCGTGAACGGGACGACGAACTACATGCTCACGAAGATGGCGGAATGCGGCGCTGACTATGAAAGCGTGCTGAAGGAAGCCCAGGAAAAGGGATATGCCGAGGCAAATCCCTCTGCGGATGTGGATGGCCTGGATGCTGCCCGCAAGGCTGCGATCCTGGCATCCCTGGCCTTCAATACACGGATCCAGCTGGAGGATGTTTCCGTGGAGGGCATCACGAAGATCACGCCGATGGATATCGAGTATGCGAGCGAGCTCGGCTATGTGGTGAAGCTTCTGGCGGTTGGCAAGGATGCCGGGGAAAAGGGTGTTGACGTGCGGGTTCATCCCGTATTCCTTCCGAAGGAGCATCCACTGGCATCGGTCCGGGGCGTGTTCAATGCGATCTTCGTGCGCGGCAATGCCATTGGCGAGGCGATGTTCTATGGCCCGGGAGCAGGCTCTCTGCCCACAGCATCGGCGGTTGTCTCCGATGTCATTGATGTGGCCCGGGATATCGTGAACGGAACCTTCGGGCGGATCCGCTGCACCTGTTTTGAGAAGAAAAAACTTTGTCCGCTGGATGATACGGAATCTTCCTATTATGTGCGTCTGCTGGTGGATGACAAGCCCGGTGTGCTGGGGACGATTGCCACGGTGTTCGGCAATGAAGGCGTGAGCCTGAAGTCTGTGGTTCAGACGAAGCAATCCATTGCAGATCATGCAGAGATCGTTGCGATTACGCACATGGTGGAGCACAGAAAGATGCTCTGTGCCATCAAGGTATTGGAAGGGCTTCCGGTGGTGGATGAGATTCGCAGCATGATACGTGTGGAGAACGACCGGGGGTAAAAGGAGTTTATGGAAGAGAAGAGTATACGAGTTCGCGTGCCGGGAACATCCGCAAATTGCGGCCCGGGGTTTGATACGCTGGGGATTGCCTGCACCATCTACAATGAACTGGAACTGACCTTGAGGGAAGCACCGGGGGTGGAATTCTTTATAACGGGGGAGGGTGCCGAAAACATTCCGCAGGATGAGCGCAATATCGTTTGGCGTTCTGTCCGGTATCTTCTGGAACGGGCCAAGGCGGCAGATCGTTTTCAGGGCGGGATTGTCCGGATGAAGAACGAAGTGCCCCTTTCACGGGGGCTTGGCAGCAGTGCCACGGCAATCGTGGCGGGACTCAAGGCTGCGAATGTATTGGTGGGCAATATGTTCAACCGCCGGGAGCTCTTGCAATTTGCCACGCGGATCGAAGGGCATCCCGACAATGTGGCTCCTGCGATTTTCGGCGGGTTCACGGTCAATATCATGAACAGGGGAAGGGCGCAATCCTTTTCTTTCCTGCCAAAGGTTCGTTTGAAAATGGTGGCGGCCGTTCCGGATTTTTTCCTTTCCACCCGTGTGGCGAGGGAGGTTCTGCCGGATATGGTTTCGAGACAGGATGCCATCTTCAATATCGGACGGTCATCGATCCTGGTGGCGGCTCTTTGCAGGGGAAATGAGTTTTTCCTGCGCCATGCCTTTGAGGATGCCCTTCATCAGCCCTATCGTTCCAAGCTCGTTCCAGGCATGATGGATGTCTTTTCTGCCGCGAAGGAAGCAGGGGCCCTGGGCGCGACCCTGAGTGGTGCGGGTCCCTGTCTCATGGCCTATGTTCTCGAACGGGACCACTGTGCCGAAAAGGTGGGGCAGGCCATGGTGGAGGCGTTCCGAAAGAATGACGTTGAGGCGAAGTACCTTGTCCTGAATCTGGATACACGCGGTGCACGCATCATAAATGAATAATCATAAGGAAAGAAAAGCTGCTGCTTTTGCAGTGGCTTTTTTTACATATCCTGGAAGGTGGTGGAAGAAGATGAACGAGAGGGAATTTGTGGAAAGGGCAAGGTCCCGGCATGCCCGTGCTTTTCGTGTCGGCGGATGCGTCAGGGACGCATTGATGGGGAAGGCTCCCAAGGACAGAGATTACGTGCTTTGCGGGATCGCAAGGGAGTCTTTTGAGCAGTTGTTTCCTCAGGCAAAACGGGTGGGGAAGGCGTTTCCAGTGTACTTGCTGGACATCGATGGAGAGATGTGCGAGGTATCTCTGGCACGGCGGGAAAGGAAAAGCGGGCATGGCTATCGCGGGTTTCAGGTGGAATTCGATGAGACTGTGACCATAGAGGAAGATCTTTTCCGAAGGGATACTTCCATGAACAGCATGGCCCTGGAATTGCCGGAAGAAGCCTTGATCGATCCCTATGGGGGCAGGGAGGACATCGGGAAGAAGGTCATCCGTGCCGTTTCCGTCCATTTCATGGAGGACCCCGTTCGGGCTTTGCGGGCGGCACGGCAGGCAGCGGAGCATGGGTTCACGATTGAGAAGAAGACCTTCGGGTTCATGGCCAGCTGTGCCGATGAGCTCAGGGGAGAGCCCCAGGAACGGCTTTTCCATGAGATGAAGCTGGCACTTGCTTCCGAACGTCCGTCCATCTTTTTCCGTTGCCTGCAGGAAGCGGGACTGCTGTCCGTCGTGTTCCCGGAAATCCATCAGTTGATTGGGAAGACACAGCCTGCAGCCTTTCACCCGGAAGGGGATTCTTATGAGCATTCCCTGCTGGTGCTGGACAAGGTCGCAAGGGAGACGGAATCCCTTGTTGGGCGTTTTTCCGGTTTGGTGCATGATATCGGGAAGGGCGTGACACCGGAGGAGATGCTTCCCCATCATTATGGCCATGAGAAGAAGGGGAAAGAGGTGCTTGACCGTTGGAACCAGCGGATGACCCTGCCCAAGCAGTGGCTGAATGCTGCGCATTTTGTGATTGCCCAGCATATGAGGGCGCCAAAGCTGGAAAAGCCGGGAAAGATCGTGGATCTTCTGTTGGCGATCGAGAAGGCGCCGATGGATTTTTCGGAGTTCAATGCGGTGATCCGGGCAGACCATGGCACGCTGCCGGATTATCTGCGGCATCATGAAAGATATCTTTCCGGGATATTGTCGGTACATGGAAGCGACTGCCCGGAAGAGATCCGGGGCAAGGCGATTGGCACATGGGTCAGGGATGAGCAGATACGGGTGTATCGAAAGATGGCAGACAATAAAAAAGAGGACTGCATCTAAACAGTCCTCTTGTAATCTCAATATGGTCGGGATGACAGGATTCGAACCTGCGGCCTCATCGTCCCGAACGATGCGCGCTACCAAACTGTGCCACATCCCGACAACGCTACATATTATACAACGAAAATCTAAGAAATGCAAGCGTTTCCAAAGATTTTGCTCTTGGCAAAAGAAGAACAACGTGTTATGATAACCCTGCACCGTAAAAGCGGGTTGTCTTCGCCCTGAAGAAGGGCGGTGGGAGTGTGACGCTATATGAATGGTTGTCCCTTGTGATAGCTTTTCTGACGCTGATAGCTACCATTGTAAAGAAGTAGCCCGCCTTTAGCAGCCAACTCCAGGCGGGCTTATAAAAAGTACGCTATAAAGGGCGAACCGCTAAAACGGTGCTCTTTGTATCTTTATTATATAACAGTCACGGAATAATTGCAAGATTGGAGCACTTTTGCCCTTGGCAAAAGAAGAACAACGTGCTATGATAACCCTGCACCGTAAAAGCGGGTTGTCTTCGCCCTGAAGAAGGGCGGTGGGAGTATGACGCTATACGAATGGTTGTCCCTTGTGATAGCTGTTTTATCGCTGATTGTAACCATAATGAAATAGCCCGCCTTTAGCCGGAACCTAAAAGCGGGCAAATCCAAAAAAGATTTGTCATCCAAGGGCGAACCGCTAAAACGGTGCTCTTTGTATCTTTATTATACAATGGTTACGGAATAATTGCAAGATTGGAGCACTTTTTCCCTTGGCAAAATATGAACAACGCGTTATAATAACCCTGCACCGTTTGGCGGTGTTGTCTTCGCCCTGAAGAAGGGCGGCTGAGAATATGACGATGTATGAGATTCTTTCATTGTTGATTGCGTTTCTTACTCTGATTATCACGATAAGAAAGAGATAACCCGCCTTAACTAGTAGCCGAACTCTTAAGGCGGGTTTTTCAAAAAAGTTAAACCTAATTAAGGGCGAAACCGCTGGGCGGTGCTCTTGTGTTTATTATACAGTAGTCGATAAGTAATTGCAAGAAGATTGGAGCACTTTTCGAGGAGAAGGATATTTTGTGGTTTGCGTCGAATATCCATAAGAGGATATGGTGGATGGTGGTTTGGGGTGGATGCAATGGAAGAATACAGAGTGGACGAGAATGGCGAGACTGTCCGTGAGGGCAAGATGACCAAGGCGCTTGGTGAGGACAACAGCACGGAGGCCATTGCCCAGTACATGGTGGGGACACTTTTCGAGATACAGGATACCGTCTATGAGATCCATAGGATGCAGGATACGCTGAAATGGCTGCTCGTGAGCTATCATAAGTATCATGATCTCCTGCGGGATGTGGATTCCTACAAGCGAGCCATGGAGATTTTGGCCGATGGTAACCGGGAAAAAGCCGTCGATGCCTTGAGGCGCGCCAAGAATGAAATCATTGAGGAGTGGAAAGAGGAAAAGAAGCGATAGGAGAGTTTGGATGCCCGCCTTGGGAAAGCATGGCTTTTGCAGGGCGGATTTTTTCTGTCGGGGGTTGTACATTTCCCCGTTCCTGTGTTATAATCTTTTTCATAGAGTAAAGCAGTAAAGAATAAAAGTCTTCTTTTGGAACAGGAGTGAGACGGGATGGCGAACCAAAAGTTGAAGGATGAGCTGGCAGATCGGCTTTGCGAGGCAGTGCTTTCCCTGCAGGATGTGGAGGAATGCTACGCTTTTCTTGAGGATATCTGCACGGTCAGCGAGCTGAAATCCCTTTCCCAACGGTTGGAGGTTGCCAGGATGCTGGATGAAAAGTATACCTATGAGGCCATCGTGGCGCGGACAGGGGCGAGCACGGCAACCATCAGCCGAGTGAAGCGGTGCCTGAACTACGGCGCGGACGGCTACAAACTGGTGCTGGAGCGTATGAAACAAACTTCTTGATAAAGGATGATGAGGATGGAAAAGGATAAAGTCGTACTGGAGATACCCTACGGGACGAGGGACTTCCTGCCGGATGAGGCAGCGGGAAAACGGGTGATCGAGAACCAGCTGGCAGGGCTCTTTGCAAAGTGGGGCTACCATGAGGTGGTGACCCCCACCATCGAGTATCTGGATACCCTGACCATGGGAAACGGGCGCTCCCTTGAGCCGCATATGTTCAAGTTCTTTGACAAGAACAACCGCACCGTGGCATTGCGCCATGAGATGACCACGCCGATTGCGAGGCTTGTGGCCAGCAGGCTCAAGGAGGCTCCCATGCCTCTGAAGCTTTCCTATATCAGCAATGTCTATCGCTATGAGCAGACACAGACAGGCCGCCAGTGCGAGTTCTACCAGGCAGGGGTTGAGCTCATGGGGAGCAGCAGCGCATCGGCGGATGCAGAGGTGATTGCCCTTGCCATCCGCGGCCTTCTTTGTTCGGGGCTGAAGGACTTCAAGATCTGCCTGGGACAGGTGGAATTCGTGAACGGCGTCATGGAGCAGTACCAGCTGCCTGACGGAAAGAAGGAGAAGATCCGGCGGAGCATCGAGGAGCGAAATCTCGTCGGTCTGGAAACCCTGGTGGACTCCCTGGATATTCCTCTGAATGCAAAGGAGATTCTCAAGAGGATTCCCCTTCTTCATGGGGATGAAAGCATGCTCAAGGAAGCCTATGGCATCGCGCTGAATGCCCAGAGCCGCCGGGCACTGGACAATCTCTCTGAGATATTCGCCCTGCTGGAATGCTATGGCGTGGGGCAGTATGTCACCTTCGATCTCGGCATCATCCGTGATTTCAATTACTATACGGGTATGGTGTTTGAGGCCTATACGCCGGGGCTTGGCTTTCCCCTTTGCGGCGGCGGGCGGTATGACCACATGCTGTCGGATTTCGGCAATGCCTGCCCTGCCACGGGTTTTGCCATCGGCATTGAGCGGATCTTGCTGGCGTTGGAACGGCAGGGAATCAAAAAGCCGGAATTCCCCAAGGACGTTTTCGTTGCATACCATGAGGGCAGGACGGCAGAGGCCGTCACGAAGGCGACGGAACTCCGTGAGGCAGGCAAGATGGTGGAACTGGCCCTTTCCGCCCAGACGGAGGCAGAGGCGAAAAGATGCCAGAAGGAAATGGGCTATAAAGAGCTGGTTTACCTTGCATGAACCGGGTAGGGCAGTTTTTCCGTGCCATGGGCGCCCGGTTGACAGAGGAGGATCTCGGCTACATCAGGAAACATCTTTCCCCGGAGGGACAGGCATTGTTCTTTCGCATGAATCTTGCCGACCAGTATCATGCCTTGCGGGTCGCCCATACGGCAGAAGCCTTGGCTGAACAAAAGGCGGAGGGGCCGGACAGGGAATTCCTCATCCGTTGCGCGCTCCTGCATGATGTGGGAAGGACAAGGGCGGATATGGGCGTTTTCGGGAAGGTCTTTGCCGTTCTCATGCATTCCTTTGCGCCAAATACGTCGAAGCGATGGGCGCGGAAGGGGAAACGGCATCTCTATGAATATCCGGGGCATGTGCTGCATGTCTATTATCATCATCCTGCCATTGGGGCGGAGTTGCTGGAGGAAGCAGGATTTATGGAAGAGGCTGCTGTCGTGCGCTTTCATCATCGGCCGCCCGAGGCAGGGGATTCCCTTGTCTTGCAGATCCTGCGAAAAGCAGATGAAATGAACTGAATTTTGGAGGTATATAGCGGATGGACGCTAAGGATATGGAATATTTGACGATTGCTCTGCCGAAGGGGAAGCTGTTCAAGCTTTCCTCGAATCTGCTGGCAAAGATCGGCTATGAGGCAGAGGGGCTTACGGAGAAATCCCGCAAGCTGGTCATCACCAATGAGGAAAAGAAGATACGCTTTATCATCACGAAGACCGCCGATGTCCCGACCTATGTGGAATACGGGGCAGCAGACATCGGTGTCATCGGGAAGGATGTGCTCATGGAGTCTGGGAAGGATGTCTATGAGCTCCTGGATCTGGGCTTTGGCCGCTGCCATCTCATGATGGCGGTCCCGAAGTCGGAACGTCGGGAGAAACTCACGGATTACACCCATACCCGGGTGGCGACGAAATTCCCCCATATTGCGGAGATGTTCTTCACCCGGCAGGGCATGCAAATGGAGTACATCAAGCTCAATGGCTCCATCGAGCTCGGCCCCATCGTCGGCCTTTCCGAGAGCATCGTGGACATCGTGGAGACGGGAACGACACTCAAGGAAAACAATCTGGAGGAAATCGCCTATATCATGGATGCCACGGCAAGGCTCATCGCCAACCGGGTGAGCTTCAAGATGAAATTCGACCGCATCAGCGCCATGGTAAAGGACTTGCGGGCTATTTTGGAAAGTGAGGCAGAAACATGCGAATCATAAGGGCAAAGGATGTGGGGGAGCAGGAGGTGGAGCGGCTGCTCACCAAGGCTGCCTTTGACGAGGTGGAACTGAATCCGAAGATCAGGGAGGCAAACAAGAAGCTGTTCGGCGAGGATCTTTCCGCGGCGGAGCTTGTCCGGCGCATCGTTTCGGACGTGCGGGGCAAGGGCGACGAGGCGGTTCTTCACTATACGAAACTCATCGACAAGGTGGACTGCCGTGCAGAGGATCTCCTTGTGACGGAGGAGGAATACGAGGCGGCAGAGCAGGAAGCGGATCCGGCTGTGGTGGAATCTTTGCGGAAGGCTGCGGCGAATGTGCGGAAATACCATGAGGAGCAGAAGCCGAATTCCTGGATGACCTATCGGGAACAGGGCTCCATCCTTGGGCAGGCGGTGATACCCCTGGATCGGGTGGGCATCTATGTGCCCGGCGGCACGGCGGCCTATCCCTCCTCGGTCATCATGAATGCTGTCCCTGCTTCCGTGGCGGGGGTCCGTGAGATCATCATGGCGGTTCCGCCGAAGAACGGGAAGATCAATCCCTATGTGCTCCTTGCCGCAAGGGAGGCCGGTGTCAGCAAGATCTTCAAGATCGGCGGCGCCCAGGCGATTGCGGCCATGGCCTTCGGCACGGAAACCATCCCGCGGGTGGACAAGATCACGGGGCCGGGCAATATTTTCGTTACCCTGGCGAAAAAAGAGGTCTATGGTCACTGCGATATCGACATGCTGGCAGGCCCCAGCGAGATTCTCATTGTCGCCGATGAGACGGCAGATCCCGTGTATACCGCGGCGGATATGCTGAGCCAGGCGGAGCACGACCCGCTGGCCAGCAGCATCGTCATCACGGATTCGGAGGAACTGGCGAAGAAGACCGCGGAAGAAGCAGAAAAACAGCTTGCGCAGCTGCCGCGGCAGGAGATCGCAAGGGCGAGCATCGAGCGGAACGGGCTCATCATCATTGCGGAGGACATCATGCAGGCTCTGCGCTTTGCCAATGTTTCCGCCCCGGAGCACATGGAACTTCTGACGAAGGAGCCTTTTCAGCTTCTTCCCTATGTGCGCCATGCGGGCGCGGTGTTCCTGGGCGCCTATTCGCCGGAGCCTCTTGGGGATTATTTTGCGGGGCCCAATCATGTCCTGCCCACCGGCGGAACGGCAAGATATTATTCCGTGCTGAATGTGGAGACCTTCATGAAGCGCACGAGCATCATTTCCTACACGCAGCCGGCCCTTTCCGCCGTCAGCGATGATATCATCCGTCTGGCGGAGTCAGAGGGGCTGCAGGCCCATGCCAATGCCATCAGGATCCGGAAGGAATGAGGGGGCGTCTATGCTGAACTATAGAGCAGGGCTTGCAGACCGTCCGGTATACGATGTGACGGAACGTCCCTGGAAGATCAAGGTCAACGCCAACGAATGCAACATGAATCTTCCTCCCCTGGTGGAGGAGCGTGTCATGGCACGGCTTTCCCACGTTGCCTTTAACCGCTATCCCAATGAGGAATACGATGACCTCTGCGAGCAGATTGCCAGGAATTTTTCCCTGGCGAAGGAAAATGTGCTTCTGGGCAGCGGTTCCAGTGAGATCATCGAGAAATTATTTTATTGTTTTGGCGGCACGAAGAAAAGCAGGATTGTCTATCCCCGGCCCTCCTTCTCCATGTATGCCATCTATGCCAATGCTGCGGATGCGGAAGGGGTTCCCGTGGAGTTGGAGGAGGACTATACCCTTGATGCGGAGCGCTTTGTCAAGACCGTCAAGGAGTCCGGGGCGAATCTCGCGGTTGTCTGCAATCCCAACAATCCGACGGGAACGGGGATTCCCCTGCGGGATGTGGAATACATTGCGGAGAAAATTGATTGCGCCTTTCTCGTGGATGAGGCCTATGTGGAGTTTTACGGGCAGTCGGCGGTTGGCCTGCTGAAGAAATACCCGAATCTCATCATCGCGAGAACTTTTTCCAAGGCCTATGGACTTGCCTCCAGCCGCGTGGGCTATATGTTGGCGGGCGCGGACATCGTTTCCATGGTCAGCCGCGCCTATATGCCCTATCACATGAATGTCCTTTCTCTTGTGGTGGCGGATATCGTCTATCAGATGCGCCATGAGTTCGTGCCCCGCATCCAGATGACCATTGCCGAGCGAAAGCGCATGGCGGGGGAGTTGAAGAAGGTGGAGGGCTTTACGGTCTATCCCTCGGAGACGAATTTCCTTCTGGCCAGATACGACAGGGCGCAGGAACTCAATGAGTCCCTGATCCGGCAGGGGATTGGCGTGCGCTCCTTTGGAAATGCCCCGGGGCTCACGAACTGTCTGCGGATTTCCATGGGGCTCCGGGAGGAAAATGACACGTGGCTGAAGGCCATTCGACTGTTTGCGGAAGGACGTGATTGAGGTGCGAAAGGGAAGTGTCAGCCGGCGCACGGCAGAGACGGATATCTCCGTCAGTCTTGAATTGGATGGAACGGGCAAGGCCGAGGTCCATTCCGGCATCGGCTTTTTCGACCACATGCTGAACCTCTTTGCCGCCCATGGTCTTTTTGACCTGACCGTGCAATGCAATGGAGACATTGAGGTGGACGGGCACCATTCCGTGGAGGATATCGGGATCGCCCTGGGGGATGCCCTGAAGGAGGCTCTGGGAGACAAGAAGGGAATTGCCCGCTATGGGAGCTTCTATCTTCCCATGGACGAAAGCCTCGCCCTTGTCGCACTGGATATCAGCGGCAGGCCCTTCCTCGTCTATGACGGCGGGGAGATGGCGCCCATGATTGGCGGCTACGATACGGAACTCACCGAGGAATTCCTGCGGGCCTTTGCCTTCCATGCGGGAATCACCCTTCATGTGAAGGTTCTGTACGGCACGAATTCCCATCACAAGGTGGAGGCCATCTTCAAGGCCCTGGGACATGCCCTGCGCATTGCCGCGGGGAAGGATGACAGGGTTCAGGGTGTGCCGTCCACGAAGGGCGTTCTTTGACGGGAGGAAGAAAATGATTGCAGTGATTGACTATGGCGTCGGCAATCTCTTCAGCGTGGAAAAGGCGCTGATCGCTATGGGGGCCGATGTCGAGGTGACGAAGGATGCCGGGAAACTGAGGACGGCGGAAAAGATCGTTCTTCCCGGTGTCGGGGCCTTTGGGGACTGCATGAAGAACCTCGAGGCCACAGGGCTCATTCCCGTCCTGAAGGAGGAGATTGACAAGGGGAAGCCTTTGCTTGGCATCTGTGTGGGCCTTCAGATCCTGTTTGACGGGAGCGAGGAATCTCCTGGCGTCAAAGGATTGGGGCTTTTGCCGGGAATGGTCCGGAAGATTGAGGCTCCCGGGCTCAAGGTGCCCCATATGGGATGGAATTCCCTTGATTTCAGGGAGCCGAGGCAGGAGACAGATCTCTTCGCAGGTCTGGAAAGGAATCCCTATGTGTATTTTGTCCACAGCTATCATGCGGTTCCGGAGGATGCCGCCATCATCACGGCAACCACATCCTATGGAAGTGAGCTCACGGCAGCCGTGGCGAAAGGAAATGTGCAGGCAACCCAGTTCCATCCGGAGAAATCCGGGGATGTGGGTTTGAAGATACTCAGGAATTTCATGGAAGGAACGGACGGTTCCAAAGGTTAGGAGGAATGCTCCATGATGATATTTCCCGCGATTGATATTCGTGGAGGCAAATGCGTGCGCCTGTTCAAGGGCGATTTTTCGCAGGAAACGGTCTTTTCCGACCATCCATCGGTGATGGCAAAGAAATGGCAGTCCCAGGGGGCGCAATTTCTGCACCTTGTGGACCTGGATGGCGCCCTGACGGGCAAATCACAGAATCTTGCAGCGGTTAAGGAAATATTGGAAGCAATCCAGATCCCCGCAGAACTGGGCGGCGGCATCCGCACCATGGAAAACATTGAGGAAGTGCTTTCCCTGGGCATCCACCGCGTGATTCTCGGCTCCATTGCCGTGCGGAACCCGGAGCTTGTGAAGGAAGCCTGCAAGGTGTATGGCGGCGAGCGCGTCGTGGTCGGAATTGACGCAAAGGACGGCATTGTGGCTGTGGACGGATGGGGTGTATCCGGCGATATCAAGGTGGAAGAGCTTGCCAAACAGATGGCAGAGGTCGGTGTCACGACCATCATATATACGGATATTTCCCGGGATGGCACCCTTTCCGGCGTTAATGTGGAGGCAACGGCTGCCTTGGCAAAGGCCAGCGGCCTTTCCATCATTGCCTCGGGAGGCGTGAAGTCCCTGGAGGATATCAGGCAGCTGAAGATCCATGAAAAGGACGGCATAGATGGCGTTATCGTGGGGAAATCCATCTATACGGGTTCCCTGGATCTGGCAAAGGCCATTGAAATTGCCAAGGGAGAGGACTAAAATATGTATACGAAGCGTATTATTCCCTGTCTTGATGTGAAGGACGGCCGTGTGGTGAAGGGCACGAATTTCGTGGGGCTCAGGGACGCAGGAGACCCTGTGGAGCTCGCTGCGCGCTATGACGAGGAACGCTGCGATGAGCTGGTTTTCCTCGATATCACCGCATCCAGCGAGAAGCGCAATACCATGGTGCAGGTGGCACAGGACTGCGCCTCCCAGGTGTTCATCCCATTTACGGTGGGGGGCGGCATCCGCACGACGGAGGACATGCGCGTCATGCTGAAGGCGGGGGCAGACAAGACTTCCCTGAACACGGCGGCGGTGAAAGACCCGGATATCATCCGTCAGGGGGCGGAGCGTTTCGGGCGGCAGTGCATCGTCCTGGCGGTGGATGCCCGCAGGAACGGGGAAGACAGTTGGGAGGTCTACATCAATGGCGGGCGCACCCCGACGGGAATCGACTGTCTGGAATGGGTGAAGCGCGGTGTGGAACTGGGCGCAGGGGAGATCCTGCTCACCAGCATGGATGCTGACGGCACGAAGGACGGCTATGATATCCCATTGACCCGTGCGGTATCGGAGGCCGTGGATGTTCCCGTCATCGCTTCCGGCGGTGCAGGGACACTGGAGCATTTCTACGATGTGCTTACCATGGGGAAGGCGGATGCCGTCCTTGCGGCTTCTGTTTTCCATTATGGCCAGTTCACGGTCAGGGAAGTAAAGAACTACTTGAAATCTCGTGGAGTGGAGGTAAGGTTCTGATGGATATTCAAGATATTTCTATGGTGAAATTTGATGAGAAAGGGCTGGTTCCCGCAATCGTCCAGGAGGAAAACGGGCAGGTGCTCATGCTTGCCTATATGAACGAGGAGTCCCTCAGGAAGACCATCGAGACGGGCTATACCTGGTTCTACAGCCGCAGTCGTGAAACGCTCTGGCAGAAGGGCGAGACCTCCGGCAATGTGCAGCAGGTGAAGGAAATCTCCTATGACTGCGATGGGGACACCCTTCTGGTGCGCGTCCACCAGACAGGCGTTGCCTGCCATACCGGCACCTATTCCTGTTTCAGTGGGCGCAGGATGGGCGCGAATGGCAAGGATGTGGCGGTCATTCCGACGGAGCCGGAGACTTCTTTGGTGAAGGTGCTGAACGATCTCTACAATGTCATACAGGATCGCCGCATGAATCCCGTGGAGGGCTCCTATACGAACTATCTCTTCGAGAAGGGCCAGGACAAGATCCTGAAGAAGGTCGGGGAAGAGGCTGTGGAGACAGTCATTGCCTCCAAGAACATGAGCAAGCAGGAGGTTCTCTATGAGATGGGCGACCTCTGGTACCATTGCCTTGTCCTGCTGGCCTTCCACAACCTCACGCCGGAGGAACTTTTCGCGGAGCTCATGAATCGCCGCAAGGGCGGGAGTTATCACAAGTTCACGGGCAAGACCGGCGAGCGTCCCGATATGTGAGGTATTCGGCCATGGAGATGAAAGAAAACAATATCCTGCAGCAATTTTTGAAAACCACGACCTTGGAGCAGAGCGCGGATACCCCTGCCATGGCAGGGAAGGAACCACCGATGACAGAGAAACCGGCTCCGGCGGGGGCAAAGGTAATTCCCCTGCCGGAACCGGGACTGCTGCCGGACAAGAACGTGAATTTCCTGGAGATGGTGGAGCTCCGCTCCACCGTCCGCCAGTACAGCCAGGAAGCACTGTCACTGAATGACCTGTCCTATCTGCTCTGGTGTACCCAGGGAATCAAGATGGTCCTTCCCAACGGCGACAGCATGCGCAATGTTCCCTCCGCAGGCGGGCGTCATGCCTTTGAGACCTACCTTTATATCCGGAATGTGGAGGGCCTTGCGCCGGGGCTGTACCGATTCCTTGCCTTTGAGCATGTGCTGGTCTTCGAGGCATCCCAGGAGGAGGCAGAAGAGCGGTTTCTCGCGGGGTTCAAGGCGACCAATATGGTGAAGAACAGTGCTGCAGCATTTGTATGGGCGGCAGTTTCGGAGCGCATGACCTATAAGTTCGGCAATCGCGCTTATCGATACCTGTTCCTTGATGCAGGCCACGTCTGCGAAAACCTGTATCTGGCAGGCCAGACGATCAACGTCGGTGTTTGTGCCATAGGGGCCTTTTACGATGACAGACTCAATGCGGCCTTGAACCTTGATGGGGAAAATGAATTTGCGGTTTATGCGGCGACTGTGGGAAAAATGTGAAGGAAATACGGAAAAAAATTTAACCTTTTCTGCCTGATTTACGATATAATAGACATAAGAAGAATTCATCCTTTGTAAGACCTCGGATAGGAGGTGGCAGAAATGGTAGAACGCATTGAGAGGGTTGCGAGGGTGAAGGGCGTTGACTATGATGTGGGACGCTCATTCGATCGCAAGGAAGGATATGAAGATCAGGCTTCAGGGAAGAAGTTTTCCGAGTTTTTGCAGAAGGCACGGAACCGCCAGACAGTGGCAGAGAGCAAGATTCCGGAGGCATATCGTCTGGAGATCGGCCGCGCTACGCAGTCACTCTTCTATACGGACGGTATGGACTTTCGGTCGTTGCGGAACAAGTTGAGTGCCTATCAATAAGGAGCAGAATAATTTGCTGAAAGAAACTGCACTGGATAAGGAATGCCCCCGATGAGATTTCATGACGTTGGCCGATGAAACCTTGTCGGGGGCATGTTTTTGAGGAAAAGAGGGGCAGCAGATGCAAAGGAAGGACAAGATTGGGAAGGCTTACCAAACTGTTGGAGATACAGCGGAAGCCTATGATGGAATGATGACCTATAGCAGCTGGCTTGGGAAACTGATCTGCCGCCTGATCTGGAATCTGGACGAAGAAAAAAGCCGGAGATATGTGAATACCGCCTTTTCGGGCATCCCGAAGGGATTCCGTGGGAGGCTGCTGGAAATCCCTGTGGGGACAGGATGTCTTTCCCTGCCTGTGTACCAAGGCTTTCCGGAGGCGGAGATCGTCTGCATGGACTATGTGGAGAAGATGCTGGAGGCCGCGAGGAAGCGGGCAGCATCGCTGGATTTGAGGAATGTGGAGTTCCGTCAGGGAGATGTGGGAAAGCTGCCCTTTGATGACGGCTCCTTCGACGTGGTGCTCACGGTGAATGGGCTGCATGCCTTTCCCGACAAGGAGGCGGCTTTTCGTGAACTGAACCGCGTACTGAAGCCGGGAGGGATTTTCTGCGGCACCTGCTATGTTGCAGGGGAACAGGCGCGGACGGATTTTTTTGTCAGGCATGTTTTCGTGCGGGGCGGGTTCTTCACACCGCCCTTTGATACGGCCAAGAGCCTCCGGGCGCGGCTGGAAGGGTTCTGCCGGGATGTGAGTATCGTTTCCGTGGAGGCAGAGACTGCCTTTGTGTGTAGAAAGAAATAGAGTTTTAGAAGTCCGCTTCGTGCGGGCTTTTTTTATTTGATGTGGAAAGGTGCATATCGTCGAGAAGAGTGCCGTCGGGAAGGAAGCAGCGCAGGCGGAGCTCCTGGGGAGAAACATTCAGGATGACGTAGTTGTCGGTTTCCGGCTGGGGTGCGGATACCTTGTCGAATTCGGGATCCGGGGGAACCTCGTAGTGGGCGTTGCCGCTGAGACCGCAGAGCACATAGACAGGGCCGTGGTCGGAAGACTTGAAATTGTAGATGTGGCCCCGGTTGCGATAGGTGTGCATGTGGCCGGTGAGCACGAGATCGATGCCGAGGGCGTCGAAGCTTTCCATGAAGTCGTGGGCAATGTCGTTGAGGCCGCCGGTTTCCTGGGTATAGAGGTTGTACTCGTTGTAGGAGAGGATGTCCTTGTGCATGAGAACGATCTTCCAGAGACGATTGTTTTTGGAAAGGTCTTCCTTCATCCAGGCAAGCTGTTCCTCCAGGAGCCCGGGAACCAGGGCATCCAGTTCCTGGAACTGGGTGTTGAGCACGAGGAAATGCGCCGGACCATAGTTGAAGGAATAGTAGTAGCCGAGGAACTTCCGGCTGTCGTTGACGGGAAGGGAGAACTGGTGGAGATAGCCTGTGGGCAGGCAGTCCTTCCAATCCATGTCATAGCATTCATGGTTGCCCATGACGGGAACGAAAAGATACCGGGGCAGCAGGTCGGCGATGCCGCCATACCATTCCTTCCAATGCCAGTGGGACTGCCCGTTGTCCACGATGTCCCCGATATCGGCGATGAAATCTGCCCTGGGATGGCGGCCAGCAGCGGCATGGATGGTCTTCTTCCAGTCGCTGTAGTCGTTGCCGCATTGGGAATCGCAGACAATGACAGCTTCCATGGGGCCATATCCGGCGGTTTGGAAGGCATGCCATTCATTGGCGGCATCCTTGCAGACGATGCGGTAGTCATAGGTGGTTTCCGGGTCCAGTCGTTCCAGATGTGCCGTATAGATGAATGTCTGTGCTTCGGGCCACCGGACGTTTTCGTAGGAAACCGGTGCCCATGCAGCTCCTTCTGTCCCATGCTTTCGGTATTCCAGCCGGACGTCCTGCTGGAGCTTGTCGGACTGCCACATGATGGTAATGGAACTTGTCGGGTCAGAGGTGATGATGTGGCGAAGATTTTTTGCCGGCAGGGAAAGAAGGTAATCCAGAGGCAGATGGAGCCCATCGGGCAGCACTTCGGAGGCTTCCGCATGGGGGTGCAGATAAGAGGGAACCAGGCTTCCGAGGCCCAGGAGCAGAAGTCCGCGGCAGCAAAGGCGAAGGAAATGGCGACGTGTGTATTGGCACATGAACAGGCCTCCTATTTATCGTTTTCGAGATGTTTCTTTTGGTACCACCAGGCTCCGACGATGAGAAGGATGGCGAGGATGACCACGACGATGAGGCGCGTGGGATCCTCTTCCTGGGTGATGGCATCATGGCCGATGATGGCCTCAATGCCTGTGGAGGGGAATTTCCCGATGAAGGAAGTGATGACGTAGTCCCGCAGGCTCAGGGAACTAAGGGCACCGACGGCATTCAGGAGGACGGAGGGGATGTAGGGGACCATGCGGGCGATGAGCATGAAGGCAAAGCCGTTCTTTCCACTGTATTTGTCGATGTTGGAGAGGGTCTTGTTCTTTGCGATGATTTTCTCTGCCGTGTCGCGGAAGAAGAAGCGCAGCAGGAGAAAGCTGATGGTGACGCCTACGGTTTCTGCGATGCAGGAGAGAACGATGCCGGGAACGATGCCGAAAATCAGGGTGTTGGCGGTGGAGAAGATGATGGCGGGCGGGAAGCCGAGGGCATTGACGAAAAGGGTGAGCCAGAAGCTGAAGAACAGGGCCCAGGGACCGAAGGACTGGATGTATTCTGTTGTTTCCATGATATCCCCATGGGAAAGCATGCGCCAGAGATAGGGAAAGAATTCGGGGTTCAGGGAATGGATGATGAGGAAGAGCAGGACAATCAGGGCTGCTGCGATGAGCTTGACGGTCCTCATGGAAAATTTCATGGAATGACCTCCTAAGGAATGGCTATTTGGCATAATTATAACATCATTTCTTGGAGACTTGGAAAAAATATGCTACAATAGGGGATGATATTTTGTAAAGGGGGCACTTCATGGGAGAGTTTGGGAAGGATGCCTTCCGTAGCAGTGGTCTGGGCAGGGAAGTGCTGGCAGGGGGCGTCAATGCGTTGACGCTGCTCTCTTGCATCATCGTGGTTCCCTCCCTGCTCTTTCAGGCCGGCATGGATTTCACCGGTGCTTATACGGCCTTCATGCTTGTGTCCCTGCTGGGAACCTTGCTGATAGGGCGCCTGACGGGAAGCCCACTGGTGATTGTGCCGGGGATTGCCGTGGCAAGCTGGCTCGTCTATGGGGAAATCATTTCTCATGGGCATAGCTGGCAGGCTATTCTGGGAGCTTCTTTCCTGGCTTCGTGCATAGGAATTGCCCTCTTGTTGTCCCCTTTGGGAAAAATCCTTCTGGATGCTGTGCCAGAAGTCCTTCGCCGTTCCCTGATGGGAGGGCTGGGATTCATGCTGGTCCTGCAGGGACTGATTCAGGGCAGGCTTTTGACAGGCTCGCCCTTTGACGTGATGATGTTTGGGAATCTGTCGGATCCCGTCGCCTATCTGTCCCTGATTGGAATCTTTATTGTCCTTGCCCTGATGGTCAATGAGGTTTCCGGCGCCTTGGCCATTGGGACACTGTCAACGGCAATCATCGCCTGGGTGCAGGGATTCTGGGAAATTCCGTCGGCACCTTTCCTGTTGCCGGAGGGCTTGGACAAGACCGTGCTGCAGTTGGATATGGCCGAGGGAATCTTGATGCCGGAGGTGCTCTTTTCACTTCTGGTGCTCGTCCTGGTGGAATCTCTGGGTGTTGAGCAGGGGCTTTATGCTGCTTTTCCGGATGAGGTGCGCCCGTCGAAAAAACTTCTTTTCGGCATTTTGGGGACAGGAGCGGCAGGAGCTCTTCTGGGAAGCCTGCCTCCCAGATTGGCCTTGGAGTCCGCTGCAGGGATTGCTGTGGGGGGGAGAAGAGGCTGGACTTCCTATGCAACCGCATTTTTCCTGTTCTTGCTGCTGTTTTGTGAGCCATTGGCAAAGGCCATGGCATCCTTTGGGGCAATCACGGCACCTGCCATAACGGGAGCAGGGTTTCTCATGCTCTGGCGCATGAAGGAGCTTTGGACTGGTGATATGGCAGATGCGGCTGCCTCCTGTTGCCTGTTCCTGCTGATGCCGCTTTTTCACGATGTGGCAGCAGGGATTGGCGGGGCGCTTGTCATGCATGTGGCATTGAAATCCCTTGGCGGGAAACGCAGGGAGGTCACAAAGGCAGAAGTGTGCATGGCCGCTCTTTTTGTCGTATATTTTCTTTGTAGTTTGTAGATGGAATTGGTAAGGAGTGCGATATTTGTGAAGAATCAATGGAAATTTTATGGTAAGACCCTCGTGGCATGTTCTCTTCTCGGTGCATTTGCAGTTTCGTTTTCATCATCCGCTGAGGCAAAGCGCCTGCATGATCCGCAGATGGAAACGAAAGTGGAAATGCATCAGACACTGCCGGGAGGGACAACGGTGTCGGATTTGCAGAGACGCCCTTTGAAGGAGAGGATCCAGGAGATATTGAATGCTCCGCCCGAGGTGGAGGAACCCGTACAGACAGCTCCAGTGCCGGCAGCAAGGGTGCCTGTCACGCAATCGGTCTACGATGCGTCCATCGTTGGCACGCCCTTGGCCACGCAGCAGCAATGCGTGAAGTATCTCTTGAGTGTGAATCCTTATCCGGAGATCTCCGTTTCGCCGGAGGAGCTTGTGTCCTATTACTATGAGGAAGGGCAGCGTGAGGGAATCCGCCCGGATGTGGCATTTGCCCAGGCTTTGAAGGAAACGGGGTTCTTCCGGTATGGCGGCACGGTAACGCCGGACCAGAACAATTATTGCGGTCTTGGCACCACCAGTGCGACGGTGAAGGGAGCCTATTTCGCCTCGTCGAAGATGGGCGTGAGGGCGCACATACAGCACCTTCTGGCCTATGCCTCCACCCGTACGCCGGTGGAGCCTGTGGTGGATCCGAGATACGAACTGGTTCGTTCGGTTTATGGCGAAAGGACACTTGATAAATGGCAGGATCTGAACGGGCGCTGGGCAGTTCCCGGAAACAGCTATGGGCAGAGCATCTTGTCCATGTTCCGTGCCATCGTGAACGAATAAATTTGGTATATTTTTGGAAGGAATGGGATAGGATATCATGATCAGCACGAATAACTTGAGCCTTCAGTTTGGCAAGAGGGTTCTTTACAAGGATGTCAACTTGAAGTTCACTCCTGGGAACTGCTATGGCGTTATTGGTGCCAATGGGGCAGGCAAATCCACTTTTTTGCGCCTCTTGTCCGGGGAGCTGGAGCCAACCGGGGGAACGGTGGAGATAACGCCCGGGGAGCGGCTGGCTGTATTGAAACAGGATCACTATGCCTTTGATGAATATGAGGTTTTGCGCACGGTCATCATGGGGCATAAGCGGCTGGTGGACATCATGGACGAGAAGGAGGCTCTTTATGCGAAGCCGGATTTCTCGGACGAGGATGGCATGCGGGCTTCTGAGCTGGAGGCGGAGTTCTCCGAGCTCAACGGCTGGGATGCAGAGGCGGAGGCGGCGCGTCTCCTGAACGGTCTTGGCATTGCCGAGGATCGTCATACCCTGCTCATGTCGGACCTTTCGGCAACGGAAAAGGTGCGGGTACTTCTGGCCCAGGCTCTTTTTGGGAGCCCCGATATCCTGCTCTTGGACGAGCCCACCAACCATCTGGATGTGGAGTCCATCCATTGGCTGGAAAATTTCCTTGCGGATTTTCCCAATACGGTCATTGTCGTTTCCCATGACCGCCATTTCCTCAACCAGGTCTGCACCTATATCTGCGATGTGGATTTTGGCGGCATCCAGCTCTATGCGGGGAACTATGACTTCTGGTACCAGTCCAGCCAGCTTGCCTTGCAGATGGCAAAGGATGCGAACAAGAAAAAGGAGGAGAAGATCAAGGAACTGCAGACCTTCATCTCCCGCTTTGCAGCCAATGCCGCGAAATCGAAGCAGGCGACTTCCCGCAAGAAGATGCTGGAAAAGATCAGCCTGGAGGACATCAAGCCCTCGACCCGCAAGTATCCTTATATCGCTTTCCAGCCGGACCGCGAGGCCGGCGATCAGCTGCTGATGGTGGAGAACATCTCCAAGACCGTGGATGGCGAGCAGATCCTGAAGAATGTCAGCTTCACTCTCAAGAAGGGGGACAAGGTGGCCTTCGTGGGACCCAACAGCGTGGGAAAGACCATGCTCTTCAAGATTCTCATGGGGGAGGAAGAGGCGGACTCTGGATCTTTCAAATGGGGCGTGACAACGACCCAGGCATATCTTCCTGCAGATAATTCTGCGTATTTTGACGGGGTGAAGCTGAACCTTGTGGATTGGCTGCGCCAGTATTCCAAGGATCCCGATGAGACTTTTGTGCGGGGATTCCTCGGGCGGATGCTCTTTTCCGGCGAGGAGAGCCAAAAGGCGGCAGGGGTGCTCTCTGGAGGCGAGCGGGTGCGTTGCATGCTTTCCCGCATGATGCTTTCGGGGGCCAATGTGCTGCTGATGGATGAGCCGACGAACCATCTGGATCTCGAATCCATTACGTCTCTCAACAACGGGCTGATTTCCTTTGACGGCACAGCGCTTTTCGTTTCCCATGACTACGAGTTTGTCCAGACGATTGCCAATCGTATCATTGACATCACTCCTGATGGCGTGGTGGACCGCATGTCGACCTATGAGGAATTCCTTTCCAATGAGACGGTGAAGCAGCAGCTGGCGGAGAAGTACGGAAAGAAATAGGATCAGCGTGATATACTATGGTGCAAGGGGTCGTGATGATGCTTGATTGACAAGTTGCTGCAGGACATAAAAATTTCATCAGATGACTCCGGCTCCGCAACCCGTTTGAAGGAAATGGTGGCAGTGCTCCGGAAGCACGATGTTGTCCGGGGGGTGACACCGGAGAAACTTCGTTTCATTCTGGAAGATCTCGGCCCTACCTTTGTGAAACTGGGGCAGGTCATGAGCATGCGGCCTGATTTTCTTCCCAATGAGTATTGCGAAGAACTCATGAAACTCCAGACGGAGGTCACGCCTTTGCCTTTTTCTACCATCCTTGAGGTCGTGGAGAAGGAATACGATTGTCACTGGAACAAGGTGTTTGCCAGCATTGACGAGAAGGTGCTGGGATCGGCCTCGATTGCCCAGGTGCATGCGGCAGTCCTGAAGACTGGGGAAAAGGTTGTCGTCAAGGTCCAGAGACCCGGCATTTACGGTGTCATGTCGAAGGATATCATCCTTTTGAAGCGGGCGGCGGGAATCATCAAGGTCCTGAGCCGTTCACAGGATGTGGTGGACTTCAATATGGTGCTGGATGAGATGTGGACGATTGCCAAGCAGGAGATGGATTTTCTCATTGAGGCAGACCATATCGATGAATTCCGTCATCTGAACCGCGATGTCGACACAGTTTCCTGTCCGGAGGTGTATCGTCATCTGACGACGGCGCATATCCTCGTCATGGAGTACATCGAGGGAATTCCCATCGATGATTTTGACAGCATAAGGGCCAAGGGGTACGATGTCAACGCTTTGGGGCGAAAGCTCGGGGAGAACTATGTCAAGCAGATCATCGAGGACGGCTACTTCCATGCGGACCCCCATCCGGGCAACATATGGATACGCAACGGACGCATCGTCTGGCTGGATCTTGGGATGATGGGGCGCCTGTCCAACCGTGACCGCACGGCAATTCGCAAGGCAGTATTCGCATTGGCGCACCATGATACCTTCGAGATGAAAACCGCTGTCCTGTCCCTGGGGATTCCGCAGGGCAGGATCAACCATACGGCGCTTTACCAGGATATCGATGCACTGATGGCACAGTACAGCAGCCTGGATTTTTCCCAGCTGCAGATGGGGAGGCTTACCCATCAGATCATGAACATCCTGCGGGTGCATCATATCGCATGCCCGCAGGGCCTCAGCATGTTTGCACGGGGCGTCCTCACCGTGGAGGGTGTCATGCGCCTGTGCTGCCCGAAGGTGAGCTTTGTTGAGATCTTTGCCCGGAGCCTGTCACTGGATTTCAAGCGGAACTTCCATTGGAAGGAAGAGATCGAGAAGGCGAAGCGGGAAGGCTATCTTCTCCTGCGGAAATCCATGCAGCTTCCGGAGCAGATTTCTGATATCATAAAGATGACCATGAGCGGGCAGACCAAGGTGAACCTGGATGTCACAGGCTCGGAGGAGCCGCTTCGACAGCTGGACATGATGATCAACAAGATCATCCTCACGGTGATCTGTGCGGCCTTGCTGTTGGGTTCCAGCACGATCTGTACGACGAACATGACGCCGAAGGTCATGGAGATTCCCCTGCTGGGGTTCTTTGGCTATTTGGCGGCATTGATCCTGAGTTTGCGGCTGATCTGGGATATCAACAAGAAAAAATGGAAATAGGGAAGGGAGACCTGTCATGCGAGGGGTACGCGGTGCGACCACTGTGGAGGAGAATACCAGGGAGGACATACAGCAGGCTGTGCAGGAAATGGTATCTGCCATGATGCAGAGCAATGGCCTTGTGCCGGAGGATATCGGGGCAGCCATTTTCACTGCCACAGAGGATATCACGGCGGGATTTCCTGCCACGGGAATGCGACAGATGCCGGGAATGGAGGCAGTGCCTCTCTTTGATGCCAGGCAGATGGATGTGGAGGGCAGTCTGCCCATGTGCATCCGCCTTTTGCTGCTGACGGACATGGACAAGCCACAGAAGGACGTGGTTCATGTTTATTTGCGGGGAGCCAGGGCGTTGCGCCCGGATCTTTGCCGATGATGAAGGCTATCAGCACGACAGGGCGCAGGTTCAAGCCGGAGAATGTGAGGCTGGCCAAAGAAGTGGCGCAGAAATTCGGCATTTCCTATGTTTCGCGTAACCGCGAATCCATGGAGGAGCTTCGTGAGCTATACGATTGCGAGGTTATCCTTGTGGCAAAGAAGGGGCTGCTGGTGCTGGATACTCTGGAAGGGGAGTTGTTTTTCCATCCCAATATGGCACATCTTCGCCTGAAAAATCTCCGCATGGGAGAGCATGATCATATGGTAGAGGCGATGGACCTTCGCCCGGGCATGACGGTGCTGGACTGTACCCTCGGCTTCGGTGCCGATGCCATCGTGGCAAGCTATGCCACCGGTTCCGGCGGCAGCGTGACGGGGCTCGAGGTCAATCCCTTTGTGGCTGAGGTGATCGGTTATGGCCTGGGACACAGCCTGGGGGACAATTATGACATGCATGAGGCCATGCGGAGAATCCGCGTTCACTGCGCGGATTACCTGGATTTTCTGAGAGAGCAGCCGGACAAGTCCTTTGATGTGGTCTACTTCGACCCGATGTTCCGCCATCCCCTCATGGAAAGCGAGAATCTGAACCCCCTTCGTGCGGTGGCAGACCATCGTCCCGTGCCCCTTGAGGCGATTTCCGAGGCGAAGCGGGTTGCCCGCCATCGGGTGGTGCTCAAGGAGAACAGCCGAAGCCTGGAATTTGCCCGTCTGGGATTCACGAAAATGGCAGGCGGACAGTACAGCAAAATACGGTACGGGATTTATGAGATCATGGGAGCATGCCCTTGAAAGGCGTGTTTTCATGGTTTTTTTATTTGCAATCTTTTTCGTTCAATGTTACAATATATTCTAACGAGTTAAACGGACGGGTATTATTTTTCTTTTTCTTTTGAATTACGAACGTTTCGGAAAGCATTTATAAAATTTCATAATTTTGGAAGACGCTGGTGGATGAACGTGCTCTGCTTGATGGGACGGGTTTGGTTTGTCGGTGGACGGGTTCGCCTTGTCAGTGCTTCCTTTATGTGCGGAGGTGCAATTTTTTGGCAAAAACACAGACAAAACTTCAGATCATTCCCTTGGGAGGATTGGGGGAGATCGGAAAGAATATGACCGTCATCCGTGTGGATGACGAGATACTTCTGATTGATTCCGGTCTCATGTTCCCGGAAGAGGAAATGCTGGGCGTCGATCTCGTTATTCCGGATATTACCTATCTGCTGGAGAACAAGGATATGATCAAGGCCATTGTCCTGACCCATGGACACGAGGATCATATCGGTGCCCTTCCCTATGTATTGAAGCAAATCTCTGTACCCGTCTATGGAACTCGTTTGACACTTGGCATCCTGGAAGGCCGCTTGAAAGAGAATGGTGTGGACTCCAGCAACCTGCATTCTGTGATGCAGGGCGATATCATCAATGTGGGCTGTTTCAGCGTCGGATTTATTCGTGTGAATCATAGCATACCGGATGCCGTGGGTCTTTCCATCAAGACTCCTGTGGGCATGATTGTCCATACGGGGGATTTCAAGCTCGATTACACTCCCATTGACGGAAAGATGACAGATTTCCGTCGCTTCTCGGATCTCGGGAACAAGGGTGTGCTCGTCATGATGGCCGACAGCACGAACTCGGAACGGGAGGGCCATACCCTTAGCGAGCGGACGGTGGGGGCTGCCTTTGACAAGGCCTTCCACAATGCGCGGCAGCGCATCATCGTGGCGACCTTTTCCTCCAATGTCCACCGCATCCAGCAGGTCATCGATACGGCTGTCCGCTATAAGCGGCGGGTGGCGGTGCTGGGGCGCAGCATGGTCAATGTGGTCAATATTTCCCTGGAGCTCGGCTATATCAATGCCCCGGAAGGAACCATCATCGATATCGATGAAATCAACAATTACCCCATGAACAAGATCGTCATCATCACGACGGGAAGCCAGGGCGAGCCCATGTCGGCCCTCACCCGCATGGCAATGTCCGACCATCGCAAGGTCGGCATCGTGCCGGACGATACGGTCATCATTTCCGCAACACCGATTCCCGGCAACGAGAAATTGGTGGCAAAGACGATTGACAACCTCATGAAACTTGGGGCGAATGTGATTTACGGACGCAATGAGGGGATTCATGTTTCGGGACATGCCAGCCGTGAGGAACTCAAGCTCATGCACAATCTCGTGCGGCCCAAGTTCTTCATCCCCGTGCATGGCGAGTATCATCATCTTGTGCAGCATGCGAAACTCGCACGGGAACTCGGGATGCCGAAGGAGAATATTTTCGTCGGCGAGAATGGGCAGGTGATGGAATTCACCAAGGACAGGGGCATTGTTGCCGGAAGGGTGACTGCCGGGATGGTCATGGTGGATGGCCTGGGGGTTGGCGATGTGGGGAACATCGTCCTCCGGGATCGCCGCCAGCTTTCCCAGGATGGTATCCTCATCGTGGTGGTCACGATGGATCGCGCCAGCGGCCGTGTTGTGGCAGGCCCGGACATCGTCTCCCGCGGCTTTGTCTATGTGCGGGAATCCGAGGAACTCATGGATGGGGCGAAATCCCGCGTGGAACAGGCACTGGGGCATTGTGAGGACGGGAAGGTCATGGAATGGTCCGTCATCAAGTCCAATGTACGCGATGCCTTGGGGCGGTATCTCTTCGAGAAGACCCGTCGCCGCCCGATGATCCTGCCCATCATCATGGAGATTTGATTTAGTAGGGGCTGTCGCCAGGACAGCCCTGTTTTCATTGTTATTGAAAGGACTTGCAGCTCATGTCGACAAAGCATGTACTCATAGGAGCGCTGATCCTGTATCTCATCCTTATGGCTGCCGGAGGCGCGGCTTATTTTGCCGTGCTGCAGCGCCCGGTACAGGAGCGACCGGCCGAAGCATCTGTGGAGACGGCGAAGGACAAGGCGGCAGGGAAGGATTTGGGGACAAAAGACGCAAAAGATGCGGAGAAAAAGGCTGCCAGGGAAGCGGCGGATAAACGGCTGGAAGCCGCGAAGCAGAGGGAAAAGCAGAGGGCGGAACTGGTTTCCGGCATGCAGGTCATCACGCGAAATGGCACGACCTATTATTCCTATCATCATGACGAGCATCCCATGCCGGGAGTCTATTTGCGTCCCTTTATCGTGGAGCGCGACGGGATTTCCGTTCTGAAAAATGATGTCTATTATTACTCTTCCCTGGAGTCTGAGAACTATGGCTGGCTCCATGCCGACCATCTGGATGTCAATGCGGATGGGTATGCCATGACCCTTGCCTTTGATGCCGCAAAGCGGCGCGACAAGCTCGGGAAGGGCGCGGAGAGCGTTACGGAGAACTATGTGGTGGATGCTGACAAGAACACGGTTCAAATGCTCAAGGCCGTGGGGAATGCAGCCAATGTGACCCTGCGGTTTTATCAGGCGGGGACGCCGGGGACAGTTTCTGCTCTTGGACGGGAAGACATACGGCGCGTGCGGGATATGGTGACGCTCTATGAGCTGATGCAGGCAGATGAGCAGGGAAGTTGAGGTGAGGCCGGGATGGAACAGGAAATGACAACGCCTTTTGTGCACCTCCATGTGCATACGGAATACAGCCTGCTGGACGGGGCCAGCAGGATCAAGGATCTCATCGGCGCGGTGAAGATGCTTGGCATGGATTCCATTGCCATCACGGACCATGGCAATATGTACGGTGTCATTGACTTCTACAAAGAAGCGAAGAAGCAGGGCGTGAAACCCATCATCGGGTGCGAGGTGTATCTTGCTCCCGGGGACCGCAAGGTGCGCATGGAAGTCAATGGCGTGAGGTACTATCATCTCATCCTTCTTGCGGAAAACGAGACAGGCTACCGCAATCTTTCCAAGCTGGTGTCCCTGGCGAATATCGAGGGGATGTATTACAAGCCAAGGGTGGACAAGGAGCTTCTTCGCCAGTACCACGAGGGACTGATCTGCCTGAGTGCCTGCGTGGCGGGGGAGATTCCCCAGTCCATCCTGCAGGACAATCTGGAGCGGGCGGATGCTTTGGTGCGGGAATACCTGGAAATCTTCGGGAAGGACAATTTCTTCCTGGAACTGCAGAATCATGGACTGGAGGAGGAGCGCAGGGCAAACATCGTACTGGTGGAGCTTGCGAAAAAATACGGCATTGGCCTTGTGGCGACCAATGACCTTCATTATGTGCGGAGGGAGGACAGCGATTTTCACGATGTCCTTCTTTGCATACAGATGAACAAGACCGTGGAGGACCAGGAGCGCATGCGCTTCAACAGCGATGATTACTATCTGAAGTCTCCGGAAGAGATGCGGATGCTCTTTCCGGAACTCCCGGAGGCATTTTCCAACACGGTGAGGATTGCAGAGCGATGCAATGTGGAGTTCGAGTTCGGCCATCTGCAGCTGCCCTATTATCCCATTCCCGAATCCTATGAGGATGACCGGGCCTATCTGCGCGCGCTTTGCGAGGAGCGGATCGGGGAGCGGTACCGGCCTGTGACAAAGGAAGTGCGGGAACGCCTGGAGTACGAGCTGGAAATCATCCATCGCATGGGCTATGACAGCTATTTCCTCATCGTCTGGGACTTCATCAACTATGCAAGGGAGCAGGGGATTGCCGTCGGGCCCGGACGCGGCTCTGCTGCGGGAAGCATTGTGGCCTATGCCCTTGGCATCACGGATATCGACCCCTTGAAATACGCCCTGCTCTTCGAGCGTTTCCTGAATCCGGAACGTGTGAGCATGCCGGATATCGACATCGATTTCTGCTATATCCGGCGCGAAGAGGTCATCGATTACGTCAAGAGGCGCTACGGATACGACCATGTGGCGCAGATCGTCACCTTTGGGACCATGGCGGCAAAGGGAGCCATCCGGGATGTGGGCAGGGCGCTCAATATGGCCTATGCCGACGTGGACCGCGTGGCGAAGCTGGTGCCCAATGACCTCAAGATGACGCTGGAGAAGGCATTGAAGGAATCCGCAGATTTCCGGAATGCCTACGCTGCCTCGCCGGAGGTGCAGCGTCTTGTGGACATGGCGCGGCGAGTGGAAGGGCTTCCGCGTCATTCCTCTACCCATGCGGCCGGTGTGGTGATCGCAAGGAACCCTCTGACGGATTATCTGCCGGTGCAGATTTCCGATGGAACCCTTGTGACGGAATACGACAAGGACCATGTGGAGGAACTGGGGCTTCTCAAGATGGACTTTTTGGGGCTCAGGACGCTTACGGTCATCAGTGATACACTAAAGAATATCGAAAAGAGCCGTGGGGAGACCGTGGATATCGGGAAGATTCCCCTGACGGATGAACTGACGGCGAAGATGCTCTGCCAGGGAAAGACGGGGGCCGTATTCCAGATGGAATCCGGCGGCATGACTGCCCTCGTGAAGGATCTGCAGCCGGAGGGCTTTGCGGACCTCATCCCGACGGTGGCGCTCTACCGCCCGGGCCCCTTGGGGAGCGGCATGGTGGAGGACTTCATCGCAGGACGTCATGGAAAAAAACAGGTGACTTACATGCATCCCCTACTGGAGCCGATCCTGAAGGAAACCTTTGGCGTGGTGCTCTATCAGGAGCAGGTCATGCAGATCGTGCAGGTCCTTGCCGGGTTCAGTCTGGGACAGGCGGATCTGCTGCGCCGTGCCATGGGCAAGAAGAAGCATGAGATCCTGATGGCGCAGAAGGAAAATTTCCTTCAGGGCTGTGAGAAAAACGGGATTGACGAGAAACTTGCAAATACGATCTTTGATTTGCTGACCCATTTTGCGGACTATGGGTTCAATAAGTCCCACAGTGCGGCCTATGCTTTGGTGGCATGGCAGACAGCCTGGCTCAAGGCCCATTATCCTCAGGAATTCATGGCGGCGATGCTCTCCAGTGTCATGGACTCCCAGAAGGTCGTCGGATATATCGATCTCTGCCGCCGCATGGGAATCCGGATCCTGCAGCCGGATATCAATGCCAGTTCTGCGAATTTCAGCGTGGATGGGGAGGCCATTCGCTTTGGCCTCGCGGCAGTGCGCAATATCGGGGAGACTGCCATGCAGAATGTATCGGAGATTCGGGAGAAGGACGGCCCATTCAAATCCCTGCAGGATTTCTGCAACCGTGTGGATTCGAGAGTCCTCAACAAGCGTGCGGTGGAAAGCCTCATCAAATGCGGCGCCTTTGATGCAATGGGAGCGAAACGCAGCCAGCTTCTTGCCGTTCTGGACAGGGTGATGGGGGAAGCGGCGCGGCAGCAGCGGGACCGCGATAGCGGACAGATGGGGCTTTTCACCGAGGAGACCATTGGGGATTCCATGGAAGTGGAACTTCCGGATATTCCGGAGGCGGAGAAGAAGGAAATCCTTGCCTGGGAGAAGGAAATCACCGGGTTTTACATCACAGGCCATCCTTTGGATACATACCGTGACAAGCTGGTGAATTTCAACGGCCTGGACAAGCTTCACCATGGCGGTGTCAAGGATAAGCAGCTGGCCCGTGTGGCGGGGATGGTAACGGCGGCGAAGCGCATCACCACGAAAAAGGGGGAAACCATGTGCTTCATCACCCTGGAGGATTTTACGGACAGCCTGGAAATCACGGTGTTTCCAAGAATCTTTTACCAGCATGTGAACCTTCTGGTTCCCGATATGCCCATTGTAGTGCAGGGCCGTGTGGACCTCACGGATGATGGGGCGAAGCTTCTGGCGGATTCCATATGGTCCCTGGAGGAATACCTGCCGGAATACTACCTGACGATAGCGCCGGAACTGGCGAACACGGATACCTATGAGAAGCTCAAGGCTGTATTCGCCGGGCATCATGGCGCGCATGCGGTTTACATGCACGCCAACGGGCGGTGGCGAAAAGCAGGGGAACAGTACTGGCTGGACGGGTCGCCGGAAGCTTATACGGCGATTGCGGAGATTCTTGGAAAAGGAGCTGTGCGGGTAAGGTAGGTATAGTATGGGGACGCTTTCCTTATGAAATGTTTCGCATGCCATGCAGAATTTCGGAAAGGCTTGTGTTATACTAGAGATTGGGATTTGAGGAAAAAACTTTCGTGAGAGGAGGCACACCTCTGAATGGTGCCTCCTGGTTGAGGGTTGATAGGGAACAGGGAGAGCAGCCATGAATTATTGGATTGTTGTTGTCGATGATGAGACCGTGAGCCGGACACGGGCCATGGATATCCTGAAAGAGGAGGACATGCGCGTCACTTGTCTGCGCTCAGGACGGGAACTCTTGAAATTTATGGTGAAGAATACACCGGATTTGATTATCCTGGATATTCTGATGCCTGAAATGGACGGATTTGAAACATATCAGGCGCTTCGTCATATGGAAGAGCATATCGGACGCAGCCCAACACCTGTCATATTCCTGAGCGCCATGGAAACGAATGACGCGGAAACCCGCAGCCTTGAGCAGGGCGCCTCTGACTTTATCCGCAAACCTTTCCATAAGGACAGCCTCATCAAGCGCATTGTTAACACGTTAAAGAATAACGAGACTATCAAGAACCTGACGGCAGAAGCGACCATTGACAAGCTGACAGGTTTTCTGAACAAGGAAGCTGGCACCCGCAAGGTGGCAAAACTTTGCGAGGACAAGACGGGCATGCTGATGGTTTTTGACCTTGACAATTTCAAGCTGGTCAATGACATTTACGGCCATGGCATGGGAGACAAGATTCTGAGGGCTTTTGCCGATATTGTAAGGCATAACATCAGGGCGCAGGATGTTATGGCAAGGATCGGCGGGGACGAGTTCCTAGCCTTTTTCTGCAACATGAACAATGAAAATGCATTGGACAGCCTGACCCGCAGGCTCAACCGCCAGTTCTACAAAGAAGCCTCCCGTCTTGCAGGCGAGGGCTTTGACATCCCTCTGGGCATCTCCGTGGGCGCGGTTCTGGTGCCGGAGCATGGACGGGACTTTGAGAGTTTGTTTTCCCTGGCGGACAGTGCGCTTTATCGGATGAAGCAAAATGGAAAACACGGCGGCAAGGTGTATCATCAGGAATCCGTCACGGGCGCGTCACGGGAGGAAGATATCAAAAGGGAGCTTGTCCGCATTATACGGATTGTCGAGGAACGGCATAACAGGGGCGGTGCCCTTTCCTTGAATCTGGAGCAGTTTTCCTTCGTCTATCGTTTTGTCAGGCGGTTTTACATGCGATATGGAGGAATGGCCATCCGGCTACTGTTCATACTGTCCGAGGAAGAAACCGATGGGGAGCGCGAGTACAGCCTGAAGGAGGCCGCGGAAAAGTTTAGCCTCTGCCTGCAGGATGTGCTTAGAAAGAGTGACATGATCCTGCGAAGCAGGCCGAACCAGTTCTTCCTGCTCCTGCAGGAACTCTCTGAGGAAGACTTCCCCATCGTGTTCCAGCGGATCATGGATGCATGGGAGGCCACGGACGCCCATGCCGGCATTCATCTCGATTACATCGTGGACCCTGTCGTTTATGAGAAGGGAGCCTACGACAAGAACGGAGCAGCTTTCAGGAGCGAGAAAGTCTAGTGTCCCACCTCGTTCAGAAACATAAAAATAACGGTGGCTACGCCAACTGACGATGACAACGCAGATGACTGCATATCGGGCAATTATTATGGATATGAACGAGGCGGGACACTAGGGCGTGTTGAAAAACGGAAAAATAGCCGCTGTAGTGCGCAGGTGGAGTTTTTCAACACGCCAACCCTTTCTTGGAAAAAAGAGGGATTTTATGGATAAATCTGAAAAAATGCTTTTTAA
This sequence comes from uncultured Veillonellaceae bacterium, assembly GCA_902801565.1. Classification (GTDB taxonomy): domain Bacteria; phylum Bacillota; class Negativicutes; order Selenomonadales; family Selenomonadaceae; genus UBA3796. Next base: position 1,766 of record CADCIX010000022.1, on the reverse strand, counting down.
GATTGAGATGCTCCTCAGAAAGACGGAGGAGAATGGCTGCTCGCCGCAGGAAGCGGCGAATGCCGCGCAATTGGCGCAGGACTTGTTGAAGAAATACAAACTGTCTATCATGGATCTTCCGGGGGATGCCGACGATATTGAGATTCTTGAATGGGATACCACGCGAATGTGGGAGGCGAAACTATTCTGGGTAATCGCCAAGAATATGTGCTGTAAGTGCCACAGGCATACAGAAAATCGCAAATCAAAGGTGATTGTCATGGGCAGGAAGACGGACTTGAAAGCTGCCAAGAGACTCTATGATTTTTTGTACCAATCCGTGCGGGATGGCGTGAGAAAAGCAAAACAGAAGGCGAGAACGGAATATGGGTCAGACAAGGGAATTGAAACGTTTTATACGGATGCCTTCTTTGAGGAAGTGGACAATGCAATGCAATTGAAATCCAAGGCACTTATGCTGGTGGTGGATGAGGAAGTGGAGGACAGGTATACGAAGGAATATCCAAATGTCAGGCCGGCTACGATGCGAACGGTCTATTTCCGGTCGATGGATGCTGCCCTGGCGGCGCAGGAAGCGGGACGTAAAGATGGACGGGAACAAATGAGAATGCGCTGCATAGAGTAAGGAGCAAAATCTGTCATGGGGATCATCAAGCAAATCCTATTTCCTATATCAACAGGGATTCAGCCCCCATGCTCTTGATGCACGGTGATGCAGATACGGTAGTTTCGCCAAGCCAAACAGATCTGCTGTTTCAAGCCTTGGTGGAAAAAGGCATTCCTGCCGAAAGATATATAATACCCGGGGCGGGACATGGCGGTGTTTATTGGGTGCAGGACGAAACCATGAAGGTCATTATTGACTTTTTTGACAAGTATATGAAGTGAGGAATGGGGATTCAAATGAAAAAGTATGAGCTGAAAGTTTATCCGAAGGGCATGGTGAGGAAGGCATATCGTGTCATTGAAATCTGTGGGAAGGATACTTTGGCACGACTTTGCGAAGTGATTATGGACGGTTTTGACTTTATTGACGAGCATCTCTATGAATTCTGCATTGACCATGGCCCATACGAGGAAGGAAATTATCATCGGCAGCCGGATGGCCCAGGAGAAAAATCTGCCGACATTGAATTGAATAGGCTTGGGCTGATAAAGGGGCAGAACTTTTTCCTGCACTACGATTTCGGGGACGACTGGCTTTTCGTCATCCACGTGCAGAAGGTCATGGAAACAGATTCCTACGCCTCCCCTGCAATCGTCAGGAGCAAGGGTGAGGTGGAGCAGTACCCGGACTGGGATGATGATGACTGGGAGGAAGAATGAATTTGCCCTCAACATACAGACTCAATCTCATAGAAGTGATGCTCGTCTACAGTAGTGATCCGCATGAGCTTCAGATAGTGCGACCAACTGAGGTAAAATCTGCGCCCTGTCTCGGTTGTAGGTAGATTTTTGAATTGGGTAAACACTGTTTCCCCAATTGAGTCATTGGAGTAAATCTGATAGAATCACCGCATCAATTTCAGATTTTCGGCAGAGTACCCTTTCCCAAATCGATCGGTGAGATATCCGGAAAGTTCCGCAAGGATTCGCTTGCCGTATTCGGCGCGGCCTTGTTGAGGCTCTTCTCCCTTCTCGTAGCCCTTGCCCTGCCAATGCGCGGCAAATTAGGGCAGGGGTGTGCATTTTTCCAAAAGTAATCGATGGGAGAGTGGTGGAGTGATATATCACTTATCAAGACACAAAAAATGAGCCTGCTTCGA
>CADCIX010000021.1 GCA_902801565.1 uncultured Veillonellaceae bacterium | reverse complement strand
GTAAATGAACTTTGCCTTCTGCTTCTCCTTGAGCTGCAAGCCGTACTCGCTGACCTTGCGGTTCGTGCGGCGCGGCTGGCGCTTGGACTGCTTCGAGCGGCCAATCACAGCCGGCTCGATGCCAAGTGCACGGCACCTCTTCAAAGCTGGTACTCTATCAATTGCCATCTAATTCTGCACCTCCATTATACTCTTCTGCGCTTCGGTGGACGGCATCCGTTGTGCGGGATCGGGGTAACGTCCTTGATCATGTTGACCTCAAGGCCCGTAGCCTGCAAGGAGCGGATGGCTGCCTCACGACCAGCGCCGGGACCCTTGACGTACACCTCGACCTGCTTGAGGCCGTGCTCCATGGCTGCCTTTGCCGCGACCTCTGCTGCCATCTGTGCAGCAAAGGGCGTGCTCTTGCGGGAACCACGGAAACCGAGTCCGCCGGCAGAAGCCCAGGAAAGTGCGTTGCCGCTCTTGTCAGTGAGCGTCACGATGGTATTGTTGAACGTAGAGCTGATATGCGCTACGCCGTATTCTATGTTCTTGCGGACTTTTTTCTTCGTCCGAGTCGTCTTCTTGACTGCCACAGCTTAATCCTCCTTCATTCGTCCGTTAGTCCTTTTTCTTGCCTGCTACTAGCTTCTTCGGACCCTTGCGCGTACGGGCATTGTTCTTCGTGTTCTGCCCGCGGACAGGAAGACCAAGACGGTGACGGCGGCCACGGTAGCAGCCGATATCAACGAGTCTCTTGATGTTCATCTGGATGTCACGACGAAGGTCACCTTCGACGACAACATTCTTATCGATGGCATCACGAAGTTTCACAACTTCATCCTCCGTGAGATCCCTGGTACGGGTATCAGGGCTGACACCTGTCATGGCAAGAAGCTTCTGGGAAGTCTTCAGGCCAATACCAAAGATGTATGTCAAAGCGATTTCAATTCTTTTGTCACGGGGCAAATCTACACCGGCAATACGTGCCATTTATCAAGCACCTCCTTCTGATATGAAATATTAACCTTGTCTCTGTTTATGCTTGGGATTCTCGCAAATGACCATAACACGGCCCTTGCGCTTGATGATCTTGCACTTCTCGCAAATCCGCTTCACGGACGGCTTGACTTTCATTGTGCTGTTTCCTCCTTTTTCTCATAGTCATATTTGCTGTCATTTTGCTATTGTACCATTTTTGCCGTCTCCTGCCTAGTACTATCTTAAAAAAAAGACAAAAATGGGCCGAAACAGCAAAATGATGACAAAATGACTTATTTGAAACGGTAGGTAATCCGACCACGGGTCAAATCGTAAGGGGTCAGCTCAATCGTGACCTTGTCGCCCGGCAGGATGCGGATGAAATTCATGCGAATCTTGCCCGACACATGCGCCAGCACGACATGGCCATTCTCTAACTCGACCTGGAACATAGCATTCGGAAGGGCTTCCAGAACCTTGCCTTCCACTTCAATTACATCTTGTTTTGACATGCGTTTCTCCTTACGATTTCAAAGCCTCGACAAGCCCTTTTGTCACAGCGTCGATGGCCTGCCTGCCATCCACCTCTGTATAGACGCCTGCCTTCTTGTAATACTCGATCAGGGGTCTCGTGGAGTCCTCATAGACAGCGAGACGGTTCTTCATCGTCTCGGCGCTGTCATCGGCCCTCTGGTAGAGCTCCCCGCCACATGCATCGCAAACTCCCTCCGCTTTCGACGGATGGAACTTGACATGGTAGGTGGCGCCGCACTTCTTGCAGATGCGGCGGCCAACGGCCCGCTCAATGAGATCCTCCGCAGGAACATTGATGTTCAGGACACGGGTAATGGAAAGCCCCAAATCCTTCATGATGCCGTCCAGGGCATCTGCCTGCTCAACAGTACGGGGGAACCCGTCCAGGATGAATCCCTTCTTGCAGTCATCCTTTGCCAGACGCTCACGGACAATGCCAATCGTCACCTCATCGGGAACAAGCTTGCCAGCGTCCATGCAGGCTTTCGCCTGCTTGCCGAGTTCCGTCCCTTCCTTGACCGCCGCACGGAACATGTCGCCCGTGGAGATATGGGGAATGCCGAACTCAGTCACCAAGTTCGCCGCCTGTGTGCCCTTTCCGGCACCCGGGGGGCCCATCAACAGGATATGCATTCAAACAACTCCTTACTATTTCATGAACCCTTCATAGTGACGCATCACGACCATTGCCTCAATCTGCTTCATCGTGTTGAGGGCAACCCCCACGACGATGAGCAGCGCCGTACCGCCGAAATAGACACCCTGGATATGTGTCGCCGAAGCGATCAGGTTGGGCAGCACCGCAATGAATGCCAGAAAGCATGAGCCTGCCAATGTAATGCGTGTCATGACATGATCTAGGTAATCGGCTGTCGGCTGTCCCGGACGAATGCCCGGGATAAACCCGCCGTATTTTTTCAGGTTCTCTGCCATATCCGATATCTTTACAGTAACCGCAGTGTAAAAATAAGTGAAGAAGATGATGAGCAGCACGTAGATCGTGGTCTGCAACGGTGTTCCCCACTCAAGATACCTGGCAACAGTCTTTACCCAGGGAATATCAATAAACTGGGCAATGGTTACTGGAAACATCAGCACGGATGACGCAAAGATTATTGGAATCACGCCCGCCTGATTGACTTTCAGGGGGATGTGGGAGGAATGTCCGCCATAAGCTCTCTGGCCGACAACCCTTTTCGCATAGGAGATAGGAATTCTCCGAAAACCGGTCTCAATGTGAATGACAAAGACAATCATCGCTATGGCAATGACCCCGAACAGGAATACGCTGAAATAGCTGATCGTCCCTGCCTGAACGTAATGATAGATCGTCCCGATATTCTTTGGCAGCGCAGCAACGATACCGGCAAAGATGATGAGGGAAATACCATTCCCCACTCCCTGGGCCGTAATCTGCTCGCCAAGCCACATGAGAAAGACAGTACCTGCAGTCAAGGTAATCGCAATGATCAATATGTTGACTGGATTTGGGTTGAGTATTGCTGCCTTCAGGCCGATGGACATGCCGATGGCCTGAAAGAACGCCAGCACCACAGTCAGATAACGGGTAACCTTCGTCGTCTTCTTATGCCCTTCCTGGCCTTCCTTGGACCATTGTTCCAGCGTCGGAATCACTACATTGAGCAGCTGGATGATAATCGCTGCATTGATGTAGGGGGTAATGCTCATCGCAAAGATGGAGAACTTGCTGAAAGCTCCACCGGAAAACAAATCCAACAGGCCGAAGAGGCTCCCGTTATTGAAGAGCTGCTCTATCGCGGTAGGATCCACTCCCGGCACCGGGATATGCGTTCCCATCCGGAAGACTGCAAACATGATCAATGTGAAGATGATCTTCTGCCTCAGCTCCGGAATCTTGAAGATATTCGCAAGGGCTGAGAACAACTCAGATCACCTCTACTTTTCCGCCTGCTGCCGTGATCTTTTCCTCTGCCGATTTGGTAAATCCATTCGCGCGGACCGTAAGCCTCTTCGTGAGCTCGCCGCCGCCAAGAATGCGGATGCCATCCTCGACATTCTTCAGTATGCCGGATTCCACGAGAACGACAGGATCGATGGTCGCTCCCTCTTCGAAGCGGTTCAGCGTCTCGACATTGACCTCAGCATAGGTCTTTGCCCAAACATTCTTGAAGCCGCGCTTCGGAAGACGACGGTAAAGAGGCATCTGTCCGCCTTCAAAACCTGTACGCACACCGCCGCCGCTGCGGGACTTCTGTCCCTTCATGCCACGGCCGGACGTCTTGCCGTTGCCGGAACCGAGGCCGCGCCCAACGCGATTGCGTGTCTTGCGGGAGCCCTCTGCCGGAGCTAATTCGTGTAATTTCATCTAAGTGCACCTCCTCAACCTTTAATCAGTCTGCAATTTCTTCCACTTTGATAAGATGCTGCACCTTGTGGAGCTGTCCACGGATTGCCTCATTGTCGGGCAGCTCAACGACGGAATTCGTCTTGCGAAGGCCAAGGGAACGCACCGTCCTGCGCTGGGTCTCGGGACGGCCGATGAGGCTTCTCGTAAGAGTCACTTTTACTTTTGCCATGTGTCGGTCCTCCTTTTAACCCAAAATTTCCTGGATCGTCTTGCCGCGAAGCTCAGCGACAACCTCGGCGCGCTTGAGCTGCTCAAGGCCCTTCACCGTTGCGCGAACCATGTTGTTCGGATTGGACGAGCCAAGGGACTTCGTGAGAATATCATGGATGCCGGCAAGCTCCAAGACTGCACGGGCAGGGCCGCCAGCGATAACGCCGGTACCTTTTGCAGCCGGCTTCAGGAGCACACGGCCTGCGCCGAAGATGCCGATGATCTCATGGGGAATCGAACGATCCCTGAGAGCAACCTCGATGAGGTTTTTCTTTGCATCCTCAACACCCTTGCGGATAGCCTCGGGAACCTCAGCAGCCTTGCCGAGTCCAACGCCGACCTTTCCGTTCTTGTTGCCGACGACGACAAGCGCGCTGAAAGAGAAGCGACGACCGCCCTTGACAACTTTTGCCACGCGATTGATATATACAACTTTCTCCTCAAACTCCGGAGTCTCGTTGTCCATATTTCTAGCCATTCACTTACCTCCTTCTTAGAACTTCAGACCAGCTTCACGAGCTGCCTCTGCAAGAGCTGCCACACGGCCGTGGTAAACGTAGCCGCCACGATCGAAGACGACCTCGCTGATGCCCTTGTCCAGGGCGCGCTTGGCAATCTCGGTGCCAATCGCCTTTGCTGCTGCAACATTTCCGCCGTAGTCCTTGAACTCCTTGTCCTGGGTGGATGCAGCCACAAGAGTCATGCCCTTCTCATCGTCGATGATCTGTGCATAGATGTTGGCGAGACTCCTGAATACATTCAGGCGCGGACGTGCTGCCGTGCCGGAAATGTGATTGCGTACCCGCCGATGACGCTTCTGGCGGGCCTTATTCTTATCTGCTTTGATAAGCACAATGGTCACTCCTTTCCTCTGTCAATGGTCAATTATTTCTTGCCCTTAGCGCCAGCCTTGCCTTCCTTGCGGCGGATGTGCTCACCGGCGTACTTGATACCCTTGCCCTTATAAGGCTCCGGCTCACGGAAGCTGCGGATCTCCGCTGCAACCTGTCCGACAACCTCTTTGTCGATGCCGCTTACCACGATGGCATTTGCCGAGGGAACATCAAAGTTGATGCCCGCAGGCGGCTCAACAATCACAGGATGGGAGAAGCCGAGGGAAAGATTCAGGTTCTTGCCCTGCTTCTGGGCACGATAACCCACACCATTGATCTCAAGGTTCTTGGAGAACCCTTCCGTCACGCCGATCACCATGTTGTTGATGAGCGTGCGGGACAGCCCATGAAGGGATCTGTGCATCTTATCGTCAGAGGGACGAGCCACCGTTACGGTAGTCCCCTCAACGGTCACTTTCATATCCTGGTGGATCTGGCGAGAAAGCTCGCCTTTCGGTCCTTTTACCTTCACCAGATTGCCATCGCCGACGGTGACGGTTACGCCAGCCGGGATCTCAATCGGTGCCCTGCCAATTCTTGACATCTGTTTTACACCTCCGAATATTTCTCGATTACCAGACGTACGCGATGACTTCGCCGCCGAGGCCAGCCTTGCGTGCCTGCTTGTCGCTCATGATTCCCTTGGAAGTGGAAATGATGGCGATGCCGAGTCCGCCGAGAACACGGGGAAGCTCGTCATGCTTCGCATACTGGCGAAGGCCGGGCTTCGAGATGCGCTTGAGCCCGGAAATCACCTTCTCGCGCTGGGGGCCATACTTCAGGAGCACCGTGATGATGCCCTGCTTGGAATCCTCCGTGAAGGTGTAGTCCTTGATGAATCCCTCTTCCTTCAAGACCTCGGCAATCGCCTTCTTGATGTTAGAACCGGGAATCTCAACCTTTTCGTGGAAAACAGAGTTTGCATTGCGCAAACGGGTCAGCATATCTGCAATAGGATCAGTCATTGCCATGAATCGATATCCTCCTTCAATCTTTCAAACCTGAACAAGCTCTTACCAGCTTGCTTTTCTCACACCAGGGATGGCGCCCTGGTAGCTCTGCTCGCGGAAGCAGATGCGGCACATCTCGAACTTCCGCAGGTAACCGTGGGGACGGCCGCAAATCTTGCAACGATTGTGCTTGCGGGTAGAGAACTTGGGTTCCTTGCTCCACTTCTCGATCATTGATTTCTTAGCCACGCTTCTGTACCTCCTTATGCGCTGAACGGCATACCCATGAGTTTCAGGAGCTCTCTGGCTTCTTCATCCGTCTTTGCCGTCGTAACAATTACAATGTTCATGCCACGGATCTTGTCAATCTTGTCGTAGTCGATCTCAGGGAAAATCAACTGCTCCTTGAGGCCCACAGCATAATTTCCGCGACCATCGAAGGCCTTCTCGCTCACACCGCGGAAATCGCGGACACGGGGAAGCGCAACGTTCATAAACTTGTCGAGGAACTGGTACATGCGGACGCCGCGAAGGGTTACCTTGCAGCCGATGGGCATGCCCTGACGGAGCTTCCATGCAGCAAGGGACTTCTTTGCACGGGTCAAAAGAGGCTTCTGTCCCGAGATGATGGTGAGATCATTTACCGCGGAATCCAACGCCTTCGGATTGCCTACCGCCTCACCGACACCCATGTTGATGATGACCTTTTCGATCTTCGGAAGCTGCATGATGTTCTTGTAGCCGAACTTCTCCGTCAGTGCCGGAACAACTTCCTTCTGGTACTTTTCCTGTAATCTATCCACTTATGCTCCTCCTTTCTCTCTTATTTCGTCTGGTCGATGACCTCGCCGCACTTCTTGCAGGCGCGGACGTTCTTGCCATTGACTTCCTTATGTGCAACGCGGGTGGGCTTGCTGCAGGCGGGGCAGACGAGCATGACCTTGCAAGCATGCAAGGGTGCTTCCTTCACCAAGATACCGCCCTGGGGTGCTTTCTGGTTCGGTTTCGTGTGACGCTTCACCTTGTTGACGCCCTCGACGACAACCTTGCCCTTCTTCGGCATAGCCTGGGTAACCTTGCCCTGCTTGCCCTTATCCTTGCCGGACAATACAACGACCGTATCGCCCTTCTTGACGTTCATTTTTACGAGTGACAAAATAGCACCTCCTTTATGAATCAAAGTACTTCAGGAGCCAGGGAAACGATCTTCATGAAGTCCTTCTCACGCAGTTCCCTTGCCACTGGTCCAAAAATACGCGTACCGCGCGGTGTCTTGTCTTCCTTGATGATAACAGCTGCATTCTCATCAAAACGAATGTAAGAGCCATCTGCGCGACGCAGGCCCTTGACGCTGCGGACGACAACTGCCTTCACGACATCGCCCTTCTTCACCGTGCCACCGGGAGCCGCAGATTTCACTGCAGCCACGATGATATCACCGATGTTGGCATACTTGCGATAGGAACCGCCAAGGACACGGATGCACATGATTTCCTTTGCACCAGTGTTGTCGCCAACATTCAGGATTGTCTGTTGTTGGATCATTGTTTGACCTCCTTACGCAAAGATTATTTTGCCTTCTCTACGATTTCCACCAGTCTCCAGCGCTTGTCCTTGGACAAGGGGCGCGTTTCCATGATGGAGACCTTGTCGCCGACTCCGGCCTCGTTCTTCTCGTCATGCGCCTTGAACTTCACAGTCCTCTTCACAGACTTCTTGTAAAGCTTGTGCTGCTCCAGTTCCTCCACTGCAACCACAATGGTCTTTTCCATCTTGTCGCTGACGACCTTGCCGATCTTCGTCTTGCGCTCATTTCTATCGCTCATCAGGGAGCCTCCTTCCTATCTGCATATCATTCATCAAGCCTTGAGTTCCTGCTCACGCTGGATCGTCTTGATGCGGGCAATGGTCTTCTTCACGTCCTTGATACGCATGGGGTTCTCCAACTGGCCGGTGGCGTGCTGGAAACGGAGGTTGAACAGCTCCTCTTTAAGCGAAGCAAGTTTCTGGTTGAGGTCCTCTGCACTCATTTCACGAATCTCATTAACCTTCATTTACTTCACCGCCCTCTTTTGTATCTTCTCTCGTGATGAACTTCGTCTTGATGGGAAGCTTGTGGCCTGCAAGACGCATGGCCTCCTGGGCAACCTCACGGGAAACCCCATCCATCTCGAAAAGAACACGCCCCGGCTTCACAACGGCTACCCAGTACTCAGGGGAGCCCTTGCCGGAACCCATGCGGGTCTCGGCAGGCTTTGCCGTAACTGGCTTGTCCGGGAAAATCTTGATCCATACCTGGCCGCCACGCTTGATGTAACGCGTCATGGCGATACGAGCAGCCTCAATCTGGCGGTTGGTGATCCATGCCGGCTCAAGAGCCACAAGGCCGAACTCACCATGAGCCACGGTGTTGCCACGCTGTGCCTTGCCCTTCATGCGGCCGCGGAACTGCTTGCGGTATTTTACTCTCTTCGGTAATAACATTAAGCTTCGCTCCCTTCAACAGCAGCCTGGGACTGCTTCTTCTCCGGAAGGATCTCGCCCTTGAAAATCCATACCTTGATGCCGATGCGCCCATAGGTCGTATGAGCCTCAGCCGTGCCGTAATCGATGTCAGCACGAAGGGTATGAAGAGGAATGCTTCCCTCACGATAGAACTCCTTGCGGGCAATCTCGGCACCACCGAGACGACCGCCGCAGGCAATCTTGATGCCCTTTGCGCCGAGACGCATCGTGCGGCCGACCGACTGCTTCATCGCACGACGGAAAGCAATGCGGCGCTCCAGCTGGGAAGCGATGTTCTCAGCCACAAGGGTTGCATCCAGATCCGGCTGCTTGATCTCAGCGATGTTGATGTCAACGCGCTTTGCATTGGTATACTTCTTGAGTCCGGCCTTGATCTCCTCGATGCCGGAACCGCCGCGTCCAATGACCATACCGGGCTTTGCCGTATGGATCGTGATCTTGAGGCGGTTCTTGGCGCGCTCCGTCTCAATTCTTGAAACACTGGCCGCCTGAAGCTTCTTCTTCAGATAGGTGCGAATCTTGATATCCTCGTGCAAGTTATTTGCGAAATCCTTATCCGCATACCACTTGGCATCCCAGTTCTTGACGATGCCAAGGCGAATTCCATGTGGATTAACTTTCTGACCCAAACCGTTTCCCTCCTTATTACCTTTCTTCGACGATGACTGTGACATGGGACGTGCGCTTCAAGATCTTGAACGCCTGACCGCGGGAACGCGGATGAATGCGCTTGAGCGTCGGTCCCTGATCGACAAAGGCCGTGGAAACGTAGAGTTTATCGACATCCATGTCGAAATTGTTCTCAGCATTGGCAACTGCTGACTTCAAAACCTTCTCTATTACATCAGCGCCGGCTTTCGGCGTGAATTTCAAAATTGCAAATGCCTCGGCAACATTCTTGCCACGGATGAGATCCATGACAACACGAACTTTGCGCGGGGCGATGCGAACATACTTAGCTACTGCTTTAGCTTCCACTAAAGATCCTCCTCTCGCAAATTATTTCAGTGATGTCTTTCTCTCTTCACCGGCATGGCCCTTGAAGGTGCGCGTCGGGGCGAACTCCCCGAGCTTATGCCCGACCATGTCCTCCGTAACATAGACCGGCACATGCTTGCGGCCATCATGAACGGCTATCGTATGTCCGACGAAATCCGGGAAAATCGTAGAGCTCCTGGACCAGGTCTTGACCACTTTCTTGTCATTTGCAGCATTCAACGCCTCAACCTTCTTCATGAGGCTCTCCTGAACGTAAGGTCCTTTTTTGACAGATCTTGACAAGGTTTCTCCTCCTTTCGGTTCCTATGCCTTATTTCGTACGACGCTTGACAATGAACTTGTCGGAAGCCTTCTTGCGGCGAGTCTTTGCACCCATAGCGCATTTGCCCCACTTCGTGACAGGATGCTTGCGCCCAACGGGAGAACGTCCCTCACCACCGCCATGCGGATGGTCATTCGGGTTCATCGCGACACCGCGGTTCTCCGGACGGATGCCGAGCCAGCGGTTACGGCCGGCCTTACCGATGGTGATGTTCTCGTGCTCAAGGTTGCCTACCTGGCCAATCGTGGCACGGCAGTTGATATGCACCTTGCGGATCTCGCCGGAAGGCATGCGGAGAAGCGCATAGCTTCCTTCCTTTGCCATGAGCTGGGCACTGCCGCCTGCGCTGCGGACGAGCTGTGCGCCCTTGCCGATCTTGAGCTCAATGTTATGGAGCAGTGTACCGACAGGAATGTTCTTGATGGGAAGAGCATTTCCCGTCTTGATGTCTGCCTCGGGGCCCGACTCCACCTTGTCGCCGACCTTGAGGCCGTTCGGAGCGAGAATATAGCGCTTCTCGCCATCCACATAATTCAGGAGCGCAATGCGTGCGCTGCGATTCGGATCGTACTCAATCGTCGCTACACGGGCTGGGATGCCATCCTTGTTGCGCTTGAAATCGATCACGCGATAGAGGCGCTTATGACCGCCGCCCTGATGGCGAACCGTCAAACGGCCCTGTTGGTTGCGGCCGCCCTTTTTCGTAAGGCTCTTTGTCAAGGATTTCTCAGGCTTGCTTGCAGTGATCTCATCAAAAGAGGACACTGTCATGAAGCGACGGCCTGCAGAATACGGTTTAAAACTCTTTACTGCCACTTTTTTAACCTCCTTTTCCCAGCTTAGGCCTCAAAGAACTCGATGGTCTCGCCAGCAGCGAGCTTCACGATGGCCTTCTTATAGTCAGGACGCTTGCCGGACGTGCGTCCCATGCGCTTTTTCTTTCCCAGGACATTGACCGTGTTCACGTTCTCGACCTTCACCTTGAAGATCTCGGCCACAGCCTTGGCAATCTCAATCTTGTTGGCGGCCTTTGCCACAACAAAGACGTACTTGCCCTCAGCCATGAGCTGCGTCGTTTTCTCGGTAATGAGCGGGCGAATCAGTATATCACGTGCTTCCATTATGCGAATACCTCCTCAATGCGGGCGATGGCATCCTTGGTAATGAAAAGCTTGCCATGATAAAGGATATCATACACATTCAGACCCTTCGCAGGGATAGCTTTCACACCAGGAATGTTGCGTGCGGACTTCTCAACGTTCTCTGCCTCATCAGCCGTAATGAAGAGCACCTTGCTGTTCACGCTGAAATCATTGAGCATCTTGACGACGTTCTTCGTCTTCGGGGAATCGAAATCCAGCTGGTCGAGAACCACGAAATCGCCGCTCTTGACCTTGTCGGAAAGAGCGCACTTGATGGCCAGACGACGCTGCTTGCGCGGCATGGTGAAGCCATACTTGCGCGGATGGGGGCCGAACACCGTGCCGCCGCCAACCCAGATGGGGCTGCGCGTCGAACCGGAACGGGCACGTCCCGTGCCTTTCTGCCTCCAAGGCTTGCGTCCGCCGCCGCGAACGAGGCCGCGAGTCTTCGTGGAATGCGTGCCGAGACGCTGGGAAGCGAGCTGCAGGACAACCGCCTGATGCAAAAGGCCCGCGTTCATTTCCACGCCAAAAAAGTTTTCATTCAAATCGATATCGCCAACCTTGTTGTTCGCAATATCATAAACTGCTACTGTAGGCATTTACCTTAATCCTCCTTCCAAAACTTAGTTCTTTCCCGGCTTTACGGTATTCTTGATCACAACATAGCTCTTCTTGGGGCCAGGAATGGCACCCTTGATGAGGATGAGGTTGCGGTCAGTGTCCACACGAACAACCGTGAGACGCTGCACGGTAACGCGCTCGCCGCCCATACGGCCAGGCAATTTCTTGCCCTTGAGAACACGCCCGCCAGGACCGCTGATCATCGCGCCCGTAGAGCCCGGCTCACGATGGGACTTGGAACCATGTCCCATGGGACCACGAGCGAAGTTGTGGCGCTTGATACCGCCGGCAAAGCCCTTGCCCTTGGAAGTACCAGTAACATCCACCAGTTCCCCGGCAGCAAATATGTCAACGCCGATGGTGTCACCAACGTTATATTCAGAAGCATCCGCCAAACGCATCTCGCGAATGAATTTCACAGGCTTCACGCCAGCCTTCTCGAAATGCCCCTTGAGCGGTTTGTTTACCTTGTGTTCCTTCACCTCGCCGAAGCCAAGCTGCACGGCATTGTAGCCATCGTTCTCCACGGTCTTGTTCTGGATTACGATATTATTGCCGGACTCGACAACCGTCACGGGAACGACCTTGCCTTCCTCGGTGAAGATCTGTGTCATACCAAGTTTCCTGCCTAAAATTGCTTTCGACATTCCATCCACCTCCCCGAATTATAATTTGATCTCGATGTCCACGCCAGCCGGAAGGTCGAGATGCATGAGGGCATCGACGGTCTTGTTCGTCGGCTGGAGAATGTCGATAAGGCGCTTATGAGTTCTCATCTCGAACTGCTCACGGGAATCCTTATTGACATGCGGGCTCCTGAGAATCGTGTAGATGTTCTTCTCCGTCGGGAGTGGAATCGGACCAGACACCATGGCGCCGGTCTTCTTTGCAGTATCCACAATCTTGACTGCACTCTGGTCGAGGGCCTTGTGATCATAGGCCTTCAAACGGATCCTGATTTTTTGTTGCTTTGACAATGTGGTTTCCTCCTTATCGTCCGGGCTCGCGGCCCAAACATTTCTCCGTAGCAGTTCCCTCGGTCCTGGCCGAGCCATCTGCCACGTCATCGCATTGGGGGTAAATCAACCCTTAGTTAAGGGCGACGCGAGCGTCGCCCTTTGGGTTACATAGTTATGTGATTAGCCTTCGATCTCGGTAACACGACCAGCGCCAACCGTATGGCCACCCTCGCGGATAGCGAAGCGGAGGCCCTTCTCGATAGCGATCGGAGTGATGAGCTCAACGTCCATCTCAACGTTATCGCCAGGCATAACCATCTCAGTGCCCTCCGGCAGACGAACCACACCAGTAACGTCCGTCGTGCGGAAGTAGAACTGGGGACGATAGTTCGTGAAGAACGGAGTATGACGGCCGCCCTCTTCCTTGGTCAGGACATAAACCTGAGCCTTGAACTTCGTGTGGGGGTTGATGGAACCCGGCTTTGCGAGAACCTGGCCGCGCTCGATCTCCTTGCGGTCGATACCACGGAGCAGTGCACCGATGTTATCACCAGCAACAGCGCTGTCGAGCATCTTGCGGAACATCTCGATACCAGTGACAACCGTGCTCTTGGACTCATCCTGGAGGCCGACGATCTCAACGGTCTCGTTGAGCTTCAGCTCGCCACGCTCAACACGGCCCGTAGCAACCGTGCCACGGCCAGTGATGGTGAAGACATCCTCTACCGGCATGAGGAACGGCTTATCCGTGTCACGGGTCGGAGTCGGGATGTACTCGTCAACAGCATCCATGAGCTCGAAGATCTTCTTCTTCTGCTCTTCGTCACCCTCAAGGGCCTTCAGCGCGGAACCAGCAACAACGGGGATGTCATCGCCGGGGAACTCATAGCTGGAGAGAAGCTCACGAACTTCCATCTCAACGAGCTCGAGGAGCTCGGGATCGTCTACCTGGTCAACCTTGTTGAGGAAGACAACGATAGCGGGAACGCCGACCTGACGAGCGAGCAGGATGTGCTCACGAGTCTGGGGCATCGGGCCATCAGCAGCGGAAACGACGAGGATTGCACCATCCATCTGTGCAGCGCCAGTGATCATGTTCTTGACATAGTCAGCATGGCCCGGGCAGTCAACGTGTGCATAGTGACGCTTCTCCGTCTCATACTCAACGTGAGCCGTGTTGATGGTGATACCGCGCTCGCGCTCCTCAGGAGCCTTATCGATATCAGCGTAATCCTCGAACTTGGCCATGCCCTTCTCGGACAGGCACTTCGTGATAGCAGCAGTGAGCGTCGTCTTGCCATGGTCAACGTGACCAATCGTGCCGATGTTCACATGCGGTTTTGTTCTCTCAAACTTTTCTTTAGCCATTAATTTTTTCCTCCCTTATTCACCTTTGTTCTTGGCGACAATCTGATCGGCTATATTCTTAGGAACTTCATCATAGTAGGAAACCTCCATGGAGTAGTTCCCACGGCCCTGGGTTTTGGAACGCAAATCCGTCGAGTACCCGAACATCTCGGAAAGAGGCACAAACCCATTGATGACCTGTGCGCCATTGCGCGCCTCCATGCCGTCGATGCGTCCACGGCGGGAGTTCAGATCGCCAATGACATCGCCCATGTAATCCTCGGGCACGATGACCTCAACCTTAACATACGGCTCCAAGAGAACCGGATTTGCCTTTTCTGCGCCATTCTTGAATGCCATGGAACCGGCAATCTTGAAAGCAGCCTCCGAGGAGTCAACCTCGTGGAAGGAGCCATCATAGACGGTGGCCTTGATATCGACCATGGGATAGCCGGCGAGAACGCCGCCCTCCATCGCCTGCTTGACGCCTTCCTCGATGGGCTTGATGTATTCCTTGGGAATCACGCCGCCCACGATCTTGTTCTCGAAGGTAAACCCTTCGCCCGGCTCCTGGGGCTCCAGCTTGAGCCAGCAATGACCGTACTGGCCATGGCCGCCGGACTGGCGGACAAACTTGCCTTCCGCCTCAACGGACTTCCTGATCGTCTCACGATAGGCAACCTGAGGCTCACCGACCTTGCAGTCCACCTTGAACTCGCGAAGCATGCGGTCAACGATGATCTGCAGGTGAAGCTCGCCCATGCCGGAGATGATGGTCTGTCCCGTTTCCTCATCCGTATGGACGCGGAACGTGGGATCCTCCTCTGCCAGCTTCTGAAGGGCAACGCCCATCTTCTCCTGGTCATTCTTCGTGGAAGGCTCCACGGCAACCGAGATGACCGGATCCGGGAATTCCATGGACTCCAGGATAATCGGGTTGTTCTCATCGCAAAGCGTATCACCCGTCGTGGTGTCCTTGAGACCAACTGCAGCAGCAATATCACCGCTGTAAACGATATCGATCTCCTTGCGGTTGTTGGCATGCATCTGAAGGATACGCCCGATGCGCTCCTTCTTGCCCTTCGTGGAGTTATACACATAGGAACCGGACTGAAGGGTTCCGGAGTATACACGGAAGAAGGTGAGCTTGCCGACATAGGGATCCGTCATGACCTTGAATGCAAGGGCTGCGAAAGGCTCCTCGTCGCTGGAAGGACGATGATCCTCTTCCTCCGTGTCGGGGTTGATGCCCTGGATCGGCGGGATATCCGTCGGTGCCGGCATATAATCCACGACAGCATCCAGCATCGGCTGAACGCCCTTGTTGCGGTAAGAAGTTCCGCAGGTCACGGGGCACATCTTGCAGGCAATGGTTGCCTTGCGGATGGCAGCCTTGATTTCCTCCTCGGAAACCTCCTCACCGCCAAGATACTTCTCCATGAGGTCATCATCGAACTCGGCAACTGCCTCAAGAAGTTTCTCACGGTACTCATCCGCCACATCCTTCATGTCATCAGGGATATCCACCTCATCAGCGACTTTCCCGAGATCATCCTCATAGATGATGGCTTCCATCTTGATGAGATCAACAATGCCCTTGAAGCTATCCTCAGCGCCAATCGGCAACTGAATGGGAACAGCATTCGCATTGAGGCGCTCCTTCATCATCTTGATGACATTGAAGAAATCCGCGCCAGTGATATCCATCTTATTGACATATGCCATGCGCGGAACGTTGTATTTCTCAGCCTGACGCCATACGGTCTCAGTCTGGGGCTCAACACCGCCACGAGCAGTCAGTACTGCCACAGCGCCATCCAGAACCCTCAGGGAGCGCTCAACCTCCACGGTGAAATCCACGTGGCCCGGCGTATCGATGATGTTGATGCGGTGACCTTTCCAATGACAGGTCGTAGCGGCCGACGTAATCGTAATGCCGCGCTCCTGCTCCTGGACCATCCAGTCCATCGTGGCAGCACCATCATGAACCTCGCCAATCTTGTGGTTAATTCCCGTATAGAAGAGGATGCGCTCGGTCGTTGTCGTCTTTCCGGCATCGATATGTGCCATGATGCCGATGTTGCGAGTCTTTTCAAGCGAAAACTCTCTTGCCACTTCTAAAATCTCTCCTTAAAACTTACCAACGATAATGCGCGAACGCCTTGTTTGCCTCTGCCATCTTATGGGTATCTTCCTTCTTCTTGATGGCCGCGCCTGTATTATTGGCTGCATCCATAAGTTCACCGGAAAGACGCTCATCCATGGTCTTCTCGCCACGGAGGCGCGCATAATTGACCAACCAGCGAATGCCGAGGGTCATGCGGCGGTCCGGACGAACCTCCACCGGCACCTGATAGTTGGCACCACCCACACGGCGTGCGCGAACCTCCAGAACCGGCATGACATTCTTGAGTGCGGTTTCAAAGACCTCCAACGGATCCTTGCCCGTCTTTGCGCGGATAGTCTCAAACGCATCATATACAACACGCTCGGCAACGCTCTTCTTGCCAGAAAGCATTACCTTGTTGATGAATTTCGTAACTGTCTTGGAATGATATACCGGATCCGGCAATACATCCCGCTTAGGTACGGCACCTTTTCTAGGCATTGCTTTACCTCCTTTTCATAATCTTTCACAAAGCCGTATTATTTCTTCTTGGCTCTCTTCGCACCATACTTGGAGCGAGCCTGGCCGCGATCCTGAACGCCTGCGGTATCCAGGGAACCACGGATGATGTGGTAACGGACACCAGGCAGGTCCTTGACACGACCGCCGCGAATCAAAACAACACTGTGCTCCTGAAGATTATGACCGATGCCCGGGATATATGCGGTCACCTCGATGCTGTTCGTGAGACGAACACGAGCGACCTTACGCAGTGCGGAATTCGGCTTCTTCGGCGTGGTCGTGTAGACACGCGTGCAAACGCCGCGCTTCTGCGGGCAATTCTTAAGTGCTGGTGCTGTAGATTTCTCCTGCATGCTTTTCCTGCTCTTGCGGACTAACTGATTTATTGTAGGCATACATGCACCTCCTTCCTTCCTAATGAAAATTTATTATTTATGAAAGCATCACGGCAGAGCCGCAATGTTTCTAACAACATAGGCTTCATTGAAGTATTGCTGCCGCAGCAGCGCCAACCTCGATGCCACACGCTTCTCCGAGAGCCTTCATGGTCTCCACATGGACAAGCTCCACAGACTGCTCCTTGCAGGACTCCAGCAGCGGCTCGATGTAATGCGCATCCGCATCATCCGCAACGTACACGCCCTGGGCTATGCCCTTCCGCAACGCCTTGGTGACCTGCTTGATGCCTATCACCCGATTTGCATTTTTCAGCGCCTCAAGTGCCATTTTCATCGCTCCTCCGCCACTATTATGTGCCCCGAATCAGGCACTTCTATATAGTAGCATCGAGGAAAAACAAAGTCAACACCTAATTTTATCAAGTTTTCCATGTACACGCCTCCCCGTGTGTCATTTTTTGTCCATACCAGATGAACCAATACAAACCAAAAGCCAGTAATCCTGAAATATGCCGTGAGCAGGAAAGATTCCCCGCCCACGGCTGCAGAAACCGCAATTCACTTTTCTTCCTTCACATGTTCCATGTCCTGGGCTTTTACATAATCATAAACAACACCATACTGGAGCCAGCAATCAATGGAATTTATGATGATTTCCATGATCGTATGGGCACTCAGCGCAAAATTGCTGATCTCGCAGATCTTGACCTGCTTGTCGGTCTTGATATGCTGAAACATGACAATGATGGAATAGGGATGGAAGGACAGCAAATAATGATTGCCCGTCGCTCCCTCCGTAAGCTTCATGATCCCCGTGTAATCGGGGTCGATCAGGTGGAACCCAAACTGCTGCAGCCGTTCTGCAAGAACCGGCTTCACATTCCGTTGAAAATCCGCATTCACTTTGTCGCGCTTGGCCTCAAGCTCTGAAAATGTAGGAAAACTGAACATATAGAAACACACTCCTTAAGAATTGTTTTGTGGAATGATCCGGCATACAATGGTACGCTCGGAAAGTATCTGGGCATGGCGGAAAAAGAAGATGGTCCCATCGACGGGAGATCGTATCTCCTCGCAAGGCTTTGCCGTGTAAGGATCCAGGATACTGGCTACCATCTCACCGGCAGCCACCTTGTCACCCGGATGTTTTTGGGGAAGCAGGATGCCGGCACTGGAGGAGCCAATCGCCACCATCTGGCTCTCATTCACACAGACGCTCTTGCAGCCTTCCGGCACTTCCTCTGATGACAGGCCATAGCGATGCAGGAAACGAAGGATGCTCTCCACCGCCACCTCTGCGCTCCCCGGCTCAATATCACGGGTAGCCCTCGTGTAGAGGGAAAAGGTATTCGTGCCCCATATCTGCCAATTATAATTGAGCGTAACCGTATCATACGGATGGGGGGAACGAATCACGAGGTAAGGAAGGCCAAAATCCAGACCCGCTTCATCTTTCTGAAAGCCCGTCTCCATGATGCGCACATGGGGAACAAAATCCCCCGAAAGATAGAAACTGGTGAGATGGATGCCCCATTGATAGCCCTGCAATGCCTGAAAGATGCGATGGGCCAGCCGCTGCGTGGTTTCCCCGTCTGCATAGCCGGGAAACATGCGGTTGATATCTGTATTGTCAAGGGGCCAGAAACGGCGGCTGACATTCATGGAGAATTGCGCCATACAAGGAACGACAAGAATCCCTGCCGACAATGCCCCATCGCTCTCCAGTTTTTCCAGCCTTTGGATCAGACGAGCGGCGGTATACATCTGCTGGAACTCGTCCCCACGGATCGCTCCCATGACGGCAAGGGTCTTGTCCCCGCTGCCGAAACGAAACCCATAGACAGGAATCGGCTGGCGGTAAGGAAGCGCAGATATCGTGCAAAGGATTTCCCTTTTCATTTGGCAACACCCCCTAATACCCGGGCAATCAGAGAACCTTCGTTCACGATGGGATATTCCCGCAACGTAAAGACCATGCCGCTCAGGGGACTCAACAGCTTTTCGCTGATCTCGCCCGTAAAAGGATTGGAAACGATGCCGATGGTCTGTCCCTGCTCCACCCGATCCGCATGGCTGACTCTGGGAAGGAAGATCCCGGATTCCGATGCGTTGACGAAGCCCACATGCCCATCCGTGCTGACAATGGGAGGCTGGACAGGGATGGCTGGCTCGTCCAGCATGCCCAGTTCATTCATGACGGAAAAAATCCCATAGATGAGCTGGTTTCCATACCGTTCCGTGATGCGCATGCCAACCCCCATCTCAACCACCAGGGTGGGTGTGCCGATATCATTCAGGCTATAGGCCAGGGTGCTTTCCAGAACAGTCGTGGCTCCATGCACCCATACAAAATCCATATTGAGAAGCTTCGCAAAGGGCATGAGCTGATCCACGCTCTTCTCGTTGATGCGGATCTGTGGAATCTCCCGCAAGAAGATATTGCTGGCATGAATGTCGATGCATAAATCGGCTCCCGCAATATCCCGGACGATGCCGTCCGCAATGTACTCATTCATGGTTTCCGTGCGACTTCCCGGAAAAATGCGGTTCATATCCAGGTCAAATCCCGGCAGTCCACGATAGATGGTGCTTATGCCCAGGGGATTCAAGGCAGGATAGATGTCCACCGTTCCATGCAAAATCTTCCGTTTTTGTTCCAGAAGACGAGCGAGTTTCCAGGCAACATATTGCCCCTCCAGCTCATCTCCATGCGTTCCCGTCACAACAGCAATCCGACGGGAATCCGGCTCTGCCCCCTCAATCCGGTTCTTCTGGATAGCCAGTTCCTCACCTACCGGCAACTGGGCAGAGACCACTGTTTCTATCATCGGATACCACCTTCCCTAAAATTTATTTATGAACAGTTCCGTACCTGCATAAAGGACTGCTGCATCTGGAAGGCATTCCCTTTAAAAACGCCCCGCTCGGTCGGGCAATCTCCATAATCCCGCCCGACAGCGAGGACGATATACCCCTCATCCGCATGGCAGGCTCTTGTGGGGTCATAACCGTACCAGATGCCGTCCTGCCACACCTCTGCCCAGGCATGGGTGGCTCCCTCTCCCTTGGGCAGGCCGCACACATAGCGGGCAGGTATTTCTGCCATACGGGCAAGAGAGATGAACACATGGGCATAATCCTGACAAACACCGCTTTTGCTCTGGAATGCTTCGGCAGCCGTCGTATTGACATCCGTCGTGCCGGGAGCATAGGAGAACCAGGCATGAACCGCATCGGCGATGCGTTCCGCAACCTCAAGGGGCTCTCCTTTCAGATCAAGCTGATGGACAAATGCCTTCATTTCCGGAGAAGGTTTTGTCATCGAGGAATCATAACGATAGCAAGGAGAACATTCCTCCCGCTCCTTCTTCCGGTCATCCCTCAGCACCACACCACTTACCGCATAGGAAAGACTGTCATGCTCCTCTGCTATCCATCCGGCAATGGTGGTGTTCCCAAAGGAATCCCTTCCTTTTGCCAGGGATTCCATCGGAAGCTTCCCCCCGGATATGAGGACATCATGGGAAACCAGCTCCTGTCCCGCTGCAAGGCGCGGCAGGCAGCGGAGCAGGAATGCATGGTCAGTCACAGAAGCGGAGAAAGTCAGGCAACTGGAAAACTCAAACTCCAACTTTTTCATGGAATCCTTCCCCTCCCCAAGTCATAACTGAAACAAGGATTCATCCGCATGCTTCATGTCATATCTGGAAATCGTGATCCCGCGCCCCTGATCCAGAAGGTGTTTCTGTATCTGCAGAATGGACAGGGCATTCAGGTCCATGGACACCAGAAGCGAAAGATGATCCGTATACAGGATGAGTTCATCAACGGCCTTTCGCAACTGCTCATCAGGATATCCAAAGCTCAAATACAAGCTGATGCGTTCCACCATGGAGCCGCATTTGATCATATTGCGAATGCCGAGATGGTCGATATAGACATCGCAGCTCCCCGTAAAGGCCATCATAAGGTCGCAGACCCTCTGGAATCCCAGTCCGGGGTTTACGCTGACAGAAGCATTGTCCATGGCATAAACCGCCATTTGCAGATAGGAAAGGGTATTGCTGCCGATGTTCTCCCGGAGCACCATGCCATTTCCCAGCATGAACTCGGCTGCCGAGCGTATGGAATCCGGATTTTTCTTGTCAAAGATATAGCGGCGCATGAAATTATGCGGATTGGTATATGGACAGGGAATATCCAAACTCCGGCAAAAGCCTTGATAGTCGATGGGCTTGCCATCCAGCATCGTATCATACCATCCGATTAGATAGCGAAGGGTAGCATCGACGCGGGCAGCATAGCGCCCAAGCCAAAACAAGTGGCTGATTTTTGTTATTGAGAGACCGTAATCCATGTGTCCTTGAAACCTCCTCCTTGAGATGAGTTCACAACAAAGCTGTCCGGATTCCTGGAAAACCTCGTAAGCCCGCTGGGCCAAACGACGGTATCCTTCCCCGACAGGACGAAGGCACGCAGGTCCGCCTTGCGCATGACCTGTTGCCCGTCGTCCTCCAGAATCGGAAGCTCCTGAAAATCAATGACGGATTGGGATATGAAACGACGGGGCTCTTTCTGTATCGTTTCCTTGAGATTCCCCAATTCCTCTTCCGACAGGTCACAGCCGAATACGACGCCATAACCTCCCGCCTCTGCCACATCCTTGATGACAAGCTCACCCAGATGTGACAATGTATACTCCATGTCCTCCCGGAAATAGGGAAGATAGGTCGGCGCATTATGAAGAATAGGTTTTTCTCCTAAATAATAGGAAATCATCTTGGGAACAAAATAGTAGATGCCCTTGTCGTCTGCCACTCCATTGCCCGGAGAGTTCAAGATGGCAACGTTGCCTGCACGATAGGCATCCATGAGATTCGGAATGCCGATAAGAGAGGATGGCTCGAAGCAGAGAGGATCGAGATACTCATCACTCACCCGGCGATAGATTGCCCCAATGCGCACAGGATCCTGGCTCGTCCGATAGTAAAGCACCTGCTGGTCTACGAACAAGTCCGCGCTCTCTGCAAGAATCGCCCCCGACTGTTCCGCCAGGTAGGAATGCTCAAAGTATGCCGCATTGTACCGCCCCGGGGTGAAGATGACATTGATGCCTCCCCGGTTTACATGATCCATGACTTCCTTGAGCATCGCCCCATAATTGCGGTTATCCTGCACAGTATTTCGCCGGAATGTATTGGGACTGCAATTTCGGCAAAGGGCACGGGCAATCAAGGGATAGGATGCGCCGGAAGGAATCCGCAGATTGTCCTCCAGGATATACCAAACGCCGTCCTTTCCCAGAACGAGGTCGATGCCGGAAATATGGCTATAAATGGATTCCGGCGGCTGGATGCCCTCGCATTCTGCCAGATATCCCGGAGAACGATAAACGAATTCCTCCGGAACGATTCCATCGCGAAGGATCTCCTTCTTTCCGTAAATATCTGAAAGGAAGCGATTGAGTGCCATGACACGCTGTCGGAGCCCTTTCTCGAGCAATGAAAAATCATCCCGGCCTATCTGCCTCGGGATAGGATCAAAGGGGAACAGGCGCTCATGAAATACGCCATTTTTGTAGATTCCAAACTTCACGCCGTACCGGGCAAGCTGTTCATTGACTTGCTCCTTGTGCATAAGCAATTCGTTCATGGTCTCCACTTCCTTTCGCATACAAAAAAGCAGGACAATGGCTCTTCAGACGCCATTGTCCTGCTTGTGATTACTATTACTATGTGAAGTAATTATAGCAGATATACCGTTTTTGTCAAGGAAAAATTGAACGCGAAACATATCCTCAGAAAATGAATACAAAAAACAATGCAAATCAGAAACCCGTGCGCTTGAACATCTTTGCGAGTTCGTCACTGGAGAACTTGAGGATTGTCGGTCTTCCATGAGGACAGGTATAAGGATACGCAGTTGCCGCAAGTTCCTCCAGCACAATCTGCATCTGGCGCAGATTGAGCTCGTCTCCTGCCTTGATGGCGGCACGGCAAGCCGTTGTCGCCAGCACCTGCTTCCGTATCTCCTTTGCCGTAACCCGGTGCATCTCGCGAAGATTCACCAGGATTTCCCGAATGACATCCTCTGCTTCTCCCACGGGAATATCCGCAGGAACTTCCGTGAGGCGGAATTCCTTTGGGCCGCTGGGCTCCAGCGAGAAACCAAGGGTTTGGAAAAGCTCCTGGTTCTCCTCGATCAGAGCTGCTTCTGCAGCATCGAAGCCCAGGACAAGATGCACAAGAAGCTGTTGGGAGGGAATGCCCTCCGACATGGCAGAGAGCTTGTCAAAGAGGATTCTCTCATGGGCCGCATGCTGGTCGACAATGTAAAGCCCCTTGAGGTCCTGTGCGATGATATAGCACTTGTCCACCTGCCCGATGGGCAGAATGCTCCCTTCATAGGAAAGTCTGTCATTCTCTGCGGCAGAGAATACCCCTTCCCCAGTCTCCATTACCTGATCCGGCTTTTTATCCAGTGCCGGTGAAATTCCACCTGGGGCAGCATCTTTTCGGTCTGCTATCCCGAAAGGGCCCCCCTGAACGGATTCCTGCGCTTTCTGAAAACTCACCGTAGCGGTTCCTTTCGGCGCATGGCTCACTGCCTCATAAATGGTCTTTGGCCGGAAATCGCCCGATGTGTCTTCCTGCCGGGGTGCAGAGGCTGGCACGAAGTGCATGGGCTCCATCGTATAATGACGCTCCGCCTTCTCCACGGGGGCGGCCACTTTCTGCAGGGACTGTCCTGCCGGGCGCACAGCATCCAGAACGGATTTATAGACTGCCTTGAAAATACGGCTCTCGTCCTCAAACTTCATCTCCGTTTTCTGCGGATGCACATTGACGTCAATGGTACGCTGGGGCACGGTGACATGGAGCACTGCCAGCGGAAAACCGCTCTTGGGCACAAGGGATCGGTAGGCATTGTCGATTGCCTTTGCCATTGCCCGGTTCTGGATGACACGGCCATTGACGATGCAGGTCTGCCATGCACGGCTGCTCTTGAGCATCGAAGGCTTCGTGATATAGCCGGAAATACGGGTATCCCCATCCTCAAAATGGAGCCCCAGCAGGGACTCTGCCACATTGCCCCCGTAAATGCTCCGAATGGCATCGTAAAGATTGCCATTTCCGGGTGTCACGAGGGAAAGCTTGTTGTTGTTCACAAAGCGGAAGGCAATGTCCGGACGGGAAAGGGCGAGTTTCACAATGAAATCGTTGATTTTCCCCGCCTCGGTATGATTCGTCTTCAGGAATTTCTTTCGGGCAGGCGTATTGAAGAAAAGATCCTCCACCTTGATGGTCGTTCCGATATTGCAACCGGTTTCCCGGATCTCCGGCTCCTTTCCTCCAACGATGTCCACCCTTGTCCCAAGTTCACTGCCTTCCTGACGGGTCAGCATGGAAAAACGGGCAACCGATGCAATGGTGGGAAGGGCTTCCCCCCGGAATCCCATGGTGGAAATCGTTCCGAGATCCCCCACTTCCCGTATCTTGCTGGTGGCATGGCGAAGGATTGCCATCCGGGCATCTTCCACAGACATGCCCTTGCCATTGTCCGTCACACGCATGAAACTGGTGCCGCCCGCCATGATCTCCACTTCAATCTGCGTTGCCCCGGCATCCATGGAATTCTCCACAAGCTCCTTGATGACAGAAGCGGGGCGCTCCACCACCTCTCCGGCAGCAATCTTGTTGATGGTGCTGTCATCCAATACATGGATCGTGCTCATAAGCGTCCCGTCTCCTTCTTCGCCTGTTCCTGCAATCGGTACAGTTCGTTCATCGCCTCCAGCGGCGTCATGGACATGACATCCAGGGAAAGCAGTTCCTCACTGATGGCCGAGGAAAAAAGCGACCCCATGACCTCCGCCTGTGCTACAGCTTCCTTCTTCGCATTCTTCGCATCCTTCGCCTCTGCACTGCCGCCGGACGGAACTTGCTCCGCTTCCAGAGATTCCAGGATGAGCTCTGCCCGCTGTGTAACGGATTTCGGCAGTCCTGCCAGCCGCGCCACATGGATGCCATAGGATTTGTCCGCGCTTCCCGTGACGATGCGGCGGAGAAAAGCCACCTGCGTTCCCCGCTCCTTTACCGCCACGCAGAAATTCCGTATCTTTTCATTTTCCATGTCCGTGAGCTCATGGTAATGGGTGGCAAACAAGGTCTTGGCATGGATTTTCTTCGCGATGTGCTCCACCACCGCCCTCGCAATGCTCATGCCGTCATAGGTGCTGGTTCCCCTGCCGATCTCATCGAGGATCACCAGACTGTCCTTTGTGGCATATTTCAGAATCTGGGCCACCTCATTCATCTCTACCATGAAGGTGCTCTGCCCGCTCACAAGGTCATCGCTGGCACCGATTCGCGTGAAGATGCGGTCCACCGGAGAAATCGATGCCTCCCTGGCAGGCAGGAAGCTCCCCACCTGTGTCATCAGCGTCAAAAGGGCAACCTGTCGCATATAGGTGGACTTTCCCGCCATGTTCGGGCCTGTGATCAGCATGATCTCGCAATCCTCGTGATTGATGTGCGTATCATTGGGAACAAAAAGCTCCCTCGTCAAGATGCGTTCCACCAGGGGATGCCGCCCGTCCTTGATATCGATCTCCCCGTTCATCGTCATGCGGGGACGCACATAATTGTACGAGGATGCCGCCTCCGCAAACCCTGCGAGCACATCGGCAATCGCGATCTCATGAGCAGTCTGCTGGATACTGGAAAGCCTTGTCTTGATGGTTTCCCGGATTTCGGTAAACAGCTGGTATTCAATATTGACAATTTTCTCCTGTGCCCCCAGGATTTTCGTCTCGAATTCCTTCAGTTCCTCCGTGATATATCTCTCGGCATTCGCCAGGGTCTGCTTGCGGACATAGCGGGCAGGGACGAGATCCGTTCCGCTGTGCCTCACTTCTATATAGTAGCCAAAAACCTTATTGTAGCCGATCTTCAGGGAGCGGATGCCCGTGGCTTCCTTCTCCCGCTCCTCGATTTCCTGTAACATGCTCTTGCTGTCATGGGCAACGCGGCGGTACTCATCCAGTTCCTGATTGTACCCATCCTTGATGATGCCCCCATCCCGAAGGGTAATGCCCGGCTCCTCCACAATGGATTTCTGCAGGAGTTCCACAAGGTCATCATAGACCTGGATATTCCCATAGCAATGCTGCAGAAGTGCCGACTTTGCAGAGGAAAGCTGCTGCTTGATGGCCGGCAGGCACATGAGGGATACCTTCAGGGCAATGAGATCCCTGGCATTGGCAGTCCCCACCTCAATCCTGGTGAGCAGGCGCTCGAAATCCCGGATATCCTTGCAACCGGAACGAAGTTCCCCCCGCAAGGCGAAATCCTTTGTCAGTTCCTCCACGGCATCCAGCCGCTGATTGATCTTCAAGACATTGAGCAACGGGCTCTCCAGCCATTTTTTGAGCAAGCGGCTTCCCATGGGAGTCTGTGTAAAGTCCAACACGCCCAGAAGTGTGTCCTTTTTGCCGCCGTCCCGAAGGTTTCGCGTAATTTCCAGATTGCGCAGGGTATAGGTATCGAGAACAAGATTCTCCGAGACATCCAGATACAAAAGCTTCGACAGATGGGAAAGGTCTGTCCGCACCGTGTCGTGGAGATAGTCCAGGAGTGTTGCCACCGCTTCCTGTGCAACAGGCTCTTTCGGGCGATTGTCCGCATCGAAATGCTGCACGATCCGGTCCTCCACGGCCTGGGAAATCCTTGGAATATCTGTAAAGGCACACCTGCTCATGCGAAGGGACATGAACTCCTCCAAGGCTTCCCGAAAGGAAACCTTCCCCACCACAAGCAGCTCGGGCATCATAAGGCGATAAAGCTCATCGAAAAGCCCCTGCAGACGGTCCTGCCCACGGTAGATGCCATAAAAACATTCCCCCGTCGAAATATCCGCCCCTGCCAGAACGATTTCCTCGTCCTTTTCATGAAGCAAGGCAATATAGTTGTTCTGGGCATCCTTCAGAGCCGTTTCCGAAAGCACGGTTCCGGGAGTCACGACCTTGATGACCTCCCTCTTGGTAAGCCCCTTCGCCTTCGGATCGCCAATCTGCTCGGCAATCGCCACCTTGTAGCCCTTACCGATGAGCTTGTTGACATAGGATTCCGCCGCATGATAGGGAACCCCGCACATGGGAGCCCTCTCCATATCACCGCTGCGGCTCGTGAGGGTAAGCCCCAGTTCTCTGGAGGCAGTCTTTGCATCCTCAAAGAACATCTCATAGAAATCGCCCAGCCGAAAGAAGAGTATCGTATCGGGATACTGCTCCTTTGTCGCCAGATATTGCTGCATCATAGGGGTTAGTTCCATGAGTTCTCCTCCATTTATTGCATTTCCTTATTGAATCTCGCCCTTCAGCACCCAGGTCTGGGGCTGGGTAATCCGTACCTGCACAAAATCACCGGGAGCTTCCGCGCCATGCCGCCAAAGGACAATCTTGTTGGTGCGGGTGCGTCCCGTCCAGATTTCATCATCGTTCTTGCTGGCACCTTCCACCATGACCTCCACGGTCTTGCCCCGCAATGCTTCATTAATTTCCCTGCTGATGCCATTCTGGACATCCATCAGCTCGCTCAGGCGGCGCTTCTTGCATGCCTCGTCCACCTGGTTCTCCATGGTCGCCGCCGGAGTTCCCGAACGCCTGGAGTAGAGAAAGGTGTAGGCAGAATCATAGCGGATCTCCTTGATGAAGTCCAGCATTGCATGGAAATCCTCTTCCGTCTCCCCCGGAAAACCCACAATGATATCCGTGGTAATGCTCGCCTCCGGCAGATTCTCCCGGATCTTCCGCGCCAAATCCCTGTACTTCTCCACCGTATACACGCGGTTCATGGCCTTCAGGATGCGGTTCGTCCCATGCTGCACCGGCAGATGGATGTGCTCGCAGATATGCTTTCCATCCCGGATTGCCTCGATGACCCTGTCGCTGAGATCCTTCGGATGGGAGGTCATGAACCGCACCCGCTGGATTCCCGGAACTGCATCCACCCTCGAAAGAAGCTCTGCAAAATCCGCCTTTCCATGATCCTTCCCATAGGAATTGACATTCTGTCCCAGCAGGGTGATCTCCTTGTATCCCTTGCCCACGGCCTCTTCCACTTCCCGAACCACATCCTCCGGCAAGCGGCTGCGCTCCCGGCCGCGTACATAAGGAACAATGCAATAGGTGCAGAAATTGTTGCAGCCGTACATGATGGGAACCCATGCGGAAAATTTGCCCCCCCGCGTCACCGGCATTCCCTCCGGCAATTCCGTCTCGCCGATGCTGACATCCACGACATGCCCGCGTTCTGCCTGGATTCCCTTCACCACATGGACGAGTTCATGCACCTTGTTGGTTCCCAGGACAAAATCGATATGGGGTGCCCGTCGGATGAGCTTTTCCCCTTCCTTCTGGGCCATACAGCCGGTAATGCCGAAAATCAGATTGGGATTCCTTTCCTTTATATGCTTGATTTCCCCAATTTTTCCATATACCTTGTCCTCTGCGGTTTCCCTTACGCAGCAGGTGTTGAGCAGAATGAGGTCTGCCTCTCCCATGGCTTCCGTCCGCTCATAGCCAATCGTCCCAAGCTGTCCTTCCATGCGTTCCGCATCCGAGACGTTCATCTGGCAGCCATAGACACCAATAAATGCTTTCTTCATAGAAACTCCTTCGTGTCAAAAATCAATACTCACACTACTATACCACATACCAACGGATGAATTCAAACAACAAAAAACCCGGAAACAGGCTTCCGGGCGGATGATGTCATGTTTGGAGGCGACACCCAGAATCGAACTGGGGATAAAGGTTTTGCAGACCTCGGCCTTACCACTTGGCTATGTCGCCAAACACACGATATATATTTGTCATGCGCAATCTCTGCACTCTTCTGCAATTTGGAGGCGACACCCAGAATCGAACTGGGGATAAAGGTTTTGCAGACCTCGGCCTTACCACTTGGCTATGT
The DNA here is from genome assembly GCA_902801565.1 of uncultured Veillonellaceae bacterium. GTDB lineage: Bacteria > Bacillota > Negativicutes > Selenomonadales > Selenomonadaceae > UBA3796. Next base: position 9,573 of record CADCIX010000021.1, on the reverse strand, counting down.
CGCCCTGAATGGAGCGGAAAACGAGGCTCGAACTCGCGACCCCCACCTTGGCAAGGTGGTGCTCTACCACTGAGCTATTTCCGCAGGAATGGCGACCCGAAGGGGACTTGAACCCCTGACCTCCGCCGTGACAGGGCGGCATTCTAACCAACTAAACTACCGGGCCGCAAAGGCATCGCTTTTCAACGACATCCAATATTATACATAGGCCAGGCAAGATTGTCAACCATACAACAAGAAATTCTTCTTGTCGCTTTACAAAACAGGGAAATATCGATATGATAATTCGTATATCATAAAAAATACAAAGGAGAATCCCTATGAAAACATCACAAAGTCTTGTCATTTTTCTGCTGGCCTGCACCATTTCCCTTCTGCTGCCATCTGTCTCCCAGGCATCCGGGATAGAGCCTCCCCTGCTTTCCGTCAGCGGACAGGGCATGGCCCAGGCTGCGCCTGACGAGGCCGTTATCACCATCAGCGTCACCAACCACGCTGCTGACGCAAATACCGCCCAGCAGGTGAATGCCTCCAAGGCCAGCGCCATCCAGAATGCCATCAAAGCTCTCGGCATTGATGACAAGGACATCCAGACGCGCAACTACTCCTTCTATCCCACCTACAGCTCGGAAAGAGGCCAGGAAAATGAGATCAACGGGTATCAGGCAAGCAATTCCATTCTCGTGACCATCCATGATCTCAGTCTTGTCAGCCAGGTCATCGATACGGCTTTGGGTTACGGTGCAAACCAGATTTCCTCGTTGGACTTCCGCATCCGGAATACGGAAAAACTCCGTAAGGAAGCACTAACGTCTGCCATCCGGGATGCCAGGAACAAGGCGGATATCATCGCCCAGGGACTCGGCATGCGCATCGTCGGCATAAAGACCGTGTCCGAGGATACCGGCAGCATGGGTCATCGCACTTACAGCATGGCAATGCTTGCCAAGTCAAACGCCATGGAGGACAGTACCCCCATCGAAGCCGGAACTCTTACCCTCGATGCCTCTGTGCATATCGACTATATTCTCGACAACTGACCATCTGATAAGCAAGGAGTCCTTTCTTTGAAAAAACCTCGTCTGGCTGCAATCGAGTACATCCGCGGCATTTCCATGATGGGTGTCATCGGTATCCATGTGGGATCCCAGTATCTTGAGAACCCTTCTGCCAACCTCCACCTCGTCGCCCTTTTCGATGTGTTCACCCGCTTCAGCGTCCCCATCTTTTTCTTCATCTCAGCTTTCGGGCTCTTCTACAACCTTGACATCAAGGAACCCTTCGACTACAAAGGATTCATGAAGCGCCGTTTCCGCACGGTTCTCATCCCCTATATCGCCTGGTCTTTTTTCTATATCATCACGAACAGCGTATTTCACGGCGCCAAGTTCCCCTCCGCACTGGAACTTGTCCGCCTCTTCTTCTTCGGCCTGACCCAGTATCATCTGTATTTCCTCGTGATACTGCTCTGGTTCTACCTCCTCATGCCATGCTGGATCGTCATGGTACGGCATATGAACCGGAAAGGCATGGCACTGCTTCTGCTTCTGCAAATCGGCTTCAACTATGTTTCCAGCTTCAATGCCACACTTTACTACTTCATAGCGGACTTGCCCGATGATTCCCTTCTCAAGCCATTCCTGGCCTATCGGCTGAATTATTGGGTATTCCATTACATCTTCATCTTCCTGCTCGGAGGATGGCTTTCTGTGCACATCCTCGAGTTCCAAAAGTTCATGCAGGAGCACCGCACCGGCATCTGTCTTTCGTTCTGGCTGACCCTTGCCGCCCTGCTGGGCTATTACTACGAGCTCATCTTCTCGGGGGCCACTCTGCTTGAGGCCATCTACACCGCACACCAGCTTTGCCCTGCGGGAGTTCTCTACACCATCGCTGCTTCTATCTTCTTCTTCACAATATTCACCTACCAAAAATATCCGGATTTCCTTAATCCTGTGTTCTCCCTCCTGGGGCGGCATTCCTATTTTTCCTATCTGGCACATCCCGTATTCCTCACGACCTATAGCATTGCGCTCGCCCGTTCCGGCCACATCATGACAGCACCGCTCGCCATCCTCATGTATATCGTAGTCTTGTGCTCTGTTATGCTTGCGGCGATTCTCTGCCGCCGCATCGGCAAATATATCCCTATCTTGAACCTATTGAGCATAGGTATTTCTTCCCAAAAAAATAATGCTGCTAAAATCACCTAAAAACTATACTCATGTATACTTTAAAAATTCCTTATATGATATATAATAAACGTAATTATTTTCATGCAAGGAGTAAAAATACATGAAATTCAACAACGAAGAAAAAGAGATTTGTGATCTGACGCGCAAGATCATCCATGCGTATTACATTGAGAACAACCTGGATGTACTCTTTGACTACATGGCACCGGACATCATTTGGGTGGGCGCCGCAAAATCCGCCCATGCCGAAGGCAGGGATGCCGTCAAGAAGGCTTTCATGGAAGGCCGGCCATCCATGTTTGCTTGCAAGCTGTTCGAAGAATTTTGTCGTGCGGTTCCCGTCGGCAAAGAGCACTGGCTCTGCATCATAAACAATGATGTGGAACCGCAGAATACCAGCCTTTACACCATGCGGGAGTGTCAGCATTCCACATTCCTTTACCGCCGGCTTCCGCAGCCAGAAATCATTGATGCAGAGAACAACATTGAAAAGAGATGGGAAATCTTCCATCTCATCAATTCCATCGCCTGGTCAAAGCTGGCAGAAAAAGAGCTTTTCGCCATGCAGGCTGCCCGCAAGAACCGGCGCCTCTTCCGTGGTTCCCGCAAGACGGACTCCAGGGAACGGCTCATCGTCACCCTGCTCCGGCAGGGGCTGTCCAACCGGGAAATTGCCGAGCACATGAGTGTCGCGGAAATTACCGTCAAAAAGGCCCTCTCCAAACTCTACCGAAAATACGGAGTAACCAATCGCACGGGGCTGATCATGTACTTCAACAACGACAATGGCAACGGTAATGGCAATGGCAACGGTAATGGCAATGGCAACGGTAATGGCAATGGCAACGGTAAATAAACACATAACATAAGGAGCAATGCCATAGAACGGCATTGCTCCTTATGTTATACAGCATCATATATATTTTATCCCTCGCCTCCAGGCATCTGTGGCGGTTCTCCCTGAAAACCTCCCTTGGCATGCATGTCTCCAAAACCGCCCGGCGGCATCATCATTCCATTAGGGCCGCCAAAACCTCCCTTGCCATTCCAAAGGGACTTGGCATCAACGCCCAAAGATTTAGCAATATCTTCCCACCGATTATTGATTTTCTTCATTTCGAGAACAGACTGGATGTTTTTGCCCGATTCCTTTGCCAGGACTGCCGCTGCTTCAATGTCCTGCGGAAGATAGCCATCTCCCAGGAGTGCCTTTGCGGTGCTCTCATCCACATTGCCATGCTCCGCAATACGGCTTGCCGTCAGGGAATTCATCTCCTCTTTCATCTGCTCCCATGTAACCCCCAGGGATTCCTGTATCTCCTTCCAGTGTTTGTCTTCCGTCTTCATCGCCAATACATCCTTGAAGGATTTGCCGCTGATCTTTGCCAGCATGGCCGCATGTCCTACATTGCGGAAATCCTTCTTGTCATTGAGGGCCTCCAGGACCTCGTCCTTATTCACTTGGAAGGTATCGGCAATCTTCTGTGCCACCGTATCCGTATCCATCTGTGGAGGCTGCAGCATCCCCGGCTGCCCTTTGCACTCGATGCGGTCATGCTTGCCGTTCTCCTGCTGCGATGCCTGTACATAAGTAAACCCTCCGGCAAGGAGCACTGCCCCTGCCATCATCCCTGCAATCATCTTTTTTGTCATGATCATCATGTCCCATCGCCTTTCCAAAAATAATTTTCCAGGAACTTTCCATAGTTTTATTTTATTTTGCAGGAATTAGAGCGTCTTTAGTCGAACATTAGAATTGTGTAAGATGTATAAAAGCCTGTTTCGCAGAAAAGAGGTGACTAGAATGACAGCACAGGAACTGGAGAAGCTCGTCCAGGATAAGCTGGATGAGGCTTATAAGGGATTGGAGCATCCCAAGAAGTTCTTCATTACTGCAAACGGTCGCGGCGTTACTGACGGTGGCGATCTCTACAACGCTGTGCTGGAGGATGTCATGCGCATCGTCCAGAAGGCAATGACAGAGGTTCTCAAAGAGACCGTTTTGAAAAAGTAATCTACACAGCAAGAAGGCTGGCGCAATGCATACACAATTGCGCCAGCCTTCTTCATTTTCTTCTTTATGTTATCAGAATTTTTCCTTCATTTCCTTGTCGCTTCCCTCGATGAAACGAATGAACATATCCGGGGCAATGATCTCATCATCCAGCTGAATCAGGCATTGATGCATGCGAATGGCAACCCATCGTCCATTGTGGCTTGCATGGATCTCATCGGCAAACTCCTCTTCGTAATGCTCCTTGAAGGTCTCTGCCGTGCTCTTGCTGGAAGTGACATTGAGGACGGTGGAAAAAACATTCTCCTCCCCTTCCCCATATTCCAGCTTCATGACGACAAACAGTTTCATGTTCTTTATCAAGTCGACCAACCCCCTATCGAAAATTTTCTGAATACATACAGATTCGACATAGAGATCTATTTTCCCTGCTGCTTATCAAACTTCTGCCAGCCTGTCCAGTGCCAATTTGGATTTGAGCCTTGTCCGAAGCTCCACGATGAACTTCGTCCCCTTGCCCGGCTCGCTCTCCACCGCGATGCTCCCCTTGTGCAGGTTCACGATTTCCTGGGCAATGGCAAGTCCCAGCCCATTCCCGCCCATTTCCCTGGAACGGGCCTTGTCCACACGATAGAAGCGGTCAAAGATCTTCTCCTGGTTCTCTTTGGAAATGCCAATCCCTGTATCCTGCACGGTAAAACGAACCAATCCCCGCTCCGCCGGCAGAAGTTCCAGAACAATTTTTCCCTTTTCCGGCGTGTACTTCACTGCGTTATCCACAAGAATCAGCACCAATTGCTTGATCTTCTGTTCGTCTGCCTGAATCTCCGTTTCCTTCATATCCCCCTCGGTCAGGATCTCAATCTCCTTCTTGTCCGCCAGGGGCTGCATGACGCGAACCGTCTGCTGAAGCAACGCGGCCAGGTCAAACTTTGCCAGCTTCAGCTTCAAGGCCTGGTTATCGCTGCGTGCCACCACAAGAAGATCACTGACCAGTTTGGTCATCTTCTTGACCTCATCCCGGACATCGCTGATGACTTGCTTCAGGAAGGGTGACTTAATAGACGGATCATTCTCCAGAAGCTCTGCCGAGGCAAGCACCACTGCCAAGGGCGTCCTGAGCTCATGGGAGGCATCCGCCGCAAACTGTCTCTGCTTCTCATATGCCTCACGCAAAGGCACCAGCGCCTTTCCGGACATGACATGCCCCACCGCCGTCGCAATGATGAGCGCCAGAACACCAAGGAAAATCAAGGCATAGGTGGCCTTTTGCATTCCATTGTACATGGCCGTGACGTCTTTCCCCACATACACGGTTTCCGGTATTCCCGCCGTATTGTACACCCGGCAGGAGGTCATCATTACCTTGATGATGCGCCCCTTCTCATCGGGCTTGCCATACACCGACACATCCCCCTCCAATATTTCCTTGGAGGATATGACATCCAGAATGAAGGGCTCAATCCGGAAGGATGCACGGGAAAAATTCACCAGGCGCCCGGTATCGTCAAAAATATAGAAAAAAAGACGGTCATTAGAACTTTTGTAAAGATTATTATCATCAAAGGGACTTCCCGGATGCTGGTTGAAATGTGTCTGTGCCTCGGAAATATTGGAGGCCGTATCAATGAGTTCCCTTGCCTGCTCCGAGGATATGGCCCATTCCATCGTCCTGTGCACGCCAAAGATCAACACGACAAGAAACACACACATGATGCAGGAATAGAAAAGGGTGAGCCTCCTCCTCCCCTTTCCAAACATACCTAGCGACATACTTATTTCTCTGCCTCCAGCTTATAGCCCACACCACGAACCGTCTTGATGAGGTTCTGCCCATCACCAGGCTCCAATTTCTTCCTGAGTATCTTCATATAGGAATCGATATTGTTGGAACTCACATCAGACTCCAGCCCCCAAATCCGGTCCAGAATGATATCCCGTGGCACGACAATGCCGATGTTCTGCGCCAGAAGGTCAAATATCTGGAATTCCCTCGGAGAAAGCTGAATGACTTGCTTCTTCTTCTTGAGGACTTTTGCCGTGCGGTTCAGTGTGAAGTCCCCAACCTTCACAATATCCTGCTGGATTTTCTGGGTGCTGCGCCGCCCCAGGGCACGCAAGCGCGCCAGAAGCTCCGCAAATTCAAAGGGTTTCACGAGATAATCATCTGCCCCGGCATCAAGCCCTGTGACCCGATCTTCCACGGAATCCCTCGCCGTCAGCATGAGTATCGCTTTCTCATAGCCTTCCTTCCTCAAGCGGGCACAGGCATCCACACCTGTTTCTCCCGGCATCATCCAGTCCAGTATCAGGATATCATAGTCCGTATACATGGCGTACTCATAGATATCACTGCCATTGGTGATCCACTCCACAGAAATCTCATTCTGCTCCAGCATATATTGGATGAGCTTCCCCAATCGCTTGTCATCCTCAGCCAAAAGCACACGCATCTGCATTTCCCCCTCAAATCAAAACCAGTTCCAAGGCTTTGTTCTTTTCAAGTATATCCCTTATCATAATGAAATACCGTGAAAAAATACTGAATATCCATTCCTTCCAAATTCCTATTGCTTCATCCTCTTAGAAAAGTTATAATAGGGTAGAATTTATCAACAAGGAGCAATACCATGCATTCATCGTTATCTACCGGAAAAATTGTCGCCCTTTCCACTTTTTTCTTCTGTCTGCTCATAGGCATCATCGGCTGCGTCTCCGTGTCAACAGCCAACAAGGATCGCGTCATCATGGGGGTACAATCCATGGGAGCGTCTTTGTCGGGCATGAAAAAAGAAGATGCCAGGCATTTTTTTGAAAAAACTGCCGAAAACCGCATTTCCCAAATGGCCATTCTTTTGCAATATGGGGAAAAAACCTGGACAATCAAGCCCGAGGAAATCAATCTCCACGGAAACATCGATGGTGCCGTGGAAAATGCCTATTCCATCGGCAGGGAAGGAACTGCCCTGGAAAACCTCATGAGCCAGCTGAAATATGCTATCACCGGACGCTCGGTGGAGTTCACTGCAGATTATGACCGCCAGCTTCTGGCCAACAAACTCCAGGAAGTTGCCAATGCAGTAAATGCTCCCCCGGTCAATGCCTCCATGGATTTTCAGCCGGACGGTTCCCTGAGGCATATTCCCTGTGTCGTCGGCAAAACCTTGGATACAAAGTCAATCGCGGATGCCCTGGAGCCTCAGCTTCTTTCCTTCCAGCATCCCAAGATTGTCGTCCTTGAGCCTGCAGATCAGCCGCCTGCCATTGTCGATGCAGATCTTGCTCCCATTGACAGCGTCCTCGCTTCTTACACTACCGACTTCTACTACGGCGACCGTGGCGACAACATCATGATTGCTGCCAGCCATCTTGACAACATCCTCGTCAGGAGCAACACCGTCTTCTCCTTCAATAACACGGTCGGACAGCGTACAGAAAGTGCCGGCTACAAAGATGCTCCCGTCATCATCGATGGAAAAACGGAACAGGATGTAGGCGGCGGTGTCTGCCAGGTGAGTTCCACACTCTACAATGCGGTCTTGCTTGCCGGGCTAACGCCTACCCTGCGCACACCACATTTCTTTCCTTCTTCCTATTGTCCCCCTGGTCGCGATGCCACTGTGGCAGACGGACTTCTGGATTTCCAATTCATGAACCAGTTTCCCCACAACGTCTATCTGCTTGCCAGAACCTATGGCAGTTCCCTGACCATCTATGTTCTCGGTGCAAAGTCAGACCTTCAGGGAAATACTATTTCCTTAGAAAACGAAGGTTCCAGGATGCATCCGACCATCTACCGCATTTATACCCGCAATGGAGAGGTCATCGACCGGGAATACATGCATACCGATTCCTACGACACACCAAGGACTTAAGACCGGCTTCTCATAGAAGCCTCGCTCCTTCGATACCTCAAGAGGCGGCATCTTTACGATGCCGCCTCTCTTCTATGTCTTTTCAAGATTCTATTATCTTAACGGAATATTGGAAATATAAACCCTGTCAGCAGGGCGCTCAATCCCCATTTCTTCCAAGATCTTCACAAATGCAGTGAATATCACATCACCGTATTGTGTCGGTCCGATGATGATATGCTCCAGCGCATCATTCATGGAAATTCCTCTTTGAACCGCATCTTCCGGGCCATAAAGAGGAAGCCTGTATACAATCTGCGGTATACCATCTACACTTACAAGAGAATAATCCAGCTTCTCTTTTTGTTTGTCCTGGTATATGATGCGCCACTCCTGCTCTTCCTGAAAGCCAGGATGCTTCACGGAAAACAGGGACAGCAGGATAACATGGATGAACTGCTCAAGAACCTCCATAGGCTTATAGGAAGAAATAACATCTATGTTCCGTTCAATATGCCACAGCATATAGTCAATGCTATGGTCAAAATCCTCCTGAGTCTCATATTTCACAGGAGAAATCTGCAAAGGCAATGTGCTGGTTGGATAAATGATGGCAGACGGTTTCAACACAAATGCCACACCAGTCTTGCGCCCATAAGCTCTCCACATGGAAAGGCGGCCATGCTCATTCTTCAAGAGATCATGTTCCGTCACACAGGCCAAATAGGTATGTGTGATGAAATTCTGCTTGTTCCTATTCAAATCCCCCAGAAGATATTCCAGGATATTGTCCCCCCAGCGGAGCTTCCCGGCAATCTCCCGCAGCTTCCGTCTCCGCTCATCAGAGCTGTAAACCGATTGATTCAGCAGCTGAATGCCATAATCGATTTCCCGATAGTCATTCATGCAGGCGGCAGCCCTCATCCATAAGGAGCGATCCTTAAGAATGTTAAGACCGGTCATTGCACTTGTATAATAGGCAAAGTGCATTTGCCGCAAATCCAGCTTTTTAAGAAGTTTATAATAGATTGGTCGAAAAATCTGGTCAAAGCGCTGCTGCTCCATGGAATCATCTCCCCTACTTAAAATTGTCCCCCAAAACAAAAGAAAACCTCCACCGTTACTAAAACGGAGGAGGCTATACTTTCAAATGGCAGGGGCAGTAAGACTTGAACTCACAACCTACGGTTTTGGAGACCGTTGCTCTACCAATTGAGCTATACCCCTAAAAAATGGGGCGACTTATGGGGGTCGAACCCATGCATGCTGGAGCCACAATCCAGTGTGTTAACCACTTCACCAAAGCCGCCATAAACTCCGTGCGAAACGATGTTTCGCACTACGCCCTTACACGAAATCTAACCGATTCTGCGCCCTTCGGGCTTGACTCGCTAAGATTTCGTAGTAAAAGAAAAACCGGCAATTACCTATCCTCCCGGGCCGTCGCCAGCCAAGTACTTTCGGCCTCTTGATGCTTAACTACTGTGTTCGGAATGGGAACAGGTGGAAC
>CADCIX010000020.1 GCA_902801565.1 uncultured Veillonellaceae bacterium | reverse complement strand
AGGTGCTATTTTGTTGTCAAGCAGAGCTTTTTATCCTACGCGATGCCAGTATTTTCAAGGGATTGGCTTCATTTTCGTGGTGGGAAAGTTGAGTAATATATTATATTATTGAGAGAAAAAAGTCAATATTCGTCAGTATCCCATGGCTTCAAAGAGCGCATATGCCAGAAGCAGGAACAATACCGTGGCCGTGTACATCAGGCGGATGCATTCCAGGATATGCCTTGGGGAGAGTTTTTCGATGGCATCCCCCATGTAGGCGCGAAAGGATTCCACGCCGAAGTAGGAATTGATGCCTCCCAGGCGGATGTGGAGCGCGCCTGCCACCGTGGCCTCGGCATAACCGCCATTCGGGCTTGGATGCTTTGACGCATCCCGTTTCATCATCGCCAAAGCGTGCCTGTGGTCGAACTTCAGGAGCCATGCGGCACCGATGAAAAGGAGCCCGGTCAGTCGGGCAGGGATATAGTTCAGCACATCATCCACCCGGGCCGCCGCCCTGCCGAAGTAAAGATATTTCTCGTTCTTGTAGCCCAGCATGGAGTCCATGGTATTCGCCGCCCGGTAGAGCACTGCCAGGGGAACCCCGCCGATGGCAAAGAAGAACAGCGGCGATATGATGCCGTCCACGGTGTTCTCCGCAATGGTTTCCACCGTCGCCCGGGTGATGCCCTCCACCTCCAGCTTGTCCGTGTCCCGACCGACGATCCAGCCCACCTTCCGGCGGGCTTCCTCCATATCCCCCTTCTCCAGGAGCGTATAGAGTTCTTTTCCCGCTTTTGCCAGGCTGTTGGGGGAAATCATGAAACTGAGCAGGAGCCCTCCCATAAGGTAGTTCACCCACCAGAAGCCCGTCTCCCCCGTGATCCAGTAGGACAGATAGAGGAATGCCGCTCCGGCCTCATAGGAAAGGAGAAGGACAATCGCCACCAGCATGGCACCCGCCAGAAGTTTCACGAGGTCACTGTCCTTGGGGCGATAGAAGAATTTCTCCAGCAGGGAGATCAGGTTCCCCATGAGAACCACAGGATGGAGGCGCGTCCTGGGATCGCCGAGCACCGTATCGATAAAGAATGCCACAAATGCCGTAAGCATCAGGTCTCTCCCATGATTTCGCGAAGTTTTTCCATGTCCAGGCTCTCCCGCACCACAGCCGCCAGCCTGTTATAGCTGCGCTGTTTCTCCGCCTCGGTATTATGGGTATTTGCCAGTGGCTCCAGTCCCTTCCTTTGGCGCAGGGCGTTCAGGATTCCCCGACGGAACTCGTCATTGTCGAAAATCCCATGGACATAGGTGCCAAAGACCAATCCATCCTCCGATGCAAGACCTTCCTGCCGGTCGCATTCCTTCCCGGCCTTCTGTGTAATCCGCAAAGGATGCTTCGCATCGGGAGCGAACTCCGTCTGTCCCATATGGATCTCATAGCCCCGCAGGGACGTTCCCCGGATGCACTGTCCCAGGAAATCCAGCCCAGGGCAGTCCACGGTCACCTGGGAGGTGAGCTTCTTGTCGCTGAAGGTGGTTTTCATGGGGAGAAGCCCCAGTCCCCGGACGCTGTCATGGTCGGACTCCATGTGCAGGGGGTCCATGATGGCCTCCCCCAGCATCTGATAGCCGCCGCAGATGCCGATGACGGGCACACCTTTCGCCTTGAGCTCCTTGATGGCCTTCTCCAGCCCGGACTCCCTCAGATACAGAAGGTCTTCCGTGGTATTCTTGCTTCCCGGCAGCATGATGAGGTCAGGGGTTCCCAGGGAAGCGGCATCCTGCACATAGTAAAGAGCCACATCCTCTTCCCCTGCAAGGCAGTCAAAATCCGTGAAATTCGAGATCTTCGGCGTGCGGATGACCGCAATGCGCAGGTCCCCTGTCCGGGGCATGGCCTGCTTTTCCTCCAGGGAAACGGAGTCTTCGTCATCGATTCCCATCTTCTCGATATGGGGAACAATGCCCAGGACAGGCTTTCCCGTCTTCTTTTCCAGGAAATCCACGGCCGGCTGCAGGAGTGTCACATCCCCGCGGAACTTGTTGATGACGAGGCCCTTGACCAGCTCCCGCTCATCCTCATCCAGAAGCTCCAGAGTTCCCACAAGGGAGGCCAATGCCCCGCCGCGGTCGATGTCGGCAATGAGCAGCACCGGCGCATGGAGGAGCTTTGCCACCCGCATGTTGACGATGTCATTGGCCTTGAGATTGACCTCCGCCGGGCTTCCCGCCCCCTCGATGACGATGGTGTCGTATTCCTTGTCGAGCCTTGCCAGTGCCTCCTTCACGGCATCGAAGGCCTTCAGGGAATAGCCCTTGTGGTATTCCCTGGCCGACATGTTCCCTATGGGCTTGCCCATCAGGACAACCTGGGAACAGGAATTCCCCGTGGGCTTCAGGAGCACCGGGTTCATGTCCACGCAGGGCTCAAGGCCGGCCGCCTCCGCCTGTGCCACCTGGGCCCGTCCCATCTCGCCGCCGTCCTTCGTGACATAGGAATTGAGCGCCATGTTCTGTGCCTTGAAGGGAACGACCTTGCGCCCCTCCTGATAGAAAATGCGGCAAAAGGCCGTGGCCAATATGCTTTTCCCCACATGGGAACTCGTCCCCATCATCATGATATAATTTGCCATAACTGCATCCCCTGATCCCTAGATTTCCACTGCCAGTTTCTTGATGTCCACCGGCAGGCCGCACGTTACAAGATAGACGGACTCTGCCGCCCTTCCCATGAGCTGGTTGGCAATGCCCACCACATCCCGGTACTCCCGGGAAAGCTGATTTTCCGGCACAATGCCCGCTCCCACCTCATTGGTCACAAAGATCGTCGTCCCGCTGTTTTCCTTTGCCTGGTCGATCAGCTTGCAGACCTGCTCCCGCACCAGGCGGTAATTCTCCGCCGAATCAGCAACATCCTCCACATCGCAGAGGATATTGCTGATGTAAAGGGTCAGGCAGTCAAAGAGCACCATGTCATGATCCTCTCCCGCTTCCTTCAGGGCACGGTGGGCATCATGGGGAGCCTCCCAGGTCTTCCATTCCTTCGGCCGCCGCTCACGATGCAGCTTCACGCGAAACGCCATCTCCTCGTCATAGATGCCCGCCGTGGCAATATAGGCAACCTTCTTCCCATACTTCGCCGCATATCTCTCCGCAAAACGGCTCTTCCCGCTGCGGGCTCCCCCGGTGATCAAAACAATCCTTCCCATACCATAGCCTCGATTCACGCACATTATTTTGAATACCGTCTGCAGGCCGCCACGAAATTCTCCGCGGCTTTCGGGCAGCCGGCGAAATGCAGGTGCAGATAGGAGCCCACCGCATTTCCTTTGACGTAGCCTGCCGGATATACCGCCCCGTTCCGCAGACGGGTAAAAAGAAAAGCTCGCGGGCAGGAAGCATCCACTTCCAGCTCGGAGGAAAAATGGAATTCATGCCCCCGGATCTTTGTCCCTTTCGGCCCCAACACCGTGTCCTGCTCCAGCTCCGCCGTGACGTATCCCACCATCTGCAGCTTCTGGTTCATCGCTGCAATTCCGGGAAAGACTCCAGCCATGGGATATTCCCTGCCGGAGAAATCCCGCATTCCCTCCATGAGGTACATGAAGCCCCCGCATTCCGCATAAATGGGCATGCCGCTGTTCGCGGCCTCCTTGATGGACTGCCCCATGGACACATTCCCGCAAAGCTTCTCCGCAAACATCTCCGGGAATCCGCCGCCCAGGATGAGCCCGTCCGCCTTTGGGACAACCCGGTCATGAAGGGGGCTGAACTCAAGGAGCTCTGCCCCGAAATCCTTGAGCACCTGCAGGCTTTCCGGATAATAGAAAGAAAATGCCTCGTCCTTTGCAACGGCAATCCGCACAGCCTTGGAAGCAGCAATCCCCCCATTTTCGGTTCCTGCTGGTTCCCGGGTTTCCAGGGGAGCTGCCGCACGCGCCAGCCGGATGATTTCCTCCATCTGCACCTGGGAGGCAACGGCCTGCCCAATGCTCTCCACGATCTCCTTTTCCGCATTTTCCGTCACGGGAAGCAGGCCCAGATGGCGCTCCGGCATCTTCAGGGCGTCATTGCGCCGCAGGGCGCCAAAGACAGGAATTCCCTGCTTCTCCATGGCCTCGGCAATCATCGCCTCATGGGTCGGGGAACCGAGACGGTTCAGGAGGACTCCGGCAAATCTCACCTCCGAGTCATAGTCGCGGAATCCCCTGGCAATGGCCGCCGCCGATGCTCCCATGGATTTCGCGTCAATGACGAGAAGGACCGGCGCCTTCAGGAGCTTCGCAATCTCAGCCGTGGAGCTCACACCTTCCCTGCCGCCGTCATAAAGCCCCATGACCCCCTCAATGACTGCAATGTCCGCACGTCCTGCGGAGTGCACAAAAATATCCCTGAGCCGTTCGGTAGGAACAAGCCAGCTGTCGAGATTGTGCCCCGGCTGCCCGCTGGCAAGCTCGTGATACCCCGGATCGATGTAATCCGGGCCGATCTTGAAGGACTGGACCAAAAGGCCCTTTGCCCGAAGCGCCGAAAGCAGCCCCGTGACAATCGTCGTCTTTCCGGAGCCGCTTTGTGTGGCGGCAATGACGATGCGCGGAATCTCCACCAATGCCTTCGCCTCCTTACGAGAGCTGATAGAGCATGGCATTGACTGCCGCTGCCGCAATGGGGCTGCCGCCCTTGGTCCCCTCCACAGTGATATAGGGAACCTTCTCGTTCTTTGCCAGGAGCTCCTTGGAATCCGCAGCTCCCACGAAGCCCACAGGGATTCCCACGATGACCGCCGGCAGGATGTTTTCCTCCTCCACGAGCCGCAATACCTCGTAAAGAGCTGTCGGGGCATTGCCAATGGCGACGATGGCACCCTCCAGTTCCTTGCCAAAGGTGCGCATCGCCGCCATGGAGCGGGTAATTCCCTCGGACTTTGCCATGCGCGCCACTTCATCGTCGGCAATGAGGCATTTCACCTCGCCGCCAAGGGCCGCCAGCTTCTTCTTGTTGATGCCCGTGCGCACCATTTCCACATCGGTGTAGATGTTCTTCCCCGCCTTCATGGCAGCCTGGGCCGCCGCAATGGCATTAGGGTGGATGCGGATGATCGGCGCGTATTCCACATCCCCTGAAGCGTGGATGATGCGGGAATACACCTTTGTCTCCGCCTCGCTGAGCTCCAAGCCCGCCAGATGGGGCTTGATGATCTCCATGCTGCGGCGCTCTATCTCCATCGGATCCGTTATAAAGTCCATTACAATCTCCCCTTCAGAAAAGACAATACTTCCTCAAATGATCCCGCCACGTTGTCATACTCCATGGGCGGACGTTCAATGAGCACCACGGGCAGGCCAAGGGCTTCCGCGGCAGCAATCTTCGTATCGGCGCCGCCGATCTGCCCGCCGTTCTTTGTCACCACGACCTCGGCCTCGTACTGCCGGAACAATTCCTCATTGAGCCCCTGGGAAAAAGGCCCCTGCAGGGCAACGATATCTTTGGGCGTAAAGCCCATTGCCGTCATTTCGGAAATAACCTCGGAGCTGGGCAGTACGCGGGCGACAATGCGGCAGTCCCTGAGATATGGGGACTCCTTGAAGGCCTTGAGGTTCCTGCTTCCCGTGGTCAGAAAGATATTCTTGCCGAGTTCCGAGGCCCGCTTTGCCGCCTCCTCATAATCCCCGACGCGGAAGACCTTCGGATAGGCCACAGGGGTACTGGCGCGCTCATAGCGAAGATAAGGTATGCCCAAAGCATGGCAGGCATCCATGGCATTCCGGGACACATTGGCCGCATAAGGATGGCTGGCATCCACCAGGAGCCTTGCCCCGTGCTCCTTGAGATAGGCTTTCAGCCCCTCTGCATCCAAAGGCTTTTCGTTGACCACGATGCCCTTGTACCGCCTGAGAAGCTGCTCCCCGTAGCGGCTGACCACCGAAGCCGTCACCTCATAGCCCTGCTCCAACAGGAAGCCCGCCAGTTCCCTTCCGTCCTGTGTCCCTGCCGCCACAAAGATCATAGGGTTGGCTCCTTGTTCTCATAGCCGCGGGGCGTGATCATATAGCCTTCCTTCACATAGGTCTTGCTGTTGCCGATGATGACCAGGGAAAACATCGTGATCTCTTCCTTCGTGAAGTCCTGCAGAGTGGAAAGGACCTTCCCCTGTGCCTCGCGGCTGGCACTTGTGACGATTCCCACAGGCGTTTCCGGCGATTTGTACCGCAGCAGGATTTCCCGGACCTCCTCGATGTTGCGGACCCGTTTCTTGCTCTTGGGATTGTAGAGGGCCAGGACAAAATCCCCCTCCGCCGCCATCTGCACACGCTTCCGGATGGTCTCCCAGGGTGTCAGCAAATCGCTGAGGCTGATGACAGCGAAGTCGTGCATGAGAGGCGCCCCGAGAACAGCAGCCGCCGCATTCACCGCAGAAATCCCGGCAATGACATCGAATTCGGGACGCTTTTCTGCGGGATACTGCAAGACCAGTTCCAGCACGAGTCCTGCCATGCCATAGACCCCGGAATCCCCGCTGGAAACCACCACGGTGTCCCTGCCCCCGGCCGCTGTCTCCACAGCCATGCGGCAACGGTCGATCTCCTGCATCATTCCCGTGCCAATGACTTCCTTTCCCTCCAGGATGCTTTCAATGAGCTTGATGTATGTATTGTATCCGGCAACCACCCGGGCATCCTCGATTGCCTTCCGAGCCCTTGGTGTCATGTCCTCAAGGCTGCCGGGTCCAAGTCCGATCACTGTTATCTTTCCCATATCAACGCCACCGTCACTTTCTCATATTTTGTCTTCGGCAGGGCAAAACGGCCCGACGTCACACAGGCCAAGGCCGCAGCCTCGCATACATTTCCAACGCCGATCTGCGATTTCACGAAGGAGGATTCCTTCAGATGATAATCATCTATCTTGCTCTGCAATGCCTCGTTGTCAAAGAAGCAGATCTCCCTGCCCATGGTTTCTGCCAGGGACAAGAGTCCCTGCTCCTCCTTCTTCACTATGGTGCTGGCCAGCAGGGAAACGGAGGAAATCTCCTGCCCAATGGAATGGCAGGCTGCATCCAAGGCCCTTCGTATCAGTTGTTCTTCCGTTCCCTGACGGCACCCGATTCCGGCAATAAGCCGCCTTGGCGAGAGGTACAATGCGCCCTTCTGCAAATCCCCAGGCTCTTCGACCACCAGAACCCGCAGGCCATCTGTTGGAAAACCGTCACGCTCCATCCGATGAACAGAAAGCTTGTACTCCCGCAATCTCCTGCTGTAGAACTCTGCCCTGGGCATGCTCTCATCCACATAGTAGGGAATGGTCTCCCCCTGAAGCAGGGCACTGTTGAGCAACTCAATCTGTTCCTTGGGCCAGGGCCGCAGGGCGAGGCTTGCCGCCACCGCATCGGGCGCAAGCTTCCCCTCCACATCGGTAGCGGTGGTGATGACCGCCTCGCCGCCCAAACTTTTGGCGAGCTGCCTCGCCAGAAGATTCGCGCCGCCGATGTGCCCGGACAGTAGGCTGATGACATGCCTTCCCCTCTCGTCCATCACCAGAACAGCAGGGTCCTCCAGCTTGCTCATGAGATGGGGGGCTATCATGCGCACCGCAATGCCTGCCGCTGCAATAAAGATCAGCCCATCATAGCGATGGAAAATCTCTCCCACGTACTCCGCCAGTCTTCGGTAGGGTTTTGCGCCATCCGGGGCAGCTCCCATGTATTTCTCATTGACATAGATATCCGTGTCCCCGTCCAATGCGTCCCGGACCCGTCTGCTCAAGGCAGCCCCCTGGGAGGAAACTGCCAGGACAGCGCATCTCATTTTGAGGCCTCCCGGAACATGTGGCTGAACTCCGGCGCATAGAGGCGGGAGAGGTCGTATTCCGCGCCAAGGCAATGGCTCACCACAATCATTGCCGTGCGGTCGATGTCCTTGCCCTGGATATCATCCACAATGGTGGACAAGGTGCCCCGCACGATTTTCTGCTCCGGCCAGGATGCCCTCTGTACGATGGCAATGGGCGTGGATTCCTCATAGCCTCCTGCCATCAGTTCCTTCACCACCTCATCCAGCATCGTGATGGAAAGGAAGATGCACATGGTGGCCTGATGGGCGGCCAGTGACTGAAGCTTCTCCCGCTCTGGCACAGGCGTGCGGCCCTCGTTGCGTGTGATAATGACCGTCTGGGAGATTCCGGGCAGTGTGTATTCCTGCTTCAAGGCCGCTGCCGTTGCAAGGAAGGAACTCACTCCGGGAGTCACATCGTAGGCAATCCCCTTTTTCTCGAAGGAATCCATTTGCTCCTGGATGGCCCCATAGATGGCAGGGTCCCCCGTATGGAGGCGCACCGTCATCTTGCCTTCTTTCTCTGCTTTTTCGACAACTTCCACAACCTCCGGCAAGGTCATGCCTGCCGAATCATAGATCTTCGCATCCTTGCGGCAAAAATCCAAAAGTGCGGGATTCACCAAAGAACCGGCATAGATGACAACATCCGCCTCGCGAAGATATCTTTGTCCCTTCACGGTAATCAGTTCCGGGTCGCCGGGGCCCGCTCCTACAATATGAACCATTTCATTCCCTCCTTAGGATGACTTCTTGACACAAGTGACAATATAGATCGGATTGAGAGCCTTTGCCATGTCATAGGCTCCCACCTGCTGCAGGCGGCTGACCTGTACCTGCACGGCCTCATAGGTATAGCCTTCCTTTTCCCTCATGTATGCAATGCACTGCATAAGTGTCTGCACCGTGATGCAGTTGAGAATAATCCTGCCTCCCTGGCGCAGTTTCCCATCCAGCGCATCAAAGAGCCTCACAAGATTCCCGCCGCTTCCTCCAATCAGCACGGTGTCGCACTCCGGCAGGTCCTCCATGCCATCCGGTGCTTCCGCCTGGAGAATCGTGATGTTCTCTGCCTGAAACTTCCTGGCATTCTCTCGGATAAGACGCACCCCTTCGGGATTGCGCTCCACGGCATAGACATGTCCGTCGGGGGATTGCAGCGCCGCCTCAATGGAAAGGGAACCCGTCCCCGCACCCACATCGTATATCACACTGTCATGTTCCAGATGCGCCTTCGCCAGGGTCAGGATGCGGATTTCCTGTTTCGTCATGGGCACAGTTCCGCGAATGAATTCCCCGTCATCGATTCCCAAATGATACATGTCAGCCTTCCTCCTTCCTCTCATCCCGAATCACCAGGACGCAATTTCCGGTACCGCTCTCCTTCGCTGCCTCTTCCAGTGTGGTACGAAGAATTTTCTCATCCTCATAGGAAAGCCTCTCACAGACAAAGAGCCGTGTCTTTCCAGGCCACCCCTGTTGCATGAGCAGGCTGGAAATCTTTTGGGAATTGTACTCCCCATCTGTGAGCATGCCCAGAAGGGCTCCTTTGCAGTAAGCCAGCTCCTCCATCTCCGGGCGGCGGCCATGAAAGCTCAGAAGCCTCGCCGCATGCCAGGGCAATGCCAGCCTGGAAAATGCCATCTGAAGCGAGCTGATGCCGGGAATCACGCGAAGGACTTCCTCCGGAAATTCGCGCCGCAGAGCATCCAGCATGGAATAGTACCCGGGATCACCGGATACCATGACCACCACATCCGATGCCGCCAGTTCCTCGCGAATGAATTGCAGCACCGCAGGAATATCCCGCGTGATGGCCATGGTGCGCTGAACGTCTGTTGCAAATTGGGACAGGGCACGGCGCCCCCCCACAAGGACCTTCGCGGAACGGATTGCCTGATAAGCCGCCGGCACCATGTAGTCCCCATGCCCCGGCCCGATGCCTGCCACAATGATCCGATGTCTCATTTCCTCTCCAGATTCCAATGCAGTTCCTCCCCAATCTTCCATGCCTGCTCATCCATTCCCAGGATATCCCCCTGCAGGGTGACCATCACCGTTCCGATTTTCACCTTGCCGAAAAGATAGCGCTCCGCCCGAAGGCTTGCCCGCTCCGCCAATACCCTGCAGACCCGCTCTGCAAGCCCGGCTTCTTCCAGCACCGCCAGGGCCTCCTCTGTCGTCACGGACGCAAGGATGCGCTGAACCCCGGATCCGGAAAGCCCTTCTGCCGCGCTGTAGGCTGCCATGGCTTCGAGCCTTGCATCGCCGATGCGATTGTGGGTGTAGAATACCCCTGCCGCCACCTTTGCCAGTTTGCCGAGATGCCCGAACAGCAGGATGGATTCCAGTTCCCGTTCTGCCGCCTTCTCCAGCATGAACCCGATGAAATTGCTGGTCTGGACAATGGCCTCCCGGGGAATGCCGCACTTTATGGCAATGTTCTCCCCGATTTTCCCCGGCACGAACACCTGGGAAGAAAACCCGGCCGCCTTCGCCACATCGATCTGCGGAATCAGCGCGTTCTTGAAGCCCTCTTCCGACATGGGACGAAGGACGCCGGTCGTGCCGATCACAGAGATGCCTCCCTCAATCCCTAGAATAGGATTCAACGTGCGCCTGGCCAATTCCTTCCCCGCGGGAATAGAAATCGTCACTTCCACCCCTGCATCCTTTCCCAGAAGCTCCTGCACCACATTGCGGATCAGCTGCCTGGGCCCCGGATTGATGGAGGGCTCTCCCACCGGAACGGAGAGTCCGGGCTTCGTCACATGGCCGATTCCCTCGCCTGCCAGAAAGCTCACCCCGCTTCCGTCAGGCAGCCGCCGGACCTCCGTGAAGACAGAGACCCCATTCGTGATATCTGGATCATCCCCGGAAAATTTTATGATCTCTGCCCGGATGCCATCCCCCGACAGATGCACATCCTTCACCGGAATGCAAAGCGGCGTCCCGTCCAGCGCAAGAATATCCACCTGTTCGCAGTATTCTCCCTGCAAAAAGAGAATGCAGGCCTTCACGCCTGCCGCCGCACAGGCTCCCGTGGTATATCCCCCACGCAACTCCCCTGTCTGCATATCCACTCCCCCCTATAAAAAGAAACGGCCCGCCAAAACAGAGCCGCACTTTTCAAGATCACTGTTCGGCACTTCCTTGGGAACTACTCAAATGACGGTTGAGGAAATCTCGTCCAAACACTGTAATCGTATAATAAAACCCTATGAAGAAAGGTATGTATTCCGCCACAAGGCGCCAGCACACCGCAATGATTCCCACCGTCCCGGAGGGAACCGTATCCGAAAAGAGCAGGACAAAACCGCCCTCCGCCACCCCGGAACCTCCGGGAGTCGGCGTAAAGTAGAGCAGCATGTTCAGGAAGATCATGCGCCCCATGACCGTATACCAGTCCGCATCGGTTACGCCCAGGCCCAGCAGAAGGCATGGCACGATGGCATAGATGCAGAGAAGGTTCAGCCCGGATTCCGCAAAGACCAGAAGCATGCTTTTCGGCGACCTCAAAAGGAGCTGGATGGCGCTCTTCGTATCCCGATAGAAGGCAAAGATCCTCCTTCTCCTTGCATTGCTGCAACGCCTTGTCAGACGGATGACCGTATAATCGAGATATCCCTTCTTCGACCCCCATACAATGCCGACAATGACGGCAAAAGCCGTCAGGGTAATGGCCATGAGAACCTCATTGGAAATCCCCGGCACAATGCCCGCATCATGCATGAAAATAAAGGGCATGCAAAGAACGAGGAAAAAGATGGAGGACAAGGTGCGGACAATGACCAGCACTGCCGCCTTTCCCGTGGGCACTCCCGCATGGCGCAGGAACATGAGCTGCGCCACGGCGCCCCCTGTGGCCCCCGGCGTCAGCAGTGCAAGGAAATAATTCCCGAAGATGACCTGCACCGCCTGATACAGGGTAATCCGCTCATTGGAAATCTTCACCAGATGCATGAGGCGGCTGCCATCGAAAAACATTCCCAGGGAAACGGCAAAGACCGCCAAAACCAGTGACCAGGAATGAAATTTCGTGAGGTTTCGGAGAGTATAGATATCCACGGTCGTATAGATGACGATACCGGAAATTCCCAGCACCAAGAGCACCAACAAGAGAAATCTCTTGTAGAACTTATTCATTCACTGTCTCCTCATGGCTCGCATAAGCATTATGGTTGTGGATGGACTCGAAATTCTCGCAGGTCATGGAAAACCATGCAATGCCGGGAAGCCGGCGAAGTGCCAGAACCACATCCCGGAGGATGTCCTCCACGAATTTCGGGTTTTCGTAGGCCCGTTCCGTCACATATTTCTCGTCCTCCCTTTTCAAAAGGGGATAGATGGGACAGGATGCCTGCTCCTCCACCAGGGCCGCCAAATCCTCGATATAGATGCATTCCACATGGGGATGGAACCTGACGGCTGCACGGCAGACAGAACGCTGGTTGTGGGCCCCATATCTTGAGATCTCCTTGCTGCAGGGGCAGAGAGAAGTAAATGGCACCTCCACGCCCAGGGTAAACTGCATCGATTCGCCGATGCGCTTCTCCCCCCGGAAAAAGCAGTCCAGGTCCAGACAGGAAACCTTGCCGCTGACGGGAGCCTTCTTGTCGATGAAATACTTGAAGCATATCTCCAGGTTCGCCGATTGGGCATCCAGATGAGCCATAGCCTCCGTCAGCATGGCATCCATTTCCGCCTCCGCCAGAGGCTTGTGGCTCCAGGGCTCCAGGATCTCAAGGAACCGGCTCATATGGGTCCCCTTGAACTCCATGGGCAGGGAAACGGTAAAACGGATGTTGGCGAGGACCTGCTGGAATCCGCCGTCCTTGGTTCGGATGAGGAAGGGCAGATGCGCCTCGTTGATACCTACTCTTTGGATAGCAATGCCGCGATCATCGGTCTGATTCTGAACATCCTTCATCCATCTTCCCTCTGCTCGTAGACAATGGGATCCTCGATGCCCGCCTCTGCAAATCCCCGCAAGCGAAGACGGCAGCTGTCGCATACACCACAGGCCTTTTCCCCGCCTTTGTAACAGCTATGGGTAAACTGGAGCGGTGCCCCGAGTTTCGTTCCCAGCAGGACAATCTCCTTCTTGGACAGCATCTGAAGCGGCGTCTCGATGACGATATTCTTGTGCTCCGCCGCTGTCGCCTTTGTCGCATAGTCCGAGAGATCCTGGAATTTCGCGATGAACTCCGGGCGGCAATCGGGATACCCGGAATAGTCCACGGCATTCACCCCGATGTAGACATGGTTCGCACCCAATACCTCGGCATACCCCAGGGCATAGCTCAGGAAGATCAGATTGCGCGCAGGCACATAGGTCGAGGGCACATCATTCTCTTCCCTGTCCACATTCCCATCCGGAACGGAGATGGCATCATCGGTCAGCGCCGAACCGCCGATCTGATCCATATTCGTCTCGATGATCAAATGCTTCCTGACCTGATAAAACTTTGCGATCTTCTTCGCGCTTTCCAGTTCGATGCTGTGCCGCTGATGGTAATTGAAGCTGATGGGATAGAGATCATAGCCCTTGCTGTGGGCCACCGCCATGCAGGTGGCGGAATCCAGCCCACCGGAAAGCAATACTACAGCTTTATCCAAAACAAGCCCTCCTTGTCAGTTCTCTCCGCGGATGGCACGAATCGCCGCCGCCGCATCCGCTGCCCCATAGACGGCAGAGCCAGCCACGAGGACATTCGCCCCGGCCTCCACCACAAGTTTTGCCGTCTCGGCATTGATGCCGCCATCCACCTCAATGTCCACCTCAAAGCCATTGTCCTCCACTGTATGGCGAAGGATCTCAATCTTTTCCAGCATGGACTGGATGAATTTCTGTCCGCCATAGCCGGGATTCACCGTCATGAGAAGTGCCATATCGATATCCCCCAGCAGCTCCTCCAGCATGACCAGGGGCGTCGCCGGATTCAGGGCGATACCGGCCTTGCAGCCCGCAGCCTTGATCTGCTGCACGATGCGATGGGCATGCCTTGCCGCCTCGATGTGGAAGGTGATGATATCCGCCCCCGCCTCGGCAAACGCCGCAATCTGTGTCTCCGGGTGCTCCGTCATGAGATGCACGTCAAACACGGCATTGCTTGCCTTCCGCAGGCTTTTCACCACAGGAGAGCCCAGTGTGATATTGGGGACAAAGGTTCCGTCCATGACATCAATATGGATGTATTCCGCACCGGCATCCGTGACTTTCTTCATCTCATCTGCAAGATGGGCAAAATCTGCAGACAAAATCGAGGGAGCAATCTTTATCATGAGTAGTCCTTCTTTCTCGTTTCAATCTCATCCAATAAACTCAAATACGCCTCGTAGCGTTCCCGGAAAAGCTCCCCGGCCTCCACCGCTTCCTTTATGGAGCACTGTGGCTCATGACTGTGGGTGCAGGGCGTGAATCGGCAGCCGCCAAGATGGGAGGCAAATTCCGGGAAGAAATGTACCAGTTCGCTTGCCTCGATGTCCGTCATCTCTATGGAACTGAATCCCGGCGTGTCGACAATATAGCCGCCCTCGCAGGGGAACAGCCGGGCAAGCCTTGTGGTATGCCGCCCTCTCTTGATCTTTTCGCTGACCCTGCCCACCTCCAGATCAAAGGAGGTGTCCAGCCGGTTCAGCAGGGATGACTTCCCCACGCCGGAGGGACCGGAAAATACCGTGGTACGCCCTGCCAAAATCCGGCGCAGCTCATCCATTCCCCATCCCTTTTCCGCCGATACACGCAGGACAGGATAACCGATGCTCTCATAATCGGAAAGCACTGTCCTGCCATCCTCCATCGGAAGAAGGTCTATCTTATTGACGCAGATGAGAATATGGGGTATGGCAGAAGACTCTGCCAGAACGAGAAACCGGTTCAAAAGCAGGGGATGGATATCCGGCTGGGCTGCGGCAAAGGTCAGGACGACCTGGTCAACATTGGCCACAGCGGGCCGCTTCAGGAGATTCTGCCGTTCCAGAAGCCCTTCGATCACGCCGGTGCCATCGGAAAGAAGCTGGATCTCCACCCTGTCGCCGGGACAGATGAGTTCCTTTTTCTTGAAGCGGCCGCGAAGCTTGCAGTCGATGACGCCCTGTCCTGTCTGAACGTAGAAAAAACTATTCTGGGTTCTGAGGACGCGGCCTGACAGCATCGCCCCCCCTTGTTCCATCGTCTGCATCATCTGCCCTTGCCGCCCTCATTTCCCTTGCCGGGCACTTTCGCATCCGGGGTTTCCGATGGGGCAGCGGGCCCTTCCGATTTCCCTTCCTTCTCCGGTGAGGGCTTCACGCTCTCTGGTTCCGCCACCACCAGCTGGATGGAGGTTCCTTCTTCCACCTCACCGCCGGAAGGCGACTGGCTTACGATGGTGCCTTCTGCCTGTTTGCTGGGCTGTTTCGTTATGCTGCCCACGCGAAGATTCCTGGATGTGATGCTCTGCTTCGCCGATTCCAAGGAAGCACCGGTCACATCCGGCACAGATACCTTCTTGGTCTTCTGCCCCTTGGAGATGGTGAGGTCAACCGTTGTTCCCTTGCTGATCTTGGAACCGATTGGCGGGTCCGTGGAAATGACGGTGCCGGCTTCCTCGTCCGAATATTTCTCGTAAATGGACCCGATATTCAGACCCATCTTTGTGAGCCGGTTTTCTGCCGAAGAACGGCTGAGACCCTTGACATCCGGCATTTCCATATCCTCGCCGCCCTTGCTCACATTGATGGTGACAAGCCTCTCGGATTTCACCGTGGCACCCGCCTCCGGCGACTGTGAGACCACCTGCCCCGCAGGCACCGAGGCGTCATAGACCTCCACCACATTCACACGGAGATGCTGGTCCTCCAGGATCTGTCTTGCCAGAGCCATCTGCTTGCCCACCACATCCGGGACCTTTACCTCTTCCACGCTCCAGAATTTCCCGAAGGACATGAAGGCTCCAACGCAAAAGCCCATGACAAGCACCACGACCAGGCCTGCCATAAACAGCTTGGACTTCCAAAAAGCGTCCTTTTTCTCTGCATCCTCCATGGGCACCGTGCTCATGCGCCGGGAAGGACCGGGAGATACCTCCTGCACCTGCGGCAATACCTGCGTCGCATAGGGGTCGGGCGCGGGCATGGCGGCATTTCCATGGAGCATATACTCTGCCGATTGGAGATCGCGGGAAAACTCCGCGCTATCCGGACGCATGGCGGGATCCTTGCTCATGGCCTTCATGACGACAGCCTCCACCACAGGCGCAATCTCCGGATTGTACTGGCGCACGGGCACAGGCTCCTCCTGGAGATGCTTCATGGCAATGCTGACGGGATTTTCTCCCGTAAAGGGCAGATGCCCCGTGAGCATCTCGTAAAGCACCACACCCAGGGAATAGACATCGGATTTCGGCGTAATGTAGGTTCCCTTTGCCTGTTCCGGCGAGAAATAATGAACCGAGCCGATCACATTGCCGCTATAGGTCATTGTGGATTCCGTGACCGCCCTGGCAATCCCGAAATCCGCAATCTTGGCATGCCCATCCGGCATCATGAGGATATTGTGGGGCTTGATATCGCAATGCACGATATTGTTGGCATGGGCCATGGCCAGGGCATCGGAGATCTCCCTTGCAATCCGCAGGGCATCTTCCACGGGAAGATGTCCCTTTTCCTGGATCATGGTCTTGAGGGTATCACCCGGGACATACTCCATAACAATATAGTGGTCATCACCGGAAATCCCCACGTCAAAGATATTCACGATATTCGGATGGGAAAGCCGGGCCGCAGCCTGGGCCTCCTGATGGAACTTCCCTATAAACTCCTCATCGCGCCGGAACTGCTCATGAAGTATCTTTACCGCCACAGAACGGTTCAGCACTTTGTCCTGTGCCCTGTATACATCAGCCATTCCACCGCTGCCAATCAATTCCTGCAGCTCATAGCGCTGATCCAATACACGCTGTACCATGATAGGTCCTCCTAATTTATTTATCCAGACTGAGCACGATCTTCCGCGCAATCGGCGCTGCCTCCTCGCCTCCGCCACCGCTGTTCTCAACGATGATGGAAAAGGCAATGCGATGGCTGCCAATGACAGCGGAGCCGATGAACCATGCATGGTCATCTCCACCGGGATTTTCCGCCGTGCCTGTCTTACCTGTGACTTTCACGCCGCTCACCTTGGCGGCTGTGCCCGTCCCCTTTTGGACAACTTCTTCCATCCACTCATTCAACAGATTTGCCCTGGAGTGCGTCGTGGCCTCAAACCATTTCGTCGGCCTGTGCTCCTTCACGATGACCCCTGTGGGCGAAACCACCTGCTGCACCATGTAGGGCTTCATGACCACGCCATCATTTGCCATGGCAGCGGCCAAAAGAGCCATGCGCATCGGTGTCACAAGAAGCATGCTCTGCCCGATTCCCACCTGGGCGATATCCCCCATGTCCAGAGAAAGGAAATCCGGCAGGTGAGACGCGCTCTCCTGCAATTCCCCATCCGTCTGTTTGTCAAACCCGAACCGCTGGAATCCTTCCTTCAATGGCTTGGCTCCCATGCGCATGGCGAGTGTGCCAAAGGTCACATTGCAGGATTTCACAAGGGCCTGTTCCAGATGCACGTCGCCATGGACTTCCCCATGGCTCTCCTGTATGCTGGAACCACCGCCCACATCCAGGGAACCGGTGCACTCAAACACCTCATGGTCATCCGTGATCCCCTGCTCCAATGCGATATCCGCAATCATGGGCTTGATGGTGGAACCCGGAGGGTACAATCCCTGAAGGGCACGGTTGAGCAGCGGGCTGTCTTCCCGATCCAGCATGGCCTCCCACTCCCCCGCAAGGTAATTGGGATCATAGGAAGGACTGCTGACCAGGGCAAGCACAGCACCGGTATCCACGTCCAGCACAACCACCGCTCCACGCCTGCCTGCAAGGCCGTCAAAGG
Source organism: uncultured Veillonellaceae bacterium (assembly GCA_902801565.1). Classification (GTDB taxonomy): domain Bacteria; phylum Bacillota; class Negativicutes; order Selenomonadales; family Selenomonadaceae; genus UBA3796. The sequence continues at coordinate 20,817 of CADCIX010000020.1, read as the reverse complement.
CCGCCTGCTGTGCATCGGAGTCAATGGTAAGGCATACATCATTGCCCCGGCTGGACTGGAAAAGCTGGGCAACGGGGCCCATGCGCATGACTTCCTCCGTGATGCCCAAAAGGTCACGGTTTGCATAGCCCTCGATTCCCGAGCTTCCGATTTCTTCGCTGAAATATCCCGTAACGAATGCCATGGATTCTCCCATGGGATAGCTGCGATTCCCCGGCTGGGTGCTCTGAGCCAGTGCCCGTCCCTCGGAATCCAGGATGGAACCTCTCTGGATATCGGCTTCTGCCTGGGCACTCCGCTGGTTCAGGGGATTTTTTGCCAAACCGTCCGCCGCCACCGACTGCAGATAGACGACATAAACCGACAGCACTCCCAGGCATATCAGCAGGAATGCCGCCACCTGAAGCACATACCGCTTTATCGTGCGATTACCCATGGGCATTCCTCTCCTTCCTTGAAAGGGAAACCATGACCCCCAACAGGATGAAACAGGAGACGATGGAACTGCCGCCGTAACTGACAAAGGGAAGGGTGATTCCCGTCAGGGGCAGGAATTTCGTCACACCGGCAATGATGATGAATGCCTGGAGGAAGAAAACAATATCGCATCCGGCCACAAGGAAGATCTGCCCCTCCTCGCGGCATCCCAGGGCAATCCGAATCCCTTCATAGAAAAACAGGGCATAGATCAGCATCAGCAGGAGGGACCCGATGAGCCCCAATTCCTCGGCCACCGCCGCAAATATGAAATCCGTATGGACCTCGGGAATGAGTTCCGGGTGCCCATGGGCAAAGCCCGTGCCCCAAACCCCGCCGGAACCGAAAGAAAACATGGACTGGACCACCTGATAGGCCATCCCGCCGGGATCCTGCCAGGGATTGAGCCAGATATCAAAGCGCACCCTGACATGTCCAAACAGGGCATAACTGACAGCCGCCGCCACCCCAAAAAAGAGCAGGGCAATAAAAACATAAGATTTATTGCCTGTTGCCATATAGGTCATGAGAACCGCAATGCCGAAAAAGAGCAGCGCCGCACCCAGGTCCTTCTGCACCACGAACATGAGGATCGCGATTCCCCAGATGAGGAGCAACGGGGCAATGAACCGCAAAGGCGGCAATTGAAGAAAGAACAAGCGAAAATTCGGCAGAGAAAGCACCTGCCGATGGTCGCTGAGATATGCGGACAGAAAGAAGACCAGCAAGATCTTGCCAAATTCCGACGGCTGGACCCGAAAGGGACCCAGCAGCAGCCAGTTTCGGCTGCCCCCGATTTCCGTGCCGAGAAAAATGGGCAGGCAGAGAAGGAAAATACAGGCAAGGCCAATCAGATACTGGTATTGTGTGACCTTCTTGAGGATATTTCCCATTCTGAGCATCGCAAGAAATACAAGCATGCCGATGATGAGCCATCGGATCTGCGGGACCAGCAGGGCAGGCTTCAGCCGTGCAATCATGACAATCCCCACGCTGGACAGCAGCATGGCACAGGGAAAAAGCCATGCATCCGGCTGCGGACGGCTATGCAGAAGCATTGCCTGGATCAAGGCTGCCAAAAGGATTGCCGCCAAAAGCCAGGGAAGATAGCCAAACTCCTGCGCAACCTGAGGCAGAGAAAATACACCATTGGTATGCTGCTTCAGGAATAGTACCCCAAGGCCCAGCAGCAGAATGCCCAAGGGTGCCGCAAAAAGGCCCCAGCTTTTGCTATTCATCATAAACCGCAACAATAGCTGTGATGTTGTCATTCCCGCCCGCAGCTAAAGCCTTTCCTATCAGAAATGTTGCCGGGTTCTCTACATCTGCCTGCAATACGTCCCGTATCTCCTCATCGGAAACCATATTGGTAAGCCCGTCCGTGCAGAGAAGCACCTTGTCTCCCCGTTCCACGGAAAAGACACCCGTATCGACCTTCACATATTCCTCAACGCCCACTGCACGCGTCAGGACATTCTTCCGAGGATGGTTCCTGGCTTCCAGTGCTGTAATCGTTCCCTTCTCCACCAGTTCCTCCACATAGGAATGGTCCCTTGTCATCTGGCGCAATTCCCCCTGATGAAAGAGGTAGATGCGGCTGTCTCCCACATGAGCCCAGCTTCCCATGCCATCCTCGCAATGAAAGATCGTGGCAGTGGTTCCCATTCCCCTGTATTCAGGAAATTCGCGCACTTTGGACAAGATGGCGCGATTCCCCCGGCGGATGGCTTTTTCCAGCAATCCCACATCCACAGGGGACTCGTTATGATGCAGCAGCCGGCGAACCTCATCCACCAGGGTACGGCTCGCCACCTCTCCTGCCGCGTGGCCGCCCATGCCATCCGCAACAATGTATGTGGTCTGGTCCAGAACAGCCCCGCAATCCTCATTGGTCTGACGGACATACCCCACATCCGTGCCCTCATATATTTTCGCCAAAGCTCTCACCTCTCAAACTTCAGGGTAAGGAACCCAATGCGTATCAGGTCGCCAGCCTTCAGATACGCCTTGCCACTCAGCTGGCGGTCATTTACATAGGTGTGGTTCCTGCTGCCAAGATCCTCTATGACATAGAGATTGTTACGAAGAAAAACAACGGCATGGTGATGGGACACAAAACTGTCGAAGATCCTGATGTCATTGTCCGGGCCGCGGCCAATCCGGATCTCGTCGGAAAAAGCAAACCTCCGCCCGACCTGCTCCTCATCACCGGACTCCACCACCGTAAGCATTGCCTCACCCGCAGATGCCTTTGCCTTGTCGGACAGTTCCTTTCCCGTTTTTTTCATATCGAGCCATATATAACGAACACTGCGTGACACAAAGTACAGCAGCCACAGCAGCATGCCATATTCCATAATGACACTGAGTATCTTGATAAAAAGCGCCATGGTCGGCAAGTCAGATCACCTCATAGAGCAACAACGTGTTTCCCGCCCGGATCTCATCCCCGGATTTCAGACAGGCCGCCTCAATCCTTTTCCCGTTCAAAAAGGTACCGTTCAGACTTCCTGCATCATGCAGCACATGCCGATGCCGTTCATAGGCAATGTAGGCATGGAGCCTCGATGCTTTCTCATCCGTCAAGATGAAATCATTCTTGTCCCTGCGGCCGATATAGATCTGCTTCTCCCCGAACTCCAGGAAGGCATCCACATCCGGGCCCTCCAGCACGGTAAGGGACACGATCTTGTATTCCTGGGGCAGATCCAGAGGCACCTGGAATTTCTTGCGCTCCAGTACCAGGGTATGAGGTTCTTCCTCCTCCTGCTCCACTGCATTTTCCGTGAAACAGGACTGCACCTCGCAAATACCAAGATCCACGGTCCGGCTTTTCTGGAGCCGGACGCGAAGCTCCCCATCCATGAAGCAATTCTGGCGGATTACCTGCTTCTCCACAGCCTCATACAGGGCATCCTGTACCCGCTTCGCGCAGAGGCGCTGGTAGTCCTCCGCATTGAGGAACAGGGTATAGTCATTGGGAACGATGAACTCGCCCTTCAATTCCGCCTTCCTTTTCACGACTTCCCGTTCCAGCTGTTTCAACAGTTCCACCGGTTCCAGATTGCTGGAAAGCCGCTTGTTGAAAAAGCCCTCGATATGATTCTCAAGGAAAGATTCCCATTTCGCAAATCCCATATCGGATCCCTCCTCACAAACTTATTCCATGTGCTGATTCCTGAGCTGCCCGCATGCTGCCTGGATATCCGCACCCATTTCCCGCCGCACGGTCACTGCAACATGATGTTCCGCAAGATACTTCTCAAACCAATCCACCCTCTGTCCGGATGGGCGGTACAGATTCCTCTCTACCACCGGATTGATGGGGATGAGGTTCACGCTTGCCAGCTGCCCGCGCATGAGGGAAACCAGTTCCCTTGCCTGTTCTTCCCCATCATTCACCTGGTCGATGAGGATGTACTCATAGGTCACCCGCCGCTTCGTCCTGTCCCCATAAGCCTTGCCAGCCTCGATGAGCCCGGCCAGCGGATACTTCCGGTTGACCGGCATGAGCCGGGAGCGCAGGGCATCATTTGGCGCATGCAGGGAAATGGACAAGGTTACGGGAAGGTCTTCCTCCATGAGCCGGTAGATATTCGGCACGATGCCCGAGGTGGAAAGGGTGATATTGCGGTAGCCCATTCCCATGACATAGTCCTCATGGCAGAGCCGCAAAAAGGAAAGGACATTGTCATAATTCATGAGGGGCTCACCGGAGCCCATGATGACCATGGTGTCCACCTTCTGCCCCGGTGCCTCTTCCCGCAGGACCTCCTGAATGTGGATCGCCTGTGCAAGGATTTCCCCCGCCGTGAGATTCCGCTCCATCCCGTGCAGGGTGGAGGCGCAAAAGGCACATCCCATATTGCAGCCGGCCTGGGTGGAAACGCAGATGCTGTTCCCATAGGGCTGGCGCATGAGCACGGTCTCCACCGCCGTGCCATCGGCAAAGCCCAGGAGGAATTTGCTGGTCTTTCCATCCGATGAGTCCTGCCGGTCCAGACAAGCAGCACGGAAAATCCCGTAATGCCCGGCCAGCCGTTCCCGCAGGTCCTTGGGCAGATTCGTCATGTCCTTGAAGGACAGGACGCCTTTCCGGTACATCCATTCAGCGATCTGCTTTCCCCGGTAGGGCGGCAGTTTCCACTCTGCCAATTCGTTGGAAATTTCCCCGGCGCTCCAGCCGAATACATTCTTCAAGACGATCCCTTTCTTCCCATGCGGGCAATGAAAAAGCCATCGATGCCATCCCGTTGGGGATAAAGCTGCACCATTTTCTCCTTCCTGCTTCCGCAGGGCAGGAGGCTGCCTGCATCCTCCAAGAAAAAATCTCCGTGCTTCCCAAGGAACTTTTCCACGACCTTCTGGTTCTCCTCTCCTTCGATGGTGCAGGTACTGTAAACCAATACGCCATTTGGCTTGACGGCCTCTGCTGCACTCTCAAGGATGGAAAGCTGAAGCTCCGGCAGTTCTTTGAGCAGGTCCGGCTGCTTGTTCCAGCGCGCATCCGGCTTTCGCCGCAGGACGCCCAGACCGGAGCAGGGTGCGTCCACCAGCACGCGGTCTGCCTGTCCCCTGTACTTCGCCCCGATCTCTCTTGCATCCATGAGGCTGGCCTCGATGATGCGGATGCCAAGACGGCTTGCATTCTCTTCTATGCGCTTTATCTTATGCTCGTAGATATCACAGGCGAGAATCCTTCCCTGATTCCCCATGAGTGCCGCCATATGGGTGGCCTTCCCTCCGGGGGCGCTGCAGGCATCAATGATGAACTCTCCCGCCTGCGGTGAGAGGACGTGGGCGACCAGCATGGAGCTTTCATCCTGTACCTGGCAGTCTCCCTGCTGCAAGGACTCCAGGGCATCCAGGGAACCATGGGAAGTGCAGAGGATTCCTTCCGGCACCCATCTGGAGGGAACGACCTCAACCCCCTCTGCCTTCAGGCGTTCCAGCAGCGCATCCCGGCTGATCCGCAGGGTATTCGCCCGCAGGGAAAGAACCGGCTGCCCGTTATTGAAGGCGCAAAGTGCTTTGGCTTCCTCATAGCCGAATTCCTTGATCCAGCGCTTCACCATCCACTGTGGATGACAATATTCCAGGGACAGATGCTCTGTCTCTTTTCCCTTGCCCGTCGGGAATTTCGCCTTTTCCGGCTCCCGCACTGCGGTTCTCAGAACGGCATTCACGAACTTCACGGTGCCTGCATGGCTGTATTTCTTCGTGAGTTCCACGGACTCATTGCAGGCAGCGGAATCGGGCACCCTGTCCATGTAAAAGATCTGATATATCCCCAGACGGAGGATTTCCCGTATCATGGGAGGAATCTTTTTCAAGGGACGATTCACATAGCGGCGCAGGATCCAGTCCAGTGTCTCCCCCGCCTTCACCGCCCCATAGGACAATTCCGTCGCAAAACGCCTGTCTGTCTCTGTCAATTTGCTCCGGCGCAATTCCTGCACCAGTGCCACATTGGCATATGCCCCCTGCTCATGCACCGACTGCAGGACCTTCGCCGCCACTTCCCGCGCCTTGTCCATTCAATCCCTGACCTCATCTTTCGGTATCACGATTTTCTTCAGTTCCGCCTTTACCTCTTCCATGTCCACCCTTGTATTATAACACGGACCGTTGGGCCGGATATTTAGCACCCCGACGGCAGGCAAGGGATAGACATCCTGGATGCCGCTCATGAGGTCCCTCTCGCAGGCGATGGCAAGGACGGCTTTCGGGCGGTTCTGCTTGATGATCTGGCGCGCCAGCGTCCCCCCCGTCGCCACGAAGAAGAGGAACCCCATCTCCTCCGACAGCTTTACGAGGTCACCGATATTGCAACCGCCGCAGCGCTTGCAGTTCGACGGGTCACGGGTGATCTTGTGGGGACAGCTCGCCAGCTGCAGACAGTGCGGTGTAACCACCAAGAGCTCCTCTGCGGGAACGCGGATCTTCCTCCGTGAAAAAAGAAGATTGCTCACGGCAATGAAAGACCCTTCCAGCTGGCGGCGATTGACGCCAAACAGGCTTCCCAGCCGCACCACGGTGGGAAACAGGATGTTGATGAAGGTATACATCTGCTTCTGGAACAGATGTAGGGAAGGCCATCCCTTGATTGCCAGGACCAGATTGAGAATGCCGAAAAAGGCCAGCAGCACGACGGACAGGAATACAATGCCCACCACTGCCGGAAGCACCAGCCAAAGCTCCATGAGCCCAAGATAGCTGATGCGCCAGACCGCATAGAATACAGCAGCAAGGCAGAAGGTACTCAGGATGAGCAGACTGATGAGCAGACGCTTTTTCGGCCTTTGAAGAAGCGTTTCTTCCATGAATACCATCTCCCTTTCCAGTGAATTTTAACGCTCAAATCTTGCCGGAAGCTCGATGCCATGGCCCAAGAGGTAATCCCGGGCCTTCATCTTCTTTCCTCCCGGTGCCTGCATCTCCAGGATTTCCAGGCTGCCATCACCCGTTGCTGCCACAAATCCGCTCTTGTCGGCCCGCAAGACCGTCCCCGGCGCACCCTCCGGTCTCTCATCCAGCACCCTGGTCCGCCAGATCTTGTATTTGCTGCCCTTGAGGAAGGTATAGGCCCCCGGCCAGGAATTCAGGCCGCGGACGAGATCGTGTATCTCTTTTGCCGGTTTTTCCCAGTCGATCCGTCCCGTTTCCTTTCCGATCATCGGCGCATAGTTGGAATCCTCATCTATCTGGGGCTCCCGCTTCAGGGTACCGTCAGAAAGCTGCTCCAGTGTCTTTTGCAGGACCTCCGCCCCCATGCCCATCAGGGCATCATGGAGCTCCTCCAGTGTCATATCATCGGAAATCTCGATTTCCTGCTTCAGAAGCATGTCCCCTGTATCAAGGCCCGCATCCATGAACATCGTGGTGATGCCGGTCTTCTTCTCTCCATGGATGATGCTCCACTGCATGGGAGCAGCACCGCGGTATCGCGGCAAAAGGGAAGCATGGACATTGATGCAGCCATGGGCAGGGATGTCGAGAATCCTCTGTGGCAGGATCTGCCCGAAGGCCACCACCACCATGATATCCGGCTTCAGATTCTCCAATACCTCCATGAATTCCTCTTCCCTGACCTTCACAGGCTGATATACGGGAATCCCCTGCTCTTCCGCAAAGGCCTTCACCGGCGAGGCCATCATTTTCTGGCCTCGTCCCCGCGGCTTGTCGGGCTGGGTCACCACACCGACAACCTCCGTCTGCTTCGAGAGCATTTTGAGGCAGGGAACCGCGAACTCCGGCGTTCCCATGAAAACCACTCGAAACTTCTTCAAGACTTGCTTTCCCCCTCATGCAGGCTTTCCGCAATGTCGATGAACAGCTGCCCCTCCAGATGGTCAAGCTCATGCTGGATGCACCGGGCCAAAAGCCCGTCTGCCGTGAGATGCTGCCTCTTGCCGCGGCGGTTCAGGAATTCCACCTTCACCCTGGCAGAACGTTCCACCTCGCCATAATAATTCGGCACGGAGAGGCATCCCTCCGTATCCTTTGCCGAGCCTTCCCGGAAGGTGATCACAGGGTTGATGAGCTCGATGAGCCCCTTGCCCACATCGATCACCACCACGCGGATGGCTTCCCCCACCTGCGGAGCGGCAAGCCCTACCCCCTCTGCCTCATACATGGTTTCCGCCATGTCGTCCAGAAGTGTGCGGATCCTCTTGTCCACATGTTCGACAGGAGCGCATACCTCCTTCAGCACCGGGGCGCCCGCCTTCTTTATCTCCAGCAATGACATTTCCAGAACTTCCTTTCATTGTTGATACATCCTGTAAATCCGGTTGGCATTCGAGAAGAACACCTTGTTCCACTCGCTTTCCGGAATGATTTCCTTCGTAAACGCGATGTAATCCCCCAGATTTGCCAGGGGCCAGTCCGTCCCGAACATGAACCGGTCATAGAGGTCAAGATACTCCAGCCAGCCCTTGAGATGCTCAATATAATACCGCTTTTTCTTGAGAAACAGCTCAAAATCCGGAATCTTTCCCTCCAGAATGCCGGAAAGATCCACCATCACATTGGGATTTTTCTCCACGACAGCCGCCGCATCCACAAACCAGGGCTCGCCGAAATGACACATGACGAACTGGACCTGACGGTATTTCGTCGCCGCCTCGTCCATGACAAGGGGATGGCTGTACTTCAAAAGAGCACTGTTGCTGGCTGTAAGCCCCATATGCACTGCCACGGGCTTATGGAACCGCGCCGCCAAAGAATAGAGAGGCGACAAGGCATCCTCAAAGATATAGAAGGAATCATAGCCCGGATACAGTTTGATGCCGACACAGTGAGGATGGCGCAAATGACTTTCCATGAACACGAGCTGCCGCTTGATGTCCCATGTGAACATCGCATAATTGTCAAGCCCCACACAATATTTCAGGGGTGCAGGATAGGAGCGGCGGGCGCTCTCAGGGGACCCATTCCCCATGACAACGCCCCCCACAATGCCATACTTCCTGTACTGCTCCATGAGATGCTTTTCCGTGTTCTCATGCTGGGCTTTCCGGGCAATATTATTGAAATAGGCCTCATCCGGACAAAAGTGGAGATGAGCATCAATGATCCTCATATTGGCAGCCCCTTTCACCTGATTTCCTCAAGTGCCCCTATTATAACGCATTGTTCCGATTTTGCCAAAGGCAAAATATTCCTCTTGTCGTTTCGACGGGTTTATCCCGTCATAACGCAACCCCTCTTCTCACACATTGCGGTCTGCTTTCGTGGTGATTTCCTGCTGCAATGCGGCAATGAAGTCTTCCACCTTGACCGTATTGCTGTCCTTCTCCCCATATTTTCGGACATTGACGGTCCCGTCTTCCATTTCCTTGTCGCCCACGACGAGGGCATAGGGGATCTTCTTCACCTGCGCCTCGCGGATCTTGTAGCCCGTCTTCTCGTTGCGGTCATCCACCTCAACACGGAGACCGAGATCAAACATCTTTTTCTTGAGCTCATAGGCATAATCCATATGCTTGTCCGTGATGGGCAGGATTTTCGCCTGAACAGGCGCCAGCCAGGTCGGGAATGCACCCGCATAATTCTCGATGAGAATCCCGATGAAGCGCTCGATGCTGCCGTAGACGACACGGTGCAGCATGACGGGGCGATGTTTTTCGCCATCTTCTCCCACATAGGTGAGGTCAAACTTCTCCGGCATGAGCATATCCAGCTGGATCGTACCGCACTGCCAGGTACGCCCGATGGAATCCCGCAGATGGAAATCGATCTTCGGGCCGTAGAAGGCGCCATCGCCTTCATTGATGATGTATTTCAGGCCACGATGCTCCAGTGCATTCTGAAGTGCCGACGTTGCGCGCTCCCAGATCTCATCGGAACCCATGGAGTCCTCCGGACGGGTGGAAAGTTCCGCCGTATAGGTGAGATGGAAGGTGCTGTAAACCTCATCGAAGAGGTCGATGGTATGCTGTATCTCATCCTCGATCTGGGTCGGCGTCAGGAACAGATGGGCATCATCCTGGGTAAAATTGCGCACCCGGAAAAGGCCGTGCAGGGCGCCGGAAAGCTCATGGCGATGCACCAGTCCAAGCTCGCCAAGACGCAGGGGCAGATCGCGGTAGCTGTGCTGATGGGTCTTGTAGACCAGCATGCCGCCGGGGCAGTTCATGGGCTTCACCGCATAATCTTCTTCGTCGATCTGGGTGAAGTACATGTTTTCCTTGTAATGGGCCCAGTGCCCGGACTGCTCCCAGAGCTTCCGGTTCATAATCATGGGCGTCTTGATTTCCTGATAGCCATAGCGGCGATGGACATCACGCCAGTAATTGATGAGCTCATTGCGGATCACCATGCCATTGGGATGGAAGAAGGGGAAACCGGGCCCCTCCTCATGGAGGCTGAACAGGTCAAGCTCCTTCCCCAGCTTGCGATGGTCGCGCTTGGCGGCCTCTTCCAGCATGTGGAGATAGGCATCCAGTTCTTCCTGCTTCTCAAAGGCCGTGCCATAGATGCGCTGGAGCATCTTGTTCTTCTCGCTGCCGCGCCAATAGGCACCATTGACACTCTGGAGCTTCAAGGCCTTGACCTTCCCCGTGGAAACCACATGGGGGCCTGCGCAGAGATCCACAAACTCCCCCTGGGTGTAAAGGGAAATCACAGAATCCTCGGGCAGATCGTTGATGAGCTCTACCTTGTACTTTTCCCCTTTTTCCTCGAAGAGCTTCAGTGCCTCGGCACGGCTGACCTCACTGCGCACAAGCTTGAGATTTTCCTTGACGATCTTCCGCATTTCCTTCTCGATATCTGCCAGATCGGCATCCGTGAGCTGCTTTTCCATATCGATGTCATAGTAGAAGCCGTTTTCTATGGCCGGGCCGATGGCCAGCATGACATTCGCATCCTTATAGAGCCGCTTCACAGCCTGCGCCAGCACATGGGAAGCCGTATGACGGAGGGCCCAGCGGCCATCCTCATCCTCAAAGGTGAGGAAGTCTATGCTGCAGTCCTGGGTAATGGGAGTCGTGAGATCCACCGTCTTCCCATCCATCTTCGCAGCCAATACCTTCTTTGCCAGGCTGTTGCTGACGGATTTCACAAAATCCAGGACCAGCATGCCCTGCTCCACTTCGCGCACAGCGCCATCTTTCAGCGTAACCTTTACCATATCTGCACCCTCCTATACTAAATAAAAGCCCCATCCCAATAGGGACGAGGCTCTGCTTCGCGGTTCCACCCTGATTGCCGGCAAAATGCCGGCCACTCTACGAACTGTTTCTCCATAAAAGATTTATTTCTTCACAGTTCCGCACTTGATAACGGAGATTGCTCCGGCACGGCTTTTGACCGCCATGCTGCTCGGAAGTGGTAGCCATGGAGGTCAGCCCAAGGCGTTTCCAGCTCCCCGCCTCTCTCTTTTGAGCCACGTCCCCATTGCCGTGTCTTCCTCATCGCTATTAATCGCATCAATTATAGAATGGACGAAGCGTATTGTCAAGAGCCGTATCTCTATGCAAGCCATTTCATTCGTCCATACTTGCAATTTCTTCTCTCCTGTTATACAATTATATCAAAGGCACCGCCTAGCGGTTCGCCCTTTTTGCGTTCTATAAAAGCCCGCCTAGAGTTCCCAGCTAAAGGCGGGCTACTTCTTTATGATGGTGGCAATCAGTGTAAATAACGCAATCAAAAGAGAAAGCTTCTCGTACATCGTCATGCTCCCACCGCCCTTCTTCAGGGCGAAGACAACCCGCTTTTACGGTGCCAAGAGACAGTATATCATTACAGGGAAACAATTGCAATTGCTCTCCAGTGCCCCAGGACTGTTTCTGGGGCGCTTTTTGTGTCCACGTATAAGCTCTTACAACAGGCCCTTTTCTTTTATGCTGACGAACCGGTTGTCCCCCAGAATGATATGGTCCAGCACCGGAATGTCCATGATCTTGCCTGCCTTGACCAAACGCTGGGTCACATTGATGTCCTCCCTGCTGGGGCTTGGATCCCCGCTTGGATGGTTGTGGATGAGAATCATGGCCGCCGCCGCATACCGAAGTGCTGTCTGGAATACCTCTCTCGGATGCACGATGGAGGCCGAGAGACTTCCCACGGAGACATCCGTAAGCCCCAAGATGTGGTTCTTGGTATTCAGCAGCATCACGGCAAAATGCTCCTTCTGCTCGAAACGGAACCGCGGCATGGCATAATGGGCAACATCCTCCGGCCCATGCACGATTTCCACCTTTTCCGCCGCCTTCTGGCTGAGCCTTCGCCCGAGCTCCACCGCCGCCAGGATCGTGGCAGCCTTGACCGCCCCGATGCCCTGGACACTGGAAAGCTCCGCCACCGACATGTTCATCATCGCCGTGATGCCCACATCCTTGTAACGGGCGAGCACCTGCTCCGCTACCCGCAATACCGAGTGTTCCTTCGTTCCCGTGCGCAAAAGGATTGCGAGAAGCTCCACATTGCTCAGGCAGGCCGCCCCGTCTGCCATGAGCTTTTCCCGCGGTCGTTCATCGATGGGCAAATCCCTCACCATAATTGCCATACAAATCCACTCCTGCCTTTCTGGCAAGCAGGCAGACTGCATGAAGAGGAAGCCCCACAACATTGGAATAGGAGCCACGGATTCCCTCGATGAAGGCAGCGGCACGACCCTGCAGGGCATAGCCCCCCGCCTTGTCCATGGGCTCCCGCGTCGCCACGTAGAGATCGATTTCCTCGGCCGTCATCTCCCCGAAATGCACGTCGGTTGTCACGGCATCGGAAAAAACCTCCCCATCCTTCACGAATGCAATGCCCGTTGAAACCTGATGGGTCTTGCCTGCAAGCATCCGAAGCATCCTTCGGGCATCCTCCTCGTCCACCGGCTTGCCGTAAATCTGCCCTTCCAGGAACACTGCCGTATCAGCGCCGAGGACGGGAAGGCTTCCGTCCATCTTCGCCACGGCCAGTGCCTTGGTGCGGGCGTTCTTCATTACCAATGTCTCGGGAGGCAGGCCGGGGTCTGCATCCTCCTCCGCATCGCTCACCAGGACGCGAAACTCGCAGCCGATCTGCTGCAATAGTTCCCTTCGTCTGGGTGAGCCCGAGGCCAATATGAACATATGCTCCCCTCCCCTCAAAACTTCCGGAACACGTACATCGCCACAAGCAGCCCGATAATGCTCATGATATTGAGCGACAGGGAGAAGCCCAGCGTCAGGCTCACGACATACAGATTGAGGGTAAAGGGCGCAATATCCAGGATGGGATACGTGGAAACGAGATAGGGAACCAGGCTCTGCAGAGCATCCACACCCCGCAGGAGCTCTCCCAGCACACCGCCGATCACCGCACCTACCATAAGATACAGAACACAAAAGCCAACCCCACGACCATTGCCAAATCTTGCCAAGATACCAACCTCCAAAGACATTTACACATTTGTACTTCTACAGAGGACACAAAAATCCTCCCGACCTCCAAAACTTTTTTATCTTAACACATTGTTCAGATTTTGCCAAAGACAAAATATACCATATTGATCAAATGCTTGCTATCGCACACGCTTTTTGCTAAACTGACAAACGGAAATGCTGTTTAATGAAAGCGAGGTTTTTCACCATGGACACGCAATCGCTGAAAAAAGCCAGCGACACGCCAAATTTTTACTGGACACTCTTCAAATCCACCTTTCTCATCAGCGCCTTCACCGTGGGAGGCGGCTTCGTCATCATTCCCCTGCTAAGAGCAAAATACGTGGACGAATACGGCTGGCTGGACGACAAGGAGACACTGAACCTCGTCTCCATCGCCCAGTCCATGCCCGGCATTGTCGCGGTGAACTCCGCCATCATCCTGGGCTACCGCATGGCAGGGGTGCGCGGTGCCCTTACCGGCGTCAGCGCCACCATTCTGCCCCCCCTCATCACGCTCTCCATCATCTCCTGCTTCTATGATGCCTTCGCCCATAACGAGTACGTGCGCTACGCCCTCAAGGGCATGCAGTGCGGCGCCACAGCCCTCATCATCAGCGTCGCGCTGGACCTTTTGAAGAAGCAATGCAAGAAAAAGCTCCTGCTGCCCATCCTCATCATCCTGGGAACCTTCATCGCCAATCTCTTCTTCGACGTGAATATCATGCTGCTCGTCGTCATCGACGGCATCATCGGCCTGATCCTCATGCGGGAAGCGAAATACAATTAAGGGAGGCAGTTCAACATGATTTATCTTCTTCTCTTCTGGGAATTCGCAAAGGTAGGCATCTTCTGCGTGGGCGGCGGCTATGCCTCCATGCCCCTGATCCAGTCCAGTGTCGTCGACACCTATCACTGGCTCTCCCTCAGCGAATTCGTTGATATCTTCACCATCTCCCAGATGACACCGGGGCCCATCGGCATCAATGCCGCCACCTTCGCCGGCATGAAGATTGCCGGTGTCCTGGGCGCGATATCCGCTACCCTCGGCTTTGTGACCCCGTCCTTCATTATCTGTATCTTCGTTGCCCGGCTCTACTTCAAGTACGGCGACATCGGCATCATCCGTGGCATATTGAACGGCCTCCGCCCCGCTGTCGTGGCCCTCATCTGTGCCGCTGGCATGAGCTTCATCACCCTGGCCCTCTGGAACGAGGAAACCCTTCCCGAGGACCTTTCCAATCTCGATCCCATCGGCATCCTCATGCTCCTCATCACCCTCATCGCCGTGCGCTGCAAGGTGGGCGTCATCAGGGTACTGGCCGGCGCAGGCATCGGCGGGCTCATATTAGGACTTGTCAAGACACAGATGTAACAGGACGTGTTGAAAAACTTTCCAAAACCACAAGACAAATGTACACCGATATGATATAATAGTCCCCGTTTTTATCCTATCAATTTACGCTCTAAGGAGGCATTCCATGTCTGAACTGATTCCAATTCTTGACTCCATCGATTCCATCATCTGGGGCCCGCCTCTGATTGCCCTGCTTGTGGGAACAGGCATCTTTCTTACCATACGGCTGGGACTCTTGCAAGTGGTCCATCTTCCCAAGGCACTCGGCCTCATCTTCCGCGCAGAAAATCGCGGCAAGGGGGATGTTTCCAGCTTCAAGGCTCTCTGCGTGGCGCTTTCCGCCACGGTGGGCACGGGAAATATCGTCGGCGTTGCCACAGCCGTCAAGGTCGGCGGCCCGGGAGCCCTCTTCTGGATGTGGATGGCCGCATTTTTCGGCATGGCAACGAAATATGCAGAGGGACTCCTTGCCATCAAGTACCGTTCCATGGACGAGAACGGAGAGATTGCAGGGGGACCCATGTACTATATCCGAAATGGCATGGGCGAAAAATACAAGCCCCTCGCCACCTTCTTCGCCATTGCCTGCATCCTTGTCGCTTACCTTGGCATCGGCACCTTTCCACAGGTCAACGCCATCGTGGACAGCATAGAACTTTCCTTCGGCGTGCCGAAAATCGCATCGGATGCCGTGCTCACCCTGCTTGTGGCAGCCGTCACCCTTGGCGGTCTTCAGAGCATCGCCCAGGTTGCATCCCGCATTGTTCCCTTCATGGCAGTCCTTTACACCATCATCAGCCTCATCCTGATCTTCATGCACATTTCCGAGGTTCCGGCCGCCATCGGCATGATCCTGGAAAGTGCCTTCACCGGCCATGCGGCAGTCGGCGGCTTTACCGGCTCCACCATCATGATGGCCATGCAGAACGGCATCGCCCGCGGTGTCTTCTCCAACGAGTCCGGCCTTGGCTCCGCCCCCATTGCGGCGGCAGCGGCAAAAACAAAGTGGCCGGCAGAACAGGGATTGATCTCCATGACCGGCACCTTCATCGATACCATCATCATCTGCTCCATGACAGGGCTTGCCCTGATTCTCACGGGGGTATGGTCCGGCGACACAGCGGGCGCTGCCATGACCTCGGCGGCATTCTCCAGTGCTTTCGGAAATGTCGGGGCCATGCTCCTGTCCGTCTCCCTTGCGCTCTTCGCCTTTACCACCATCCTGGGATGGAACTATTACGGTGAGCGCGCCTGCATCTATCTGCTTGGCACAAAGGGAGTTCTCCCCTACCGGGTCATCTTCATCCTGCTGATTGCCTCCGGCGCCTTCCTGAAACTGGAAGCCATCTGGATTCTCGCAGACATCGTCAACGGGCTCATGGCAATACCAAACCTCATTGCCCTCATCGCCCTCTCAGGCATTGTCGTGGCGGAAACCAGGCTGTATATGGACCATCGCTCGAAAACTGATCGATAAAACGATGCAAAATCAAGAAATCCCCTTCTGGATGGAGGGGATTTTTTGGTTTTGCCTATTGCTTTTTCCATGAAATTTCTTCAAAATAGATAAAAAAGGCTGTTGTCGCATGAAAGGAAGTGCTTCCTCTTGACTCATACAGAGACAAAAAATATATTGATGTCATTGGTTGTCATCCTGCTCATCCTCATCTTCGCCTTGATTTTCAGGTACGATGTCAAACAGCCCCATCAGGAGCCGACCAAGGTCGGCTTCATCCTGATGGGCGGCATCCATGATGCCGGATGGAACGCTTCCCAGTACGAGGCCATCCAATATGCCTGCAACCAAATGGGTGTGGAGCTTCTGGTGAAGGAATACGTCCGGGAAAATACCGGGGAATGCATACAAGCCATACAAGAGCTGGCAGATGAGCATGTCGGCTTGATTTTCCTGTCCAGCTACGCCTACCCGGCAGAGGCGAAGGATATCGTAAAGAAGTATCCCCGCATTTCCTTTGTCACGAATTCCGCCGAACACCATGCCAGGAATATGACCTCCTTTTTCGTGCGCATGTACCAGGTGCGCTATCTGGCAGGGGCAATCGCCGGAATGAAGACAAAGACGGGAATCATCGGCTATGTAGCAGCCATGCCGAATTCCGCAGTCCAGCGGAACATCAACGCCTTTGCTCTGGGCGTGCAGCGTGTGAATCCTCAGGCAAAGGTTCTCGTGACCTGGACGGGAAGCTGGCAGGATGAGCCGAAGGAGGCCGAAAATGCAAGAAAACTCGTGGCAGCCGGAGCAGATGTCCTGACCTATCACCAGGATGAAAAAACCGTAGCCGACACGGCAAGGGAACTGGGCGTGGATTTCATCGGCGATCACGAGAGAATCGAAGATGACTCCCCCCACAACCTGACCTCCACGGTCTGCCGTTGGGAAATCTACTACACGAACATTCTCCAGAACTACCTGAAGGGAGAACTCAATGCCGTGAACAACCACTGGCTGGGCATTGGGCAAAGGACCATCTATCTCAGCAAATACGGGGATGCCGTCAACGAAGATATGCAAAAGCAGACGGACCGGCTGAAACAGGAACTTCTGGAGGGATATCCCATCTTCACAGGTGAGATATATGACAACCAGGGGAACCTTCGCTGCGCGGAGGACGAAACCATCAAAGATGATGCCTTGCTGAAACACATCAACTGGCTTGTGAAGGGAGTGGAGATCCTTGAGTGAGAAAACCGCAGAAAAGGAACACCCGCAGCCAGGAACCATGAGAGTCAGCACAAAGGTCTTGCTGGAAATCCTGATGCTTGCCTTTGCACTCGCCCTCATCGGCTTTCTCATGCAAAACAAGATGGATGAGCTCCTGAATGACACCGTGGAGCAGTCTGTCGCCCGCCAGGCCGCGGATTTCTCCGTATTGGCCGAGGAACGTTTCAAAAAAGAACTGGCGGAGCTCCGCTATGCAGCCCACTATCTGGAGTCCCATCCGGAAGAAGCAAGGGATGTGGTCTCAAACTTCGAGGATGCGGGGCAAATCGGGATCACCTATGGCCTCTTCAGCAAGAACCAGGGGGCAATTGTCGGAAAATCCCTGAGCCAAAGGGATTTCCCACAGCTTGCCCATGCCTTTTCCGGCGAGAGCATCGTGGATTACTGCCATGGAATGGGATTGCTGTTTGCCGTGCCGGTCTGTCACGGAGACAATGTGCGCTACATCCTCTATCGCCTTTACAGCGAGGATATTCTCACGGAAACCTTTGGCCTCGAGGAATACAACGCCGAAAGCCGTATCCTGATCCGCGAGCGGACAGGACAGCTCATCGTTCCCTATGCAAACTACAGTGAAAAAGATCGCATCTTCTTCCGGGACAATACCATACAGTCGGATTTCAAGCGCGTACGGGACAAGCTGGCCAGCAGCAGATCTGCGGCTGTCTATTCCGAAGGCAAACAGGGAAAATATTTTCTTTTTGGCGCGGACCTGCCGCAGACGAACTGCTCCATGATCGGCTACGTTCCATGGGAAGCCGTGGCAGGCAGCATGTCCCGCATCCACCAGCTGGTCCTGGCCGTCGTTTCCATGCTCCTTCTCCTGGTCGCCACCGCCAGCATCTATCTCTTTTTGGTGCAGTCGAAGGTGATGGAAAGCGATGCCCTCAGGGAGGCAAAGGAAATTGCAGACCGTGCGAATCACGCAAAGAGCGATTTCCTCGCCAGCATGAGCCACGAAATCCGAACCCCGATCAATACGGTTCTCGGGATGAACGAAATGATTCTCCGTGAGTCCCATGAGAATGAAATCCGAAAGTATGCACAGACCATCGGAAGTGCAGGGCAGTCTCTCCTTGCGCTCATCAATGACATCCTGGATTTCTCAAAAATCGAGTCCGGCCACATGAAATTGGTGGAGACCGCCTACCAATTGGATTCCCTGCTCTACGACATCATGAACAGCATCGAGCCGAGAGCCAAGGAGAAAGGGCTTGCCTTCCATATCCATGTGTCCGAGAACCTGCCAAACAATCTCATCGGTGATGCCCCCCGTCTCCGGCAGATCATCCTCAATCTTCTCACCAATGCCGTAAAATACACGCCAGAGGGCAGTGTGACCTGTTCGCTTTCCTGTACACATACCAGGAAAGATGAACTCCTTCTTTCCATTTCCGTGACGGACACAGGCATTGGCATCCGGGAGGAAGACAAGGAGCATCTGTTCCAGGAGTTCGAGCGTCTGGACATGGTGCGGAACCAAAGCATCGAGGGAACAGGGCTGGGACTCGCCATCACCTGCAATCTCCTGCGGATGATGAACGGCGACATTCAGGTGGAAAGCGTCTATGGAAAGGGAAGCACCTTCCGCGTCCAGCTCCCCCAGAAGATTTCATCCGGGAAAGATTCCTCCCCCGCCGCCGAAAATTTCTCCTATCACATGAAGGAACGCCAGCAGGCCGGCGCAGCCTACCACGCAAGTTTTGTGGCACCGGAGGCAAAAGTGTTGTTGGTGGACGACAATGAGATGAATCTCCTCGTTGTCCAGAGTCTCCTGAAGCAGACAAAGGTGCAGGTCACGGCCTGCCAGAGCGGACAGAAAGCCTTGGAGGAAATGGAAGCCCAGGCCTTCGACATCATCCTTCTGGACCACATGATGCCCGGTATGGACGGCATCGAAACCCTCAAACGCGCCCGGGAAATCGCGGGAGGCAGATTCAAGGACACACCGATCATCGTCCTGACCGCCAATGCCATCGCAGGAGCCCGGGAAATGTTCCTGGCGGCCGGCTTTTCCGACTATCTCAGCAAGCCGGTGGCAGGTGCTGATCTGGAGCAGATGATCCAAAAATATCTGCCCCCGGAAAAGATACAGCCCGCGGCTCCCTTGCCGGAATCTCTGCCACCGAAAGAGATACAGACAACAGCACCCTTGCCGGAAAAACCGCCTGAGGAGAAGGAAACCTCCTCCCCAAAGGTGCAAGATGCCCACATCGACTATACCATGGGGCTCAATTACAACGGAGGGCTCAAGGACACCTATGAAACAGTGCTCTCCATGTTCCATGCCCTGAAGGACGAAAAGAAGAAGAAAATACAGGCTGCCTTCGAACAGCAGGACTGGCAAAATTATACGATTTTCGTCCATGCGCTGAAATCCACCTCCCTCCTCGTGGGATGCAAGGAACTTTCCGAAGGCGCAAAGGCGTTGGAAATGGCAGGCAAGAAACTCCAGTCTGCGGAAGCATCGGAACAGGAGAAAAATGACGGTCTCGAATATATCCGGTCACACCATGAGGAAGTCATGTCCCTTTACGATGTCATTGCAGAGGAAGCCGGGAACGGAATACAGTAGTTTGCCATTTCGTGCCCCTCCCATTCCGGTAGGTGGTAACTACGTATCATTCGGTAGCGCGTCCTCACTCTCTTCCATTGCTTCCAGTAAATAGCCAGGATTTTCCTCCTCATAGGATTTCTTGGCAAAGAAATGCCGGTCTGCACCTGATGCAGCCGAGTATCGCCGAGCTTATGGAAAAGCTGAACTCCCCGGATCGAAAAACAAGCATACAAAAGGCCGTCCATCAGTTGCTGATGAACGACCGACCAAACCGTAACAAACTCAAAAAGGTCAAACGTACGACGAGGCAGAGAAGTGCAGTCAGGAACTGGCAGACAGGCTACACCAGACACAGAAACGCCTCAATGCCGTCAAGCGGTGTCTGTCACGGGAAAATCCCCAGACGATGTATCGGGTGATAAAGCCGAAGCCTGGGAACAGCACTGCACCGGGAGTGACTGCCAATCATGACACTTCCATAGTCAAGTCGGCTGTGACTATCATTGCCGATACCATGCTCAGCGACAAGGATGCTGTTCAACTGGTGGCACGGTCAAACGAGGACGGACTGGAGACAGCGAGAACTAGGGCGTGTTGGGCAGGAAGTCCAACCCCCCGGAGTTTTACGGCACATGGGGACGAGGTCATCGGCAATATCACAGTACATCTACAAAATCGCACCTTGGAAATTCGCCTATCACACGATAGACTATAGGTAATATTACTCAACTTTCCCACCACGAAAATGAAGCCAATCCCTTGAAAATACTGGCATCGCGTAGGATAAAAAGCTCTGCTTGACAACAAAATAGCACCT